>JADJLJ010000002.1:587500-931418 GCA_016710165.1 Chitinophagaceae bacterium | reverse complement strand
GAGTTCCGTTCGTTAAACTAACCTGTGCCCAGGTACCAGCACTTAAACACAGTAAGGACAGTACGAAGTAAATTTTTTTTCATAGTATCTATTAACAAGGGTTTACAATTAAAATTCAGGCAGTAGTTCTGCTGAAACGGTTTTTGGCAGGAAATTGTTGGATATTAAGCACATATCGGGCACATTTATCATGCCAAACCACCTGCAAGATACTTTATTATGGCATAATGCTGCAAGGGTCATATTAAAATAGTATTGTTTATTTCCGCATTTTATTAGAGATCTTTAAGGTTTGGAGGATTTTTACTGCAGAGATCTGTAACGTTTGAGGTTTTTTTTTAACCGCAGAGGGCGCTAAGAGAGAACCGCAAAGGGCGCAAAGTTCATTCCCCGGGCAGCGGTTAATTGATTAAGCCTCATAAGGTTTGAGTTTTTTTTACCGCAAAGGGCGCTAAGACAAAGTGCAACGCAAAGTCCGCTAAGTTGCTTTGCGTCCTTTGCGGTTAACTCCTTTGCGCCCTTTGCGGTTAATTCCTTTGCGGTTAAAATCATTTGTGGTAAAAACCTGTATCAGGAATAAAAAAAGATCACAGGTGCTGTGTGATTATCCTTGTTATGTTACCCGCGAGCGTGGTTGTTACCAGGAAGAGGTAATCATTCAGCAGCAAGGGGCCATTGGCCCGCACGGTACCGTCCATATTCATGTCGGCGCTGCTGTAAACATTGGGGAGCTGTATGGTTATATTACCACCCAGGGTGCTGGTAATAAGATGCAGGTAATCATTTTGTGCCAGGGGGCCATTGGCCCGCACGGTTGTGTTGCTGTTGCTGTTGCCTCCCCATAACCCGAACTTACCTCCCGGCAATGCCAGCATCGCGTTATTGTTATTCGGCGGCGGACTTGACAAGACCACGGGATCCTGGTACGCTGATGACTGTGCGGTGGTAAAATCATATACAACCGGTGCCGCCATCGTTCCGTTCAATGATTGTACAACGGATGTACGCACGCCCAGGTGGTTCCGGTGCCGGATGCTCACCAGGTAATTACCGGCCTGCGCCCCTTTGAATGCAACGGGCGAAACGCCATCGGTATCTACAATAAGCCCGTCTTCCCGGATCAGCGCTGCACGCTGGTTTATTACCGTTGCCGGGTTAGCCGTGCTCCTCAGTTCAAGCAGCACCCAGTCGATGATATCGCTGGCAATACCATTGGCATTGGTATCGGTAAAGAACCCTGCCGGAACGGAATCCAAACCGTTATATCCATAAATGGGGCCATAAGGTTGTATGGTTGCATGGGCATTAAGTATGGCTGCCCATGCAGGCGTTACATCTTTATGCCGGCCCAGCGAGGCACTGTAAGCGCCCTGCAGGAATAGCCTGGCCGAAAAAAGTAAATTATCCTCGTAGGCCCCGATGGTTGGCTGGTAATTGCGCCCGTTGTAAAGAATGTCGTTATTGACCCCCGGAATGGAAGTGCCCGCACCATAGAGCGGCGATAAAGGCTGCAGGTGATGAACCGTGGGTGAAATGAACTGCGGATCCACGCTCAGGTTATTGCTGTAGGTATAATTCTGCGGGTTGCCGCCGGGCCAGGAAGGCGCATTGCCGTTGCCAAAACCATTATCAAATGCATTGTTATGGGTTACCGTTATGCCGTTGATATTGGTTACGGATGAATCGCCCCGGAGCCAGGTCTCCAAAAAACCATTCACGATATTGTTTCGGATGTTCACATTGTTTGCCATGCCGTTCTGCAACGACAGCAGGGAGATGCCGAACCAGGGCTCGTCGCCCTCCTGGGCCACGATGGTATTGTAGTCAATGTCCAGGCCGTTGATCTGGGTATCGTTCGAACTTTCGCTGTGAAAGATCACGCCTCCCCCGGCTGCTGCCCCGTTGCCCTGGTAAATATTGGTGAAAAGATTATTGCGGATGACTATATCGGTGAGGTAGCTGTAGCCCCCGGAGGGTGTTACGGCCATGGTATCGTTGCCGCCGGGGTCGTGGTACGAACGGGTATTGAAAACGACCCCTGCCGAAATGTTCCGGAAGATATTCCTTTCCACCAGGGCCGATTCGGTGCGGTATTCAAAAATGATCCCGCTTTCGGTGCGGCCGTTAAGCACGGAGTGGTTGAATGTGTTGTTGTGTATCCAGGCGCAGTAATCGTAATTACCCATGTAATTATAGTTGAGGTCAATGCTTCCTTCAATATAGTTATTGAAGACCTCCAGTCCCTGGATATTGAAGAGTTCGATGGCAAAATCCCAGTCGCCCCCCTGCCCCGGGTAGCTGCCGGGAAGGGCGATTTGATGAGGTGTTGTTGTGGATGATCACACCCCGCAGCCAGCCATTGTCCCAGTACTTGATGGGCCATCCGTTGGCAAAGGAATCCCGCTGGTTCTGCACCAGGTTATTATTGTGTATGAACATGCCCGCCTGTCCGCCGATGTTGAGGAGCCCGGCTCCGTAAGCGCCGTTGTTCTCGGCCGAATTCAGAATGGTATTGTATTCAAAACGGTTGTAAAATGCATACACATTCGTATCCTGGCGGGGTTCGGTTGCATGGTTGCCGTCGAAGATCACACCCCGGTTCTTGAAATTAGTGATATGGCAGTTGTTGATGTTCACATAGCCACGGCCCGTGACCCAGATGGCCACCCAGGTCTTGAAAACGGAGTCGTTCACATAGCCCCCGTCGATGCTGAGCCCGGATATGAACTGGTTGCCGATGGTGCCGTCCGGCGAACTGAGGGTGAGGAAAGTGGAAAAATAATTACTGTACTGGCTGTTGATGAAAGAAGACCCGATGCCGGACCCCAGGATGTTGACTCCTACGGCCAAAAAACATTCTTCGGTCTCATAATAAACCCCCGGCAGCACCCGGATGGTATCGCCTGCCGTGATCACCTGGGTGGTTGCCTTGTGTAAACTGGCCCAGGGCAGGGTGAGGCTGCCGTCGCCGGTTGTATCATTGCCCGAAGGGCTGATATAATACGTAGCAGCATGGATGCCCTGGCATAAAAACAATGACATGAACAATATGAATGCTCTCATAATTATCAGATCCTGTTCTTTTGTTTTGAAAAATGTCCTGCCTGCAGTCTGAGGGATGAGCCTGGAATCTTTTAAAGGAGTATTGTATCCGAAACGGGTATCAATATAGTAAAAATACCTGGTTTATCAAGGGTTTTGAAGATGAATTTTTCGTTACCCATTTACGGGTGTTTAACCGCAAAGATTTTTACCGCAGAGAACGCGGAGGTTTTACCGCAGAGAACGCGGAGGTTTTACCGCAGAGAATGCGGAGGTTTTACCGCAGAGAACGCAGAGGTTTTACCGCAGAGAACGCGGAGGTTTTACCGCAGAGAACGCAGAGGTTTTACCGCAGAGAACGCAGAGGTTTTACCGCAGAGAACGCGGAGGTTTTACCGCAGAGAACGCAAAGGTTAGCGCAAAGTCCGCAAAGGTCTTTCTTTGCGCCCTTTGCGGTTCCTCCTCTGCGTTCTCTGCGGTAAAAAAAACCTCTGCGGTAAAAACAAAAAAAGGGCCGTGTTCTCACACAGCCCTTCGCATTCTATCTTAAGGGGTTATTGCTTCACCAGCTTACCGGTGGTCACTTCGCCGGTGCTGCTGATCATGCGCACCATATAGGTGCCGCCTGCCAGGCCCGATACATCCACCGGTAAGGTATTGCTTCCGGTTTCCACGTTCAGGCTGCGCTGCATCATGGTACGGCCGCTCATGTCAACAACGGTCATCGTCAGTTTGTCCTTCACCGGTGATGATATCATCAGGTTCACCACGGTAGTGGCCGGGTTCGGGAACATGCCGTCGATGGTTATCAACGTTGGTTTATCAGACTTCAGCACCACAATATTACTCAGCTTGCTGCCGCCACTGAGGTCGGCCTGGCGCAGGCGGTAGAATTGTTTGGTGCCGGTTACATTATTATCCGTAAATGCATAATTCAACTGAATGGAACTGTTGCCCCCGTTCGCCAGCGAATTCACAAAACCGATGCTGCTGTAGTTCACTCCATCCAGTGAACGCTGTACTTCAAAGCCAAGGTTATTCTGCTCGGTGCTGGTTATCCAGCGCAACTGGTTACGTGTACCATCTTTATAGCCATTGAAGCTCAGCAGGCCAACAGGCAATGTGATGTTACCATCCGTACGCACAAACTGGTCGGCATTACCATAAGTACCTGTAGTACTTACACCTGCATTCTGATAGAACAGGCTGGCATAATCCGTGCGATCGCCAGCAGTTGATGTAATCGCATAATAAGTATTGCTGTTGGTTCCGCCACCATAATTTGTATAATCCACTACCCTAACCTGGGCAGCAGCGGATGGGTTACCCTGGAACGTGACCGTGGCCCCGATGAATTCGGTACCTGCAGTCCATGACATTGCAGTTACAGCCGGGTTCAGGCCATACCCAGGTAAATATCCTTTCACCGGTAGACGCATATGTGTAAGGTGCATCCTGTTGAAATACTAAAGTAGCAAAATTCCCGACACCCGTCAGGGATGCCGTAACACCTCCGGAAACCGCCGAAGGTATTGCTACACAGAACTGGACATAATTCACATACTCTCCGGCTGCACTGGTATACGTTGGTCTGAAAAGGATATCAACTCTGTTGATGCCACCCACGCTGGGCTGGATGGAGCCGTGTATTAATTGTGCCTGGCTTCCAAGGGCCAGCATCAATCCTGTTATCAGTACAAAAATCTGTTTCATTTTCATTGTTTTAATTTATTGTAGGATTATTGATGTTGAGTTATGATCTTGGTTACACTTCCTCCCAGGCTTGTCGTGATCAGGAATGAGTAATCGTTCTGAGTAAGTGGCCCGTTCGCCCTTACGGTTCCATCCATGTTATAATCGGCCCTGCTGTACACGTTCGGGATATTCCCGGTTACGTTACCAGCCAGCGTGGTGGTGATCAGGAACGAGTAATCATTCTGGGCAAGCGGCCCGTTGGCCCTTGTTGTATTATTCGCATTACCATTACCACCCCACAGAACAAATTTACCGCCTACCGAGTTCATGGCATTGTTATTATTCGGTGAAGGCAGGGCAAGTATGGCCGGGTCCTGGTATGCCTGCGCCTGTGCACTGCTGAAGTCGTACGCCGTTGGGGCAACAGCACCATCTATCAATTGTGCGGTTGCTGAACGAACACCCAGGTGGTTGCGGTGCCTGATGGTGATGAAGTAGTTACCAGCAGCAAATCCTTTGAACGCAACAGGTGATACGCCATCCACGTCAACGATCAGCCCATCTTCCCGCACAAATGCCGCACGCGTGCTCACAACGGTGGTTGGGGTTACGGCATCCCTTAATTCAACCAGTACCCAATCGGTAATATCGGTTGTGGCAACGGTTGATGTGAAGAAGCCGGCTGATACGCTCTCGGTACCTGCATAGTTGAACGGAGCGCCGCTGTAAGGCTGGCTCAATGCATTTGCATTCAGCACGGCAGCCCATGCTGCACTCACATCTTTATGACGGCTCAGTCCGGAGCTGAATGCGCCGTGCAGGAACACGGTGGCAGCTACCACGATCTTGTTCTCATACGCACCGATCGACGGTGGGCTGTTACGGGTTGAGTTCACAAAGTCGTTCGTGATACCACCGATGGTAACACCGGAACCTATCAAAGGCGATGTTGCCTGCAGGTTCAGGTTTGTAGGTGTGGTGAACAACGGATCTGCGGCCACACTGTTCGCATCCTGTGCGCTGGCTGCCTGCCAGGCGGCCAGGTTGGCGTATTCGGTGGTACCGTTATAACCCACTAACCCGGTTGAATAGTAATCGTTGTAGTTGATATTGCTGAACACGGTATTGGCTGCGCCGCTGATGATGGCATAGCGGTTACCCGTTGTCTGCGTGTTGGCAAAGATATTATCGCGTATATCCAGTGATGCCGCTGTGGTGATACCGGATGAGATATTGATGGCAGCAGGCCTTCCAACTATATCAGGCTGGTCGGTGTTCATGTTGATGCTGTTGAAGCGGATATTATAACCACCGCCTGACTGAACCATGATACCATAGCCGTTGTCGGTTGCTGTAATGCCGTTAAAGCCATCCGCTGCCACATCATACACCAGGTTGTTGTATACATTGATATTGGCCGTTGTGGAACTGGAAGCCAGCTGGATCCCGTGAGCCCCCCAACCGGTGGTATTGGTATTCTTGATGTTGGAAATGCTGTTCCGGAAAATATTCATATTGGTGCTGGCACCCTGCACACCGATACCAATGGGTGTTGCGCTGGTGGTAGACAGTATTCCGGAGACCGAATTACCAGATACGGTAGCATTATTTGCACCGCTCTGCACAATACCATACGCACCGATGGAAGAGCTGGCCCCGTTCTGGGTCAGATTAGAAATGGTATTATTGGTAACATTCGTGTTGGGGCTGGTAGTTATGATACCGCCAAACGTAGCACCCGTTCCGGCATTGGTCAAACCACTGATGGTATTGTTATTCACGGTGATGCCCGTAGCACCGGTGCCCGGTGTTACATAGATACCGGTCAAGGCAAATGCTCCCGTATTGGTTGATGCCAGCGTGGAGATATTGTTTTGTGAAACGGTACCACTGTTGGTTCCGGTTGCCAGCCAGATGGCCCTGGGCGATTCAGCCAGGGAATTGGACATGTTGGCGATGTTGTTGTTTGAGATGGTAACACCGTCAACCCCCTGTGCATAAAGACCTACCAGCCGGATGGAGTTGGCGCCGGCAGTATTCAGGTCATTTCCGGTGAACAGGGTACCGCTTCCGTTTCCGGTTGCAACCACTGCATTGGCATACACACCGATAAATGCCTGCTGGATGCTGTTATTCTGAACGGTGATGTTATTGAAGTAACCCGGGTTACCCAATGCTGAATCCGACAACGCCACAGCCGATGAATTCTGCGATCCGTTGATGACGATGCTGTTCTTAAGCGTTGTTCCGGTTACTGCTGTTGTACCGGTTGAACCGATCAGCAGCACTGAAGGTCCGGTGGTGCTGGTATTGGTAATGGTAAGGTCGCGGGTTGTTCCGCCGCTGTTTGAACCATCAAGGGTTACGTTGCTGCTCAGTATCCTGATCAGCGCCCTGTTATTGAGTGTTCCGGTCAAAGTACCGGTAACGCCAGTATTTGGTTTAATAAGCAGCGTATAAGCCACTGCGTTACAACCGCCATCCTGTATCTGGTTCAATGCAATGGCGCCGGTTTCTGTTACGGATGCATCGAGGATGTTCACCGTAGTGTTGCCCACCAGGCCATTTGTATTGATGGCATTGAATAAACCTGTTGCGCCGGTCAGTGAAGTATAATCACCCGCTGCGCCTACGGTTAAAGTGGTGTTCAATCCTGCCACGATACCGTAGCTGTTAATGGTACCGCCGATCGGGAAGGCCGCTGCTGTAAGGGCAACGCTGGTTGGAGCCAGGGCAAATGTACCACTGTTGATGGCCACGTTTGGCGTAGCTGCCAGGTCCTGTACCGTTACAAAGTATTGAACGATATTACCCAGGGTAACGCCCGTACCGCCGTTGAGCAATGAATAATCGATAAAGAATGCGAACGGACTAACCGAGTTTGTAGCTTCTGCATATTTCCATCCGTCTGTTCCGTTTGTATTATCATTCCAAACGTTTCCGTCTGTACTGCGTTTGTAATAGATCCTTGGTTTAGTTCCTGCTGTTACGTTTATGCCACTGTTGTCTGTTGCTATGGCAGTGAAATTCCTGCCGGTAGTACAGGTTGTATTAGCCAATACCGTGTAAGCAATAGTTGGTGCAAAGAGGTCATTCGGAACGCCGTCAAATTCGTCGGCACCCATGTCTGGTGCGGTAGCGCCACCGTTCACAGAACCTGCTGGTCCGGGCCTTACATTGTTATCATAATCAACAGTAACACCTGTTCCTGCTATTCCACCTGATTCAAGTTCGGTTGGGGTAACACCCATATTGAGGTGGAGATCACCGATAGCCGCACCAACAAAGGTGATGGCAATACCTGCAACGCTGTTTGCATCACCAGCTGAAGCAGCTTTCCAGCCTGCAAAATTGGTGGCGGTATTCCAGTATCCGGTTGCACCTGAACCATTCAGGGCATTGTAATTGGAAGCGCCTGCAGCCCATCCGGTTGCGGATGATGCGGCATTGCCGTAGTTGTTGCCGATGGCATAATGGATACCGGTGCCGCCGGTACGGGTGTTGTTGAAAATGTTATTGCGTATATCAACCGGCGACGTGATGGCCGAAGCGGCGCTGTTATCACCCCGTAAGAAACAGAATGACGGAAGCGCTCCGGCAGTAGCTGTACCTTCAATATTAACGGTGTTATGATATACAAAGTTACCTCCGTTGGCAAAGGAATTCACGATACCGAGGAATTCGGTATTGGTGGTTTGCCCGTTACCCAGAGAGATCATGTTGTTGCTGATGGTAACACCTGAACCCAACGCTGCCCGGATCAATAATCCGATGGCTGTAGGCGGTGTGGTTACCACCGTCATGGTGGAAGCATTGGTGATATCATAGATCTTGTTTCGGGTAATCACCCCGGCGGTTGGATTTGAATATCCTATACCGGTTGGGTTTGTCTGTACGGCACCTGTATTGGTTGCCCTGATCGCATACACTTCATTCAGGGATATGGTTGCCCCGGCCGGTGAAGTACCGGTATAACAGATACCCTCCACAGCAGTGGCACCGCCGGCTACGGTGGTATTGGCACTTGCACCGGTGATATCGTGTATGGTGTTGGACGAAATGTTGGCAAACACAGTACCTCCATATTGGATACCACGGATCAATGAAGCAGTGCCTGTAGCCGACTGGTTCATATTGGCAACGGTGTTACCGGTGATGTCGATCGTGGTTCCCGTAGTTACAGCACTGGTAACCTGTATACCCATCAGGCTTTGAGTGCCTGTTGCCACCGTGGAGGAATTGATGCTGTTGGCGGTAGCTGTGCTTCCGATGGTATTATTGATGATGGTTGGTGTACCACCGCTCACCAGGATACCATTGATGCCCAAACCAATAGAGGTTGTATTACCAACCAGGTTGATGGAGCCAATGGTATTGTTGCGGATGTCCACGTTTCCAACACCTGAATAAGAGATGATATTTGCAATACCTCCGGTTGTTGTTCCGGTAATTGTTATGGAACCGTTTCCTGTACCGCTTCCGATGGTATTTCCGGAAGTGGTGCCGATATTGGCATTACCGCCCGATACCCAGATACCGGAGAAGTTACCATTGGTGGTGGTAGCACCCGAACTGGTGAGTATGTTAAAGTTGGCGACCAGGTTACCCTGTATTGAAGTGGTGGCTGTGGAAGCAGCATTTACTGCAATACCTGTGAAACGGTTGGTGAAGGTACCTGCATAGTTCCAGGCCGTTCCGCCTGCAGCCGTTGTGCTGCCGCCGATGTTGTTATTGGATATCGTATAACCACTTCCGCTGTTACTGATGAATATACCATAATGATTATTACTTGCCGTAGCAGTACGGGTAGCTGTTTGATAGAAATTATTACCCGTGATCGTCCAGCCGCTGCTGAAAGAATTTATGTTCATACCTGCTGAAGAAGAAGCAGCACTGTAGAAATCAAAGATATTATTATTGGTGATGCTGATGTTGCTGTTATCAACCGTTAAACTTGATCCCAGTGAATAGATACCATTGATAGGCGTGGCCGCATTGGGACCAATGTTGCAATTGTCGATGGTATTATTGTCGTTGCCGGTTGTTCCGGTTGAGGTACTGAACAGGATGACGCCGGTTGCTGTATTATCACTCTTCAGGTCGGTGTACTTAACCGTATTGTTGGATGCATCATTACTGAATGTCATCGCAGTACCGGTTGTATTGGTATTGGTAATGGTGAGTGAATGCGTGGTTCCCGTACTTCCGATCCGGCCATCAATGGTTACAAACAATGCACCGTTTAGGGGAATAAGAGAGCCGGCACCGTTACCGCTGATCACCGTGGATGCAAGCGTTGGCCGGATGGTAAGTGTATTGGTTGAATTGCCCGTTGCATTAAAGTTGATGCTGGTGGGGAATGTCTCACTTCCGCTGTAGGAAGCATCCAGCAGTTCAAAGATAACAGGGCCCGTGAGGCAACCGTTGTTATAGGAAGCTATGGCTGCTGTAAGTGTCGGGTATGCTCCTCCGCCACCAACGGTATAGGTACCATTGAGTGTTACACCAACCGCTGCAATATTGGGAGTTGTTGGCGGAGTGGTAACGGTATTAACATCCGTGGCAACCAAACCTGCAGCAGGATTGGAAGCGATATTTGGTATAGCTGCTATATCCTGAGCAATTACATAGTAGGATATCAGGTCGCCGCCGGTAAGGCCGCCCATATCGGTAGCCACGATGGTAAAGTTCCAGGTACCATTTGTACCCGTACCCGTTGCCAGCGTACCCTGTGATGAGAACCATGCACCTGCATTCTTCCTGTAATACACCCTTGGCTGCAATGCACCTGCTGTTGGAACACCCGATACGTCCGTAATGATCACCCCGTTCAATAGCCGGTCGCCTGTTGCACAGCTTGGTGGTATCAGTGTATAGCTGATCGCCGGTGCAATGGCATCGGCCGCCTGTTCGTAAGCGCCGATGGTTGGTGTAGTTACATTACGTGTAACTTTGTGATGCCACCGATGGGCGTGGCTGCTGCAACCAGCGGTGAGCCCAACTGGGGCACCAGGTTGCTGGCTGAATTGTATAAAGGATCTGCCGAAATGGAGTTGGCTTCCTGGCCGGTGGCAACCTGCCATGTAGCCAGCGTAGTTGAGTTAACCCCGTTGAACCGGCCCACGTTATTGGTTACATTGGTAGCGGCACAGTACAGGTCATTATAGTTCAATGTAGAACCGGCCAGCGTAGTGGCGCCTGTATAATAAGCCCAGAAATTACCGCCGGCTATTGCACTGGAGCCGGTTATGCTGAAACTGTTGTTCCGCACATCAATATTGGTACCTACGCTGGTGATATTTCCGTCGCCGTTGGCAAAGGCTGCTGCCAGGCCTGATGAAGTATTGGCAAGCTGGCCCGTCAGGTGTACTGAATTGTAATAGAACCTGTCGCCATATCCGGCACTGGCCAAGATACCCGTGAGGTTCCAGACGGAACTTGTACCGGTTGAATTGATCTTATAAACAATGTTATTATATACCTGTGCATTGGAAGGATTGCCCACCGTGGTAAAGGTTGTACTGGTAATGGCAATGCCATAGATCTTTGGCGTGCTGGTTCCGGTATAAGCCAGGTCGTGTACTTTATTATTGAAGCAAATTCCATCCTTGAAGTCAAGCAGTCGTATGCCGCCAAAAGGAGTGGAAGACGTGTTGGTGGCATTCACTACATTCTGTACTTCGTTGCCCGAAACAACCAGCCCTTGTTGCCTGTCTGCATTAATGGCCAGTAAGGAGAATCCTTCCCCGGTAACCGCTGTACCAAAATTGTTATTACTGATCACATTGTTCTGGTCCGGGGTGGTTGTTGAAATCCCAAACATGGTTACGCCGTATATTGATTTGCGCAACAGGTTATTACTGATGGTATTGGCATTGTTCAGATCCAACCCTGCCGTGGTCAGGCCGATGGTAGTACTACCTCCAACGTGGATACCGGTGAAACTGGTGGTGGAAGAATTACCTTCAATGATACAGTTCCTGATGATATTGTTGGATGCCCCGTTCGACACGGCGGGTGAAGCCAGCCATACAACGGCATTACCCGATGTGGTGGTTGTGGTATTCTGAATGGTGAGGTTACGGCTGTTTGATCCGTTATTGCTTCCGTCAATGATCACATAGTCGGCACCATTTAATTTAATGATAGATCCTGCTGCCACACTTCCGGTAATGAGCGGATTTTGTCCGCTGGCCGGCCGGATGGTGAGATAATTCGTACCGGCGGCTGCATTCGCATTGATGCTGATCGGGAATGTTTCGCCTGCCGATGTATAGGTAGAGGTCAGTTCAAAGAAAACCGGGCCGGTGAAACAGTTCGCTGCATTATAATCTGCAACGGCTGCGGTCAGGTTTGTATAATTGCCGCCCGCACCTACGGTATAGGTTCCGCCCAGCGTAAGCACCGTGCGGTTCACCGGTGTCATGGCATCATTACCCGGGGTAATATCGCCCGCCACACTGGTATTGGCATTAAACGTGTACACACCGTTGGCGCTCATGTTGATGGTTGCCGGCATGCTCACATTCTGGGTTGCCCCCGCGGCCAACGTGCCGGAGTTCAATATCACGTTCTGGTTGTACCCGCCGGTGGCCGTAACGGTAACCGTTACATTATCCACGGCAAAGTCGATGGTGCTGGCCCCGAAATTCCGTATGGTTACGGTAACTGTTTCAGCAGCGGTATAACATCCCGATGCAGCGGGTGCCACCAGGGCGGTTGCGCCCATGTCAACACCCAGTATCCCTGTAAATTCATCGGCACCAATGTCGGGAGTGGTTCCATCCCTGGCATCGTTGTCAATATCGGCCGTGATGCCCCCGATGGGGGTTGCATCCCCATCCAGGTTTGAATTACCGCCGGGCGTTAAGTGCAGGTCGGTTGAACTCACAAAGGATGGCTGAACATTCTCCGAATTGGTATTCCCGCCAAAACCGGTTTGGATATCTGCAAGGGTAGCCCGGTTGGAAACGATGAAACCCAGGTTTGGTCCGGCTGAATAATAATCATTATAGTCGATGTTGGAGAACACGGTATTGGCAGCGCCGCTGTAAATGGCATAACGCTCGGTACCGATGGTCTGGCTGTTGGCAAAGATATTATTGCGCAGGTCAATGGCGCCTGCTGCGGAAACGCCGGACGTGATATTTATTGCGGCCGGTAAGCCACCCACCAGGGTCTGGTTGGTATTCAGGTGAATGGAGTTATAGTAGATGCCGTATCCTGCACCATTTGAAACAACAATACCATAGCCATTATCGGCCACACCGGCTGTTGCCTTACCATAAGCGGCAATGTCGGAGATCATGTTGTTCCTTACTGAAATATTTGCCGTTGCAGAAGTACTGCTTAATTGAATACCGCTGGCTCCATAGCCGGTGGTATTGGTCTGCTTTATATTGCGGATAATGTTCTTCTCAATGGTAACACCCGCGGTGGCACCGGACACATAGATGCCGGTTGTACTTATTGTTGCTGTACCCGAAGAAGTAAAGTCAGTTATGGTATTACCTGAAACAGTGACGCTGGAAGTTGCATTGGCCGATTCAACCCAGATACCATAGGCATTACCTGTGGTGGCACCGGTAAACCCGAGGTTACTGATCGTATTATTCGAAACCGTTGCATTAATAGTTCCGGTTCTCAGTCGGATCCCATAATCAACTTCAGTGGTAGCCGGGTCAATGCCACTGATGGTATTGTTGCTGATGGTAACTCCATCTACACCCTGCACACTGATACCTGCATTGACAATACCCGTAGTAAGGTCATTACCGGTGATCAGCATACCGCTTCCGTTACCTGCACTGCTGGTTTGAATGACAAACAAACCGAAATTGGTTGTACGGCTGCTATTGTTCTGGAACGTGAAGTTGTTGCTTAATCCTGCTACAGCAGAACCCGTGGTAGAAGTTGAACTTCCCAACACCACGTTGCTGGTGCCGGTGGACCCGTTAATGAAAATAACATTCTTGATCGTACCACCCACATTCGGGTTGGGACTTACCGAACCATACAACACGGCAGAGGGAGATGTTACATTGGTATTGGTAATGGTAAGGTCGCGGGTGGTACCGCTCACTGCATTGGAACCGTCAAAGATCACATAGTTGCCGTATACACGGAACAAAAAGCCGTCTGCCAGTGAGCCGCTGATGGTAGTTGTTACTCCAACAGCCGGTTTTATGGTAAGCGTATTGGTTGAACTGGCATAGCTGTTCGGATTGATCACGATCGGGTAGGTCTCCCCGGGGTAAGTAGCATCCGTGAGACTGAAAATAACAGGGCCTGTGAGACAGGATGTATTATATGCTGCCACGGCAGCCGTAATGGTAGTATATGCGCCTCCGGCACCTACGGTATAGGTTCCGCTGAGGTTTGCCTGTATGGTATATGAGCTTGGTGTGCTGGGAGGCGTTGCCGCTGCCGGCGGGTTAGCGGTGAAACCCCCAGCCCCTGCAGAAGGGAAAGCTCCTACATTGGGCGTTCCGGCATTATCCTGGGCCACTATATAATAAGAGACCACATCAGCCAGCACCACACCGGCACCAAAGGTAAACTGGTACTGGTTGCTTCCCAGAGAAACACCGGTTGCTGCATTGTAAGAACCGGCATTTATCCTCCAGTAAAGAACCGGTAAACCGATCCCGGCAGTTGGTACGCCGCTGGCATCGGTGATGGTTGCTGTTAAGGTAACACCGGTAAGCGTACAGGTATTGCCCAGTGGGGTATAAGTGATCGTAGGAGCCGAAAGGTCAACCCCTATCCCGGCAAATTCATCGGCGCCGATATCGGGTGTTGAAACATTTCTTGTGTCGCCGTCATAGTCATCCGTAATTCCGCCAATCGTGGCTCCGCCGCTTTCTATTTGTGTTGCAATACCTGTATTAATGTGAAGGTATGTTGGATCGCTGCCTGTCGTACTCACAAAATTCGGATTTTCACTTACTGAAACAGATTCTCCCGGAGTTAATCTTGCTTTTAAAGCACCTATAGTCTGGTCAGCATTGGTACCATCATAATAAAGCAGGTTTGCAGCTCCTGGTGTACCTGCATAAAATAAATTATTATTGCTGGCGGTATTATAATTTGCTAAAGATGTGGATGCACTTCTTCGGAATGCTACAGCCAAACCTGCACCACTAGGGGTAGTTCCATTTACAATTATATTGTTCTTCATTACCAGGCTGGCTGATGTAGCTGTGGCACTGTAGGTATGAAAAATGCCTGAACTTCCAAAACCTGTGCCACCGGCACCTGTTAAATTAATGGTATTGAAAGAAAGGTTTATTGTGGTTGAAGAGGTAGTACCGGTAAAAGAAATACCTCTGACAGCATCTCCACCGGTTGCAGCAGATGCAGATAAATTTCCAATTAAATTATTATAAATATTTGTAGCAGTACCGATCGTAGTAACAATTATTCCATTTACCAAACCGGCAGTTGTACCTGTGGAAGTACAGCTTAAGCCATAAACCTTGTTTTTATATAAGTTTACGGTACCAGTACCAGCACTTTGAATACCACTTACCTGCGTACCCGCATTACTTAACGCAAAAACGGTATTTCCATAAACGGTTGGATTTGTACCTGAAAAATACAAACCAATGAATGTTGAGTTAGTGGTACCGGTTATATTAGATACCGTATTATTGAATACCTGATTTGACAAACTGCTTAAACAATAGATACCGTAAGTTGTTCCAGAACCTACAGTCCAGTTATTAATTGTATTTCCGGAACAAACCCTATTTTGTCCAACTGCTGTATTTGTATAAATTCCGGATGTACCGGATGTACCGGTAGTGGATAAATTGGAGAAATTATTATTGGTGATTGTTTCTGTTCCTGATGCAGGACTTCCTAAGTTATAATAACAATATAAAGTACCGGAAGTACCTGTCTTAGTGAATGTACCACTGGTTTGATTACCTGATATGGTAACATCCGGAGTAGCAGAACTGGCATAAATCAGGTAGCTGGTTGAGGTTGCAGCAATTGTACCTGCGAATGTATTATTGCTGAATGTATTACTGGTAACAGCATTTCCATTATAGATCATTTGAACCGCTGATGTACCGCTTGAATTAACCGTAAAGCTATTATTGCTTCCACTGATCACTCCGGTTACAGTAGAATAAAAAATACCATAAAATGTGGACGCATGTGCACTTCCACCACCTCCTGCATTATTAATAGTATTGTAATCGGCATTTACATTATTGGTGTAAATAAAATATACCCCATACGTAGTCGTGGCGGATCCGCCCCCAAAATTCTGAATAGTATTTCCGGCACCGGATTGTCCAATAATGAAATTCTGGTCGTAAAAAGTAGCAGCTGATGATCCCCTGCAAACAATACCAGCATGTACATTGCTGATGGAATTACCCCTGATCGTTACATTTTCGGTTCTTCCGCTATTTGCTGTAACGGTAACACCAGTCGCAGAACTTACCGATATGGAACCATTGCCTATATATATACCAACAACAAAACCACTGGTACCCTTGGACATGGTAATATTGCAGTTTTGGATCGTTAATCCCTGGCAGGCATCGGTACCCGATGGTTTATGGGTATAATAACCATATTCAATTCCCTGGTTAGAAGCAGCCAAATCCAACCCATTGAATACCAAGTTATCTGTTCCTTCAATACGTATGATCCCGTCTCCTAAACCACCTATAGCACTGGTTGTGTTTGTACCTGCATCCGTACGTGTAAGGATTGGATTAGCACCTGCACCGCTTTTTTGAAATGTGATGGGAAAAGAGGCGTTCCCCGCAGTTGTAATGGTTAATTGAGATGCATTCGATTCTGTAGAACCGGCAGCCAAATCGAAGACAACAGGGCCAGTCATCGACGTAACCAGGTTCAGGTCGGCTATTGCCAGAGCCACGGAAGTATAGGTTGCCTGAAGATTTGGTGTGGTATTTGTATTTCCGGTAACCGTAACCGGTATCTGTGCATTCACAAACGTTGCAAAACAAACCGTAAGCAACAGCAAGCATAATTTTCTCATAAGAGGGTTTTTGAGTTGGTTGGTCATTATAGTTTTATAAGCGATGGTACATGATACCATTACGTGCACGCGGGTATTTACACCCGTGTTTCAGTGAATTTTCA
The DNA here is from genome assembly GCA_016710165.1 of Chitinophagaceae bacterium. Taxonomy (NCBI): domain Bacteria; kingdom Pseudomonadati; phylum Bacteroidota; class Chitinophagia; order Chitinophagales; family Chitinophagaceae; species Chitinophagaceae bacterium. Next base: position 914,552 of record JADJLJ010000002.1, on the reverse strand, counting down.
CGAAGGGAATGGTGGAATTGATCAAGCCTTATAGTACATAATGCGCAGGGGGAGGAATACAGGATAGCCGGTTTTTCTCCTTTGCCTTGTGCCGATGTGATATAAACTTTAATGTCTTCCTTATTTTACCTGGTGAGGATAAAATACTTGGGGCGGTTTTTAATTGAATTGGAACTGTTACACAAAGGGACGGACATAGGTATGCATTCTATTAATGCAAAGGGTAAATGTAGGGGAATAAATCAATACAGCCGAAAAAAAAACAGGATTTTTTTCGCTCAAAAACCGGCATTTCTAAACCCTGTAAGGTTTGCTGCATTTACTCAGGGGGCAGGTTTGCCGGGCTGCCATGCCAACTGCAAACCTTATAGGTTAAAAAAAATCTCCCCGTTTTGCGGGGAGACCTTTCTATGATCTTAAATACCGTATTCGTACGGAACGGCTTATTTCATTTTTTCTTCAACGGCTTTCTTGGCAGTGTCAACCAGTTTACCGGCAGCAGCAGCAGCGCTGTCTGCAACGGCCTTCATGGCGTTGGCAGCAGTATCCACCACAGCAGGAACTACAGGAGTTTCTGTTTTAACTGTATCAGTTGCAGGGGTTTCTGTTTTTTCGCCTTCGTTGTTGCAGGCTGTCATAACAGTGGCCAGGGCCAGGATCGCAAATACTCTTTTCATTGTGTTGTTTTTTTTTTGGTTTTTTAATGATTGGGCGCAAATATAATAGCCGTTTTTAAACTGTGCAAGTTTTTGGGGGAAGAAATTTAGGGAAAGCCGATACAGGATGCCGGATCCAAGATCCAAGATGCCGGATCCAAAGATCCAAGATGCAAGATGCCGGATCCAAGATCCAAGATCCAAGATGCCGGATCCAAGATCCAAGATGCAAGATGCCGGATCCAAGATCCAAGATTCAAGATGCCGGATCCAAGATTCAAGATACCTGGTATTGGATACTGATGCTTGAGTCTCGTCCCGTATCCTGTATCCTGTATCCTGTATCTTGAATCTTGTATCCTGTATCCTGTATCCCGTATCCTGAATCCCGTATCCCGTATCCCGAATCTTGGATCCGGCATCCTGCATCCGGCTTTTACTTCTTCCTGAAATAGATCCGTATCGGCACCCCGGTAAATTTGAATTTCTCCCGGAGCTGGTTCTCCAGGTAATTGCGGTAAGGCGCTTTCACGTCGTCCGGGAAATTGCAGAAAAAGGCAAAGGCCGGCGTATGGGTGGGTAACTGGCTGATGTATTTTATCTTGATGGCATGGCCCCTCACCACCGGCGGGTGGTAGGCTTCAATAGCTTTCTGCATCACTTCGTTCAGCTGGGCCGTGGGTATCTTGCGCCGGCGGCTCTCGTAAACCTCCAGGGCCGTTTCAATGCTTTTGAAAATGCGTTGCTTTTCTGTGACCGAAATAAAGATGACGGGCACATCCGAGAACGGCGCCAGCCGGCTCTTCAGTTCCTTTTCATAATCTTTGATGGTATTGGTCTTCTTGTCTTCCACCAGGTCCCACTTGTTCACCAGCACCACAATGCCCTTGGCTTTTTTTACGGCCATGGAAAAAATGGCCAGGTCCTGCGCCGAGATCCCCTTGCCGGCATCCAGCATCAGCAGGCATACATCGGCCTCATCCAGCGCCTTGATGGCACGGATAACGGAATAGAACTCCAGGTCCTCGTGCACTTTTGCTTTGCGGCGTATGCCGGCGGTATCGATGAGTATGAATTCCTTGTTGAATAAATTGTAGTGGGTGTGAATGGTATCCCGGGTGGTTCCGGCAATATCGCTTACAATGGTACGCTCCTGCCCGATCAGTGCATTCAGCAGCGATGACTTGCCCACATTGGGCTGGCCGATGATGGCAAATTTGGGAAGGCCCTCTTTTTCAGGATCGGCCGGTTCATCCTTGCTGATCAGTGCCGTAACGGCATCCAGTATCTCGCCGGTACCGCTTCCGCTGATGGAAGAGATGAAAAAGATATTTTCGAAACCCAGGCTGTAAAATTCGCTGGCCTCCATCAGGCGTTCGTTATTGTCTACCTTATTCACTACCAGGAATACGGGCTTGGTGCTGCGGCGCAGCATATTGGCCATGGCATTATCCAGTTCGGTGATGCCGGTGGCCGCATCCACCATAAAGATGATGGCATTGGCTTCTTCAATAGCGATCACCACCTGTTTGCGGATCTCCCGTTCAAACACATCGTTGCTGCCGGCAACAAAACCGCCGGTATCAATTACGTTGAACGTATTTCCCGCCCACTCGGCCACGCCATACTGGCGGTCGCGGGTCACGCCGCTTATATCATCCACAATGGCTTTGCGCTGTTCCAGCAGCCTGTTGAAGAAGGTACTCTTGCCCACATTGGGGCGGCCTGTTATTGCTAGTGTGAAACTCATTTCTGAAATGTTGAATGTTGTATGCTGAATGTTGAATGAATATAATATTCATTCAACATTCAGCATTTAAAATTTAAAATAATCAATAGCCGTACTCCTTCAGCTGCATCTCGTTATCCCGCCACTTTGGTTTTACTTTTACGAATAATTCCAAAAATACCTTGCGACCTAAAAATTCTTCAATGTCTTTCCGGGCATCGGTACCCAGTCTTTTGATCATGCTTCCGCCTTCACCGAGGATGATGCCCTTTTGTGTTTCCCGCTGCACGATGATATCTGCGGCGATCTTTACCAGCGTTGTTTTTTCTTTGAACTCCTGTACCAGTACGGTGGTGTGATAAGGTATCTCATCTCCATAAAGCAGGAATATCTTTTCCCGTATCATCTCCCCCACAAAAAATTTGGTAGGCAGGTCACTCATGTCATCGCCTTCGTAAAAGGGTTCGCCTTCAGGCAGGTACGTAAGAATGCGTTTTAATAATTCATCGATGCCCGTTTTCTTCAGCGCCGATACCGCCACCACTTCTTTGCAGTAAGGTTGTTGTTCAAAGAACTTTGCGGTGGTCTTCAGCTGTTCATTATTCACCGTATCGGCCTTGTTCAGGATGACAATGGCCGGCGCTTTCAGTTTCAGCGAAGAAAAGATGGCATGGCTTTCATCGGTATTCTCCCGTACATCGGTGATCAGCAAGGCCAGGTCTGCATCTTCCAGGCTGCCGCGAACGGCTTCCATCATTTTTTCGTGCAGTTTGTATTTGGGTTCAATGATGCCGGGGGTATCCGAAAAAATCACCTGGTAGTCCTTATCCGTAAGGATGGCCTTAATGCGGTGCCGGGTGGTCTGCACTTTGTGCGACACGATGGCCATCTTCTCCCCCATCAGTGCATTGAGCAACGTGCTTTTGCCTGCGTTGGGCCTGCCGAAAATATTTACAAAACCGGATTTCATGTTTGTGCCGTATGAAGAATGATTACCACAAACAAGTTCAGAAATGAAGGAGGTAGTCATTATTCATTTGTACTTTTTTACGAATGAATAAAAAATCCCCAAATCATTATGAGTTGAGGATTTGATTTTTAGTTGCGAAGACTGGGATCGAACCAGTGTCCGCCAACCGGCGGATATGAGCCTCATTACATCGCTTTAATCAAGGACCATATAAAGGTCCTTCCTGTTGCTGTTTTAAGTTCTTTCTCTCTTTTCATAGCTTCCGGTTTATCAGGATATTCTTCCTTGTAAACCAGATTCCATGGCCTGAATTTTATTGCCCAACCTTTCTTACCCAATTCGTTGTGAGAAAGTAATCGTTGATCTAGATCAGATGTGAACCCAACATAGATTTTATTGTAGTTCTTACTATAAAGAACATAAACAGTAAACATGGGATAAACCTAAGTAAAAGAACTATTCGGGGTAAGTTCAAAAATACCGATTTTTTGTTTTTTTCTACGAAGACCCATACCGAACCAATGTCCGCCAACCGGCGGATATGAGCCACTCCGTTTTCGCATTAGTCAAAGGCCAAATAAAAGAACTAATGTACTTAAGTTAAAAAAGGCTCTAATGAGAGCCTTAGATATTGTTGCGAAGACTGGGACTGTGTCCGACATCCGGCGATGAACCAGTGTCCGCCAGCTGGCGGATATGAGCCACAAAGTCTTCACATTAATCAAAGGCCAAATAAAAGAACTAATAACTTAATTTAAAAAAGGCTCTAATGAGAGCCTTAGATATTGTTGCGAAGACTGGGACTGTGTCCGACATCCGGCGGATCGAACCAGTGTCCGCCAGCTGGCGGATATGAGCCACAAAGTCTTCACATTAATCAAAGGCCAAATAAAAGAACTAATAACTTAATTTAAAAAAGGCTCTAATGAGAGCCTTAGATATTGTTGCGAAGACTGGGATCGAACCAGTGACCTTCGGGTTATGAGCCCGACGAGCTACCGCTGCTCTACTTCGCGGCGCAAAGATAATGTTTTGGGCCTTCGCTGCCAAATAATAAAAAACATCGCAACCCATTTCTTGATAAGTACTAAATGTTCCGCCATTATTGAATAATAAAAGGAGAACCAGTGTCCGCCAGCCGGCGGATATGAGCCCGCAGCTACACTGCTCTGATTGCTGGGCTGTGAAGGCTTTTAGGCCTTCGCTGCCAAATAATATAAAATATAAATACCGGACAAGGTTTGAACCACACAGGACATAGAAAACATAGAAAAAAACACATAGAGAAACCTATGTGTCCTATGTTTCTATGTGGTTCAAACCATTTATGTATAAACTTTGATTTGTAGATTTGGGCATGAGAAGAAAATACTTCACAACACTATATTCCCTGGCCTTGCTGCTTTTACTCGGCAGCTGCAAAAGCAAAATAAAACAGCAAAACGATGAATTGTACAGCCGTCACCTGCAGCGGCCCGTAAAGCTCACCATCATAAGTACCCCCCTGCCCGATGATAAAAGCGAACTGAACTTATTGCTGCTGAACGACGGGCAGGACATGGGACAGTTCCGGGTTCGTGAGATCCTGGACAGCCTGTACCGCAAAGGCCTCATCAAACCATTGCTGGTGGTGGGCATCCATGCCGGCGACCGGATGAAGGAATATGGCGTGGCCGGCTACCCCGACTTCATGAAACGGGGAGATAAGGCTGAATACTATGATGCCTTCATCAATAACGAATTGTATCCTTTTGTAAAAAAGAAAGCCACGGTACGCAAATTCAGCTCGGTGGTGATGGCCGGCTGCTCCCTGGGCGGCTTATCTGCTTTTGACATTGCCTGGAACCGGGCCGATAAGATCGACAAAGTAGGTGTGTTCTCCGGTTCGTTCTGGTGGAGGGATGAGGATGATAAGGCCGCCGGTTATTCGGATGAAAAGAACCGGATCATTTTAAACAAACTGAAAGCATCCAGGAAAAAGCCCGGTTTAAAATACTGGTTCTATGCCGGGGCTAAGGAAGAAAACGGCGACCGCGACAGGGATGGCATCATTGACGTGGTGGACGATACCAAAGACCTTATTGAACTCATCAAAAGCAAAAATATCTGCCTGCCGGATGATATAACGCTGAGCGAAGATGCAAACGGCAAACATGATCATGCTTCCTGGAGTAAACAACTGCCGGGTTTTTTGATATGGGCGTTCGGGAAATAGTTCATAGCGTATGGTTCATAGTTCATAGATAAGCTTTATAGGTTAACGTGCCTGCCATGAACTATGAACTATAAACCATTAACCATTAACTTCTCTTCCTCCCAACCGTACTCGCCCCGCTGCTGTGCATGTCTTTTATCAACGCCTCCCCTTTGAAATAAATATCGCTGGCGCCGCTGGCATTGGCACTGATCACTTTATTCACCGTAATGTTTATGTCGGATGCCCCGGATGCCTTTGCCGTGCACTCGTCGGTCACCAGGTCGTACCCTTTCACGTCGCTGGCGCCGCTGCTTTCTATATCCACTTTATTTGCGGTACCCGATATGCGTACATCCGATGCACCGCTGAGTTCAATTTTAAGGCTGCTCAGTTTCACCATTCCCCTGAAATCACTGGCGCCGGATAATTCCATGTCGAGCGATGCGCCTTCAATGCTGCCTGTTACCAGCACATCGCATGCGCCTGTTGCATTCAGCTTCTCCAGCGACCGGAAGGAAACATACACTTTTATTTTCCGGTTCTTCATGCTCCGGTTCTTCGTGCCGTCGTCATAATAGATACGGAGGGTGCCGTTCTCGATCACTGTTTTAATATGTTCTTTGAACTTCTCTTCTGAAGCGCTTACCGCTACTGCTACATCATCGGACTGGGAAAGGTACAGGTCGATGCCGCCGGTAACTTTTATGGAACTGAAATCCCCGCTTACCGGTCGCAGCGATGCATTGGGATCAACCACCAGGGTTTTCTGTGCCCGGCCGGAAACGGATACCGCAAAAAAAAGCGCCGACAGTATTACTATCTTTTTCATGTTTTGTTGTTTTAAATGTCAGGATCTCTTAACCATGCCGCCGCTGTTGATGTTGATGTCGCGTATCAGCGCAGCACCTTTGTACCGGATACCGCCTCCGCTGCTGGCCTTAGCACTCAGTTCCCTGTTGATGGTGATCTTCACATCGCCGCCGCTGCTTGCCTTGGCATCGCAATAGTCAACCGCAATATCATAGCCCTTGAAACTGGCGCCGCTGCTCACATCAATGCTCAGTTTATCGGCCTTGCCGGAGATGCTGATCTCGGAGCCGCTGTTCTGTTCAACCGTAATTTGCTTTGCACTTACCTGCCCGTCAAATTCTGCACCGCTGCTGAATTTCATATCCAGGTTATCAGCAGTCATGTTGCCCTTAACGGTTACCGATGCACCGGCAGATGCCTGCAGTTTATCCAGTGTTTTGAACGACACATAGGCTTTCAGCTTGCGGTTATCGTGCGATGTCCAGCTAACACCGTTGTTATCGTAATAGATCTTTAAGGTTCCGTTCAACACTTCCGTTTTAAAACGGGCCATATACTTTTCATCCGAAGTGCTTACGGCAAGTGATTCTTCATTGCCCTGGGTCATGTACAGGTCAACACCACTGGAAACGGAAATGGCGGTAAAGGATCCGCTTAAGCTGCGGACGGTTGCATGGGGGTCGGCGATCACGTTGTTCTCCTGTGCAAAAGCGGCCAGGGAAACAAAAGAAACAAGGGAAAGAAATAATTTTTTCATCTTTTTAGATTTTTGTTTTTAATGGTAAGATGAAACCCCCCGGCCAAAGATGCTGATTCAACTATTTAACGTGGTTGTCATCCTGAGCGATAGCGAAGGATCTGTTTGGCTTTATTACTTAAACCCGGCAGATCCCTCGTTCATCTGGATGACAATACACATTTGAAAATGCCCTTCAGCAGGGATGATTCATGGCTGTACTTGTTACTGATACGCCCTGCCGCCCCTGTTTGTTACAGGAAAATGCAAAAAAATGTAAAACTCCCCTACCTTTGTACCCGAAGTTCTTATTAACGCCTGAATTTCCGGGGTGCTTCCGCCAGTTGGCGGAGGCTGAGATGATACCCGTATAACCTGAACAGGGTAATGCCTGCGAAGGGAGAAAGCCCCCCGTCTCTTTGGGGGGCCAACTGCTACGATATATCCTTCCCGGCTTTCAGCCAAATCTTACAAGATGAAAAAGCTATTCTTGAGTATGGCATGTTTATCTGCCTGCACCCTGCTGTATGCACAAAAAGAAAAGAAATTCAATGATACCACCCTGTTGCAGCCGGTGGAAGTGCAGGCCATACGGGCGGCAGAAAAAGCGCCTTTTGCCAAGACCGACCTGACCAAAAAAGACATAGAAAAAAATAACCTGGGTCAGGACCTTCCATTTCTTCTCACCCAGGTCCCTTCGGTAGTGGTTAACTCCGATGCCGGCAATGGCGTGGGTTATACCGGCATTCGCATACGGGGCACCGATGCCACCCGGATCAATGTCACCCTCAACGGCATCCCCTACAATGATGCAGAAAGCCAGGGAACTTTTTTTGTTGACCTCCCCGATTTTGCCTCTTCTGCCGGGAGCATACAGGTGCAGCGTGGCGTGGGAACTTCTACAAACGGGGCCGGGGCTTTTGGCGCCAGCATCAACCTGTCGACCAATGAACTGAACAAAACATTTTATGTGGCCACCAATAACAGCTACGGTTCATTCAATACGCATAAGAACAACATACAGTTTGGAAGCGGGTTGCTGGGCAACCATTTTACCATCGACGGCAGGCTGAGCAGCATACGAAGCGAGGGGTATATTGACCGGGCAAAAAGCAACCTGGGATCCTTTTACCTGAGCACGGCTTATACAGATGACAGGCATTCATTAAGGCTGAATGTTTTCTCCGGCAGGGAAAAGACCTACCAGGCATGGAATGGGGTGCCCGAATACCTGCTGGCAACGGAACGTACCTTCAACTCAAGCGGAACAGAGAAACCCGGCGACCCCTACGATAACGAGACCGACAATTATACCCAGACCCATTACCAGCTTTTTTACAATCACAAATTGAATAGTTACTGGAAGGGAAACCTGGCCGTTTTTTTAACAAGGGGCAAAGGATATTATGAACAATACAAAGCCGGCAGGTACCTGGCGGATTATGGCCTGCCTGATTATTTCGACGGGATGACTACCATAACAAGTACCGACCTGGTAAGGAGACTGTGGCTGGATAATTATTTTTATGGCAGCATTTTTTCACTGCAGTACCAGCAGAAAAAAACACAACTGGTTCTTGGCGGGGGTTATAATGCCTACGACGGACAGCACTACGGAGAAATAAAATGGGCAGCTGTACAGGCAGCAGTACCGGCCAATTACCGCTGGTATGACCTTACGGCGTATAAAAAAGACCTCTCCCTCTATGGCAAATGGACACAGCAGTTGAATAAGAACTGGCAGAGCTTTGTGGATATCCAGGTACGTAATATTGATTACCGGATCCATGGCTTCCGGGATAACCCTGCATTGGAGATCAATAAAAACTTTACATTCCTGAATCCAAAGGCCGGCATAACCTACTCAGACAAAAAATGGCAGGCTTATATTTCTTATGCACTCGCCGGTAAAGAACCCAACCGGGATGATTTTGAAGCAGGCAATACCCAGCAACCCAACGCAGAGCGATTGCATGATGTTGAGCTGGGCGTTGAAAGAAAGATGGGCAAGACTTCCTGGGGTGCCAACCTGTATTATATGTATTACCACAACCAGCTTGTATTGACCGGTAAGATAAATGATGTGGGCGCTTACACCCGGACAAACATCCCGAAAAGCCATCGGGCAGGCATTGAACTGCAGGGCAAAGCCATCCTTGCATCATGGATGAACCTTGCTGCCAACATCAGCTTCAGTGAAAATAAGATCAAGGGTTATACCGAATACCTGGATGATTATGACAATGGCGGGCAGCAAACCAGGTTCTATAATAAAACAGATATCTCATTTTCCCCTTCGGTGGTGGCGGGAGCAAATGTGAATTTTATCCCGGTAAAGAATGCGGAGATCAGTTTGATAAACAAATACGTGGGCAGGCAATACCTTGACAATACATCACAACGGTCAAGAAGTCTGAATCCCTATTATTTACAGGATATAAGGCTGAGTTACACTGTTGAAACCAAAATTGTAAAAGCGGCAAACATCATCCTGCAGCTGAACAATGTGTTCAATAAAAAATACGAGCCCAATGGTTACAGCTTCAGTTATATCTATGGAGGAGAACTGACCACCGAGAATTATTATTACCCGATGGCGGGAACGAACTTTATGGTAGGAGTTAATCTGAAATTCTGATGGGGGATGCTGGGTACTGGATACAGGATACAAGATACAGGATACAGGATACAGGATACCAGATACAGGATACAGGATAGACCCTGCTATTTAAAATACTTTTCAAATATTTTTACTCCTGCCAGTATCTGGTATCTGGTATCTGGTATCCGGTATCTGGTATCTGGATCCGGGTGTTTTCTCCCGGTCCCCGGTCTCCGCCTCCCCCGTACCCTGTATCTTGTATCCGGCATCCCGCATCCTGTATCGTCTTTACGTGTACTTCTCCCTCCACCCATTCATCCCTCCCTGTAAATTCTTCACGTTGGTGAACCCAAATGTTTCCAGTACCAGGCAGGCCTGCATGCTTCGGTTGCCGCTGCGGCAGTAGCAGATCACTTCCTCATTCTTCCAGTCTTCGATGTCATCGGTCTGCATGGCTACAATATTGCCAAGCGGAATAAATGTTCCGCCGATATTGAATTCAGCCCGTTCACCGGCTTCCCGCACATCCAGCAGGTTCAATTGTTCACCGGTATCCATTCTTGTCTTTATTTCATCCACCGTAATTATGGTCATGGCATTTCATTTTTCTTATTAACGGTTGCACTGTCGGCCGGGTATTTCATTGCCTGCGAGATCCACAGGTCCATTACCTGGCCCGAATGAATGAAGCGGGGTTTCTTTTCTTCATCAAGCGGCTCGGGCATTTGCCTGAATACAAAAGCGGCAGCCGTATCGGTTATTTTTCCATCCGGACTTGTAGCGCCTAAAGAGATCCCATTCTGTTCCAGGTACGCTTTTGCCTCTGCATAGGTCATCCCCACAAGTTCCGGCACCTGCATATGTTCATTACCCAGCCCCCCTCCTACCACCAGGGTGATGCGGCTGCCCCATTGGATCTTTGTCTTTTCCCGGATGCGTACCCCGTTGTACTGCTGCTCCAGCACCGAGCCCATCATAAAGTCGGGCCGGAAGATGGTATCGCCCAGTTTCAAATGGTTCCTTTCCAGCAGTGTTAATGCAAACGAAAGATTTTGCCCTTCCAGCCTCGGCATTTCTATCATGGGAGGAATGACCCGGTTAACGGTAATGAAAACGGTGCGGTTGATCTTCACCGTGGAATTGGGGTCGGGCAACTGCTTTAATACAATACCCCTTGCGGCCGTATCGGTAAAAATGGAATCCTGTATGTATACATCAAATCCCTGCTTTTCCAGTAATTTGACCGCATCGGTTGTTTTCATACCGGTAACAGCAGGCACTTTTAAATAGGCGCCGTGTTTGGTTATCCAGCCAAGCATTTTCAAAAACAGGAAAAGGAACAGCAATGCGATGGCGATCGCAACCAGCAGGTTCACCCAAAAAGGGCGGTTGGTGATGAATTTAAACACGTTGGCTATTTAAGTTGTTGTTCGTTATTAAAAAACCTCTTCCCTCCCGATTGCTATCGGGACTCTCCAAAGGAGAGGGGCCAGAGCCTCCGGCTTAAGGATCTTTATTTAAGCCGGGAAACCTGGCAGACATTATTGATCCGCATTCAGTCCTTATAAAAACATTCTTCTATCAGTGCCGAATAGAATTCCATCAGCGTCCAGCCCATGGCCCTCACCTGCTGCGGTACAATGCTTGCTTCACTTTGCCCCGGCACCGTGTTTATCTCCAGCATATACGGATGACCCGTTTCTTCATGATAAATGAAATCGATCCGCACCACCCCGCTGCAGTTAAAAACAGCGTATGCTTTCATTGCTTCCATTCTCACTTTTTCTGCAATGGATTCATCCACATGGGCAGGCGTGATCTCTTCACTGGCGCCTTCATATTTTGCTTCAAAATCAAAGAATTCATTTTTGGCAATGATCTCGGTGATGGGCAGGGTGATTATCTTTCCTTTCGACCTGAAAACGCCGATGGTAAGTTCCCGGCCGCTCACAAATTCTTCCACCAGCACCTGGTCATCTTCTTTGAATGCTTTATCCAATGCCGCCTGCAGTTCACCGGCCACTTTTACTTTACTCATGCCGATGCTGCTGCCCCCGTTGTTTGGTTTCACAAAAACGGGAAGCTTCAGTTCTTTCAGGATGGCACCGGGGGTTACCGGTATGTGTTTGAACAGATGCACCGACCTGGCCACATGCATCCCGGCAAAGGAAGCAACGGCCACGGTATAACGTTTGTTAAAGGTCAATGCCGAGGTAGCGGTATCGCAGGAAGTGTACGGGATGTTCAGGGTATCAAAATAGCCCTGCAGTTTTCCATCCTCGCCGGGTGTGCCGTGGAGGCCAACCAGCACGGCGTCAAACCGGATCTTGTTTCCATCAACGGTAATGCTGAAATCATTTTTATCAACCGGGCAGGTCTGCCCGCGGGGGGAAAGATAATTCCACCCGTTGGGGTTGATGTCTATTTTATAACAGTCCCATTTAGCGGTATCAATATTTTTTTCAATGGATTCTGCGCTTTTATAGGAGATAACTGCTTCACCGGAATAACCGCCGGTAATGAGGGCAATCTTTTTGTTCATTCGGTTGTGAATGGTTGTTTAAGCAAAGAAACGAAATATCGCCAATGGTTGTTGTTTTATGATGCAGCGCCGCAGCATTTTTATCAATTTAACATTTTGGAAACCGCGGCTACTCCTGTTTTATTGCATCCAGGTCGCCGACCCCTTCATTGCCTGAATCCAGTACATATTTCCACCGGCCACCGGCTTCTTTTTTCCAGATGCTGACATAGGTGCCGTAAATGATCGTGTCCTTTGCATTTGGCTTGAGTGCATAAATGCCATAGGTGTAGCCCAGTTCACCCGACCTTGCCACGAACCCGTCCCGGGGTTCCCATTTCAATGTATAGGTGGTGTCGTTCTGCTGGATGAGATAATCAATGGCATCGGCGCCCACGATGGGCGGTTCGTTTGAGCGGAGCAATACACCATTGCTGTCTATGTATTCCAGGAAAGCCTGCTTCATGCCTTTTTCTTCGCTCATTCTGGAAAACTCCCTGTCCACATCCATCAATTCTATTTTGGCCCGGGGATCGGTGGCTGCCGTTTTCTTTTCACGAAACAGATCACAGGAAGAAAAAATAAGAACAGATAAGGCAACCGGTAAAAAATATTTCATACAACAATTTAATGAAGTTCTCCCGAAATAAAAAAGGCGAAAGTATTTGCAAATACCCTCGCCATGCAGCAGGAAATATCACCTGCCTGTTATGATCCGCCGGGGCGGACTTTAAAAAAAACGTAACCGCGTTCTATAACAGAGGCCGCAGGCCCCCGTTGCACAAATGACGTTAAATGTGCATCCTGCCCTTCTTGGCCATCAGGTCATCCACCGTTTCTTTATACATTTCATCGGGTACACAGCAATCTACCGGGCAAACGGCAGCACATTGTGGTTCTTCATGAAAGCCCTGGCACTCGGTACACTTGTTGGGTACTATGTAATAAATGTCGTTGCTGATGGGCGTATTGCGCTGGTCGGCATCCATCTGTGATCCATCCATTAACGTAAACATGCCTTTAACCGTTGTTCCGTCTGAAAGAGCCCATTCTACTCCGCCTTCGTAAATAGCGTTGTTGGGACATTCGGGCTCGCAGGCGCCGCAGTTGATACATTCTTCTGTGATCTTTATAGCCATCTATCGTAATTTTGGGTTTTAAACCTCCTTATGGAAGTCAGGTGCAATTTAATAATAACAAGATGAATTTACAAAACCGTATTCAATTATTACAACGCCTGGGAGAATATTTACTCCGCAACGGGGAAGAATGGCAGGCTACCACAAAAAGGGCAACGGCGCAAAACGGCTGGTTTACTCCCGAATTCATTGACCTGGCGGTGAAAAACATCTGTACGGAATTCTTACAGAAACAAAAACTGGAAGCATGGGCGGCGCATTATCACCTGGATGATAATGTAGGCGGTAAAAATACCGGGATCGTGATGGCAGGGAATATCCCGCTGGTAGGCTTTCATGATTTTTTATGCGTATTCATCAGCGGCCACCGGCAAACCATAAAATTATCCTCCAAAGATGATATACTGCTTAAACACCTGGTTGAAAAACTGACCGGATGGGAACCCCGGCTTAAAGAACGGGTCCTTTTTGCCGATATGCTCAAAGGCTGCGATGCCTATATTGCCACCGGCAGCAATAACTCGGCCCGGTACTTTGAACAGTATTTTTCAAAATACCCCAACATCATCCGTCGGAACCGCACATCGGTTGCCCTGTTATCTGGAAAGGAATCAGCGGAAGAATTAAGTGCCCTGTCGGATGATATTCACCAGTACTTTGGCCTGGGCTGCCGGAACATAACAAAGATCCATGTGCCCGCCGGTTATGATTTTGTTCCCCTGCTCAGGGCTTTTGATAAGTATAAATATTTTTCCGATCACCATAAATTCAAAAATAATTACGACTACCAGTTCTCCATCCTCCTGCTGAACAATGTTTATTACATGACGAACGGGACCACCCTGCTGGTGGAGGATGCTGACAATTTTTCAGCCATCAGCCGGCTCAATTACAGTTTCTACAGCCACCCGGACAAGGTCATTGAAATGCTAACGGGTAATGAAGACATACAATGCATATGCGGCCAGAACGGTATTCCATTCGGTCAAGCGCAAAAGCCCCGGCTAAGGGACTATGCCGATGGAGTGGATACGATGCAATTTTTATTATCTTTATAACCTCACCCCTTCCGATAGCTATCGGAACCTTCCCCGTTGCAGGGGGGTGATGCGAAGATCATGAAGAAGATAAGACAACACAGGCTCATTCATCATTAAATATTCCATCTACGAAGCTCTTCCTAATTAAATGTTAAACATGTCAGCAGGTAAATCTCATTTTGTCATTGCTTCGTTACTTTGTATGGTTGGGCACGAGAGTTGATAAAGGAACAAAAGCTCATTAAATTTGTTGAACTAAATAAAACCTACGAGAAATGAAATGGAAACAGATTTTTGCCACCGTTGCCATTAGTGCAGTAACCACCCTTGCCGTGATCTGGGGTTACACAAGTTTTTCAGGGAAGGACAATACCTATGCCGGCCAGCAGGCCGGGGTAGTACCTGCCAATTATAAATATGCCGGCCTCCTGGACGGAAACAATTCCCCGGGGAATGCCCTGGATTTTACCCAGCCGTCGGAAGCAGCTACCCCTGCCGTGGTACACATTAAAACCAAGACAAATGCCAAGCAGGTAAACAACAATTTACCCCGCAGGTCGCCCAACAACCCATTCAGTGACCTTTTCGATGACGACATGTTCAACCAGTTATTTGGAAGGGGCCGGAACATCGTTCCCGAGCAACGGGCAAGCGGTTCGGGTGTGATCATCAGTGACGACGGTTTTATTGTTACCAATAACCACGTGGTGGAAAACGCAGATGAAATAACCGTAACACTCAACAATAAAAAAACCTACAAGGCAAAAGTGATCGGCACCGATCCTTCGTATGACCTGTCGGTGATAAAAATTGATGCAAAGGAACTGCCCTTCCTCTTATACGGCAATTCCGATGACCTGAAGATAGGCCAGTGGGTGCTTGCCATCGGTTACCCGCTTAACCTGGAGACCACCGTAACCGCCGGGATCATCAGTGCAAAAGCCCGGTCATTGGGTTTGAACAAGGACAGGAACGGTGATACAAAAGCAGGTGTTGAATCTTTTATCCAGACAGATGCCGCGGTGAATATGGGCAACAGCGGCGGTGCATTGATCAATACCGACGGTAAACTGATCGGGGTGAACTCTGCCATTGCTTCACCCACCGGTTATTATTCCGGTTACTCCTATGCCATACCCGTGAACATCGTAAAGAAAGTTGTGGATGACCTGATCAAATTCGGCAGCGTTCAAAGAGGATTCTTAGGGGTTAGTTTTGTGAATGCAAGCGACCTTACCGAAGACGATAAAAAGAAAGCCGGTATCCCGGTAAACACCGAAGGTATCTATGTTTCAGATGTTCCTACGGAAGGCGGTGCATACGAGGCCGGCATACGCAAGGGCGATATCCTTAAAAAAGTAGACAATAAAGAGATCAGCAGCGGGGCCGAAATGCAGGGACTGATAAGCCGCTTCAAGCCCGGTGATAAATTACCCGTGACCTATGTACGCAATGGCAAAGAAAGTACCGTAACCGTTATCCTTAAGAACAAAGCAGGTAATTACGATATCGTAAAGGCAGATAATATACTGGAATCGCTGGGAGCTGACCTGGTTTCCCTGGACCCGAAAAAAGCAAAAGAGTACGGCGTTGCAGGCGGCGTGGTTGTAAAAAAGATCAACGGCGGTGCGCTGAACGACCAGACCCGGATGAAAGACGGCTTCATCATTCTTAAAGTGAATGAGAAGAACATAAAAAACCTGGATTAAATTAAACTGATCGTTGGCGCAGAAAAAAATATAACCATCAGCGGTTTTTACCCGGGCTACGACGGGATCTACGAATATCCCATTTCACTGGGCGACCAGTAAAAAGATATGATCATAATAAAGGCGGCAAAATTGCCGCCTTTATTATTTGTCCATTCTTTCAAAGACCAGGAAACCTCCCGGTCCCAATTCAATAGCTGAACCTGCATTCAGGTGATATTCGATCCCGGTGAACAATTCCCGGAAGGAGCCGTTCACTTTTTTATCCAGGATGGTAAACCCTGTGCTCTCCCCGGATAAATTCAGCAATACAAGCACTTCCTCCTTTTTATTCTTCCGCAGGTACGACATCACCGAGCTGTTGTTTGATGTACTGACCAGGAAAGAGCCGGCAGCAGGATCGCAGGCCCTGAGTGCCGGGTTCCTTTTCCGGAGACCGAGCAATGTTTTATAAAAAGTATGCAATTCATTTGCTGTAGTCCAGGCAATGGCATCCTTATCAAAAAACTTCAGCCGCCTGCGGTTTGGGATTTCCTGGCCGCTGTAGATAAGGGGTATCCCGTTCCAGGTAAAACTGAAAACAGCCAGCGCTTCAGTCATCAAGCCATACTTTTCATATTCCGTCCCGTTCCAGGAATTCTCATCATGATTGCTGGTGAAATACATCCGGTAAGCAGAAGAGGGGAACCCGGTCTCATACCGTTGCAATACTTCATGAAGGCCATGGATCCCGGTTCTTTCTTTGCAGTAATCTTCCGACTTATGCATCCATTCCCAGGTAAAGGATGCATCAAATACCTCGTGGTAATTCACTTCCTCCGTTTCGGCCAGCCAGAATAAATTCTTTTTCAGCGGTTCAATGGCGGTTCTTGCCTTTTTCCAGAATTCCAATGGCGTTAAATGGGCGAGGTCGGCCCGGAAACCATCAATATCAAAACCGGTAACCCAGTATTGTATGGCATCAATCATGGCATCCTGTTCTGCTTCACTGGAATGATCGATCTGTATCACATCCGTCCAGTCGTATGGCGCTTTGAAGTTGCCTCCGGCATCTCTTTCAAAATACCCGGGATGGGCGGTTGTCCATACATTATCCCAGGCAGCATGATTGGCCACCCAGTCAAGGATGATCTTCATGCCAAGACCGTGGGCATTTTCTATCAGTGCTTTAAGATCATCGGCCGTTCCGAATTCCGGGTTAACGGCTTTAAAATCCTTTATCGAATAATAACTCCCCAGGGTTCCCTTCCGGTTCTTTTCGCCAATGGGATGTATGGGCATCAACCAGAGCAGCTCCACGCCCATCTCTTTCAGCCTGGGCAGATGCGTGGCAAACGCCTGGAAGGTCCCTTCCGGTGTATACTGGCGGATATTCACTTCGTAAATATTGGTTGCGGCGATCCAACCGGCCCGTTCATATGTTTTCGCGGTCATTTCTGTTCATTCATCAGGATGATCAATACCCAAATGTAAGCACTGCCGGCTTAAAATTACGAAAGCCATTATGTCCCGCAACCATGTACCTTTGCAACTGTTATTTACCAGTATGAAACAATTCAATGTTCCGATAATTTACCGCAGCCCGCTCATCACTGCGGTAAAGAACAAACGCAGGCAGTCCGATAAGATGAAGAAGGATTTCAGTCCTACCCTGCTCGATTTTGGCCCGGTAAAAATTTACCTTGCCCGCCACTTTGGATTTTGCTATGGCGTGGAGAATGCCATTGACATCGCTTTCCGTACCATAGAAGAAAATCCCGGCAAACGGATATTTCTTTTAAGTGAGATGATCCATAACCAGCAGGTGAATGCCGATTTGAAGGAAAGAGGCATTCATTTTTTGCAGGACACGTATGGAAAACAGTTATTTCCTTTTGAAGAACTGACACCCGAAGATATTGTCATCATCCCTGCCTTTGGAACCACGCTCGACATTGAAGAAAAGCTGAATGCCATCGGCATCCCTACAGAAAAATACAATACCACCTGCCCTTTCGTGGAGAAGGTATGGAACCGCAGTGAACAGATAGCCCGGAAAAACTATACCGTAGTGGTGCATGGCAAACCCAGGCACGAAGAGACCCGGGCAACTTTTTCACATGCATCGGCCCATACGCCTACGGTGATCGTAAATGACATGGGTGAAGCCATTGAGCTGGGTAAATACATTACGGGCGAAA
This sequence comes from Chitinophagaceae bacterium, assembly GCA_016710165.1. Taxonomy (NCBI): domain Bacteria; kingdom Pseudomonadati; phylum Bacteroidota; class Chitinophagia; order Chitinophagales; family Chitinophagaceae; species Chitinophagaceae bacterium. The sequence continues at coordinate 896,263 of JADJLJ010000002.1, read as the reverse complement.
AAGATGCGGCCGGTTTCACCACGGAATTTGCCGGTAAGTTCTCAGCCGGGTTTGACGTGATCAAAGACCTGGAACGCATCGGTGTGGTGAACCAGACAACCATGCTGGCCAGCGATACCCAGGCCATTTCTGATTTTTTAAAACAGGTGGTGCTGAAAAAGCATGGCTTGTCGGAGGATACCATCGAAGAGCGTTTTGCCGATACCCGCGACACGTTGTGCTATGCAACCAACGATAACCAGTCTGCCGTGTATGGCCTGCTGGAGACCGAAGCTGATTTTGCCATTGTAGTAGGCGGTTACAACAGCAGCAATACGTCTCACCTTGTTGATCTGTGTGAGGAGAAACTGGCAACCTATTTCATCAACTCAGAAGAGAAGATAATCTCAAGGGAAAAGATCCGGCATTACGACCTGCATAAAAAACAGGAACGGATCACAGAAAATTATTTACCCCGGGACGGCGGGGTAAGGATATTAATTACCAGCGGCGCCAGCTGCCCGGATGCATTGGTGGAGGAAGTGATCAGTAAGATCGTTTCATTTTACCCCGTGACCATAAAAACGGAAGCCCTGGCTGAACGCTTTACGGAAATGAAATAAAAAAAGCCCCTGCTGTTCAGCAAGGGCCCGTTTGTTTGTGCCTGTTTAAATTATTTTATCAGTTTCTTTACGGTCACCTCATCGCCCACCTGTATCCTGATCGTGTAAAAGCCTTTGGCAAGTTTATCCAGGTCTAACATTACCAGGTTGTTGATGCCTTTGTTCACCATATGCTGTTGTGTACCCAGCAGTTTGCCTGCATTATCAAAGAGGCTTAGTGTTGCCTGGGTCTTTGCTTCGCTTGACACGGTCACGTTGATCCTGTCGGTGAAGGGAGCCGGGTATATCCCGGTAACATGGATCCCTTTTATGTTCACATTCACGGCTGCAATATTGCTGTATTGATACTGCCCGTCCCTGTCCATCAATTTGAGCCTGTAGTAATTGATACCGGCATTTGCTTTTATATCATCAAAGCTGTAGTTCACCACTACGTCGCTGCTGCCTTTTGCAGGCAGATTGGATAAGTGATCGAAATTCACCCCGTCATTGCTTTTCTGGATCTCGAAATAGCTGGTATTCTGTTCCTGCAAACTGCTCCAGGTAAGATGTGAAACGCCGTTCATGTATGCTGCTTTGAGCGGCGTCATCACGATGGGCAATAAACCGCTTACCGGTTCAAGCAGGCAAAGGTCATCAATGGCCACATAAGCAGCATTGCCACCGCAGGCATTGGGTGTTTTTATACTTATTTCTAATTTTTTGTACGTATTAACCGGAATATTTATGACCACCGAAAGCTGGACCCAGGTTCCGGGCGTACCGGTTATTGTTTGCGTTACGTTGCCCAGTGAAAAATATGCAGCAGTGGTAGCAGTGACCGTTGTTCCGCCCCTGACTTCCAGCATTACGGCAGGGTCTGCCTCATCGCTGCTGATCTTGGCAAACCATCCCCGGAAGATGATGCTTCCCTGGTAAAACTGGCTTGTATTGGTTACGGCAATGGTACGGTACCAAACCCGGTTGGTACATGAATTGTTTGCATTCACCACCATCATGTTCATTCCCGTATGCGGTGCAAAAGCGGAAAAGTCGGTATTCATTGAATCGGGGTTGCTGATGATACGGTACCTTGGATTGGCGCCCAGGGTGCCGGTTGTCCATTGCGTTAAGTCTGTATATGCTTTTGCAGTTACCCCATTCGTGCCCGGTGAGCTGAAATTATTTGTACCGGCACCCGGAACCTCAAACCCGCCAAAATAATCTTCCTGTGGTGGAGGTACAAGTGCCGGGTTCAGCACCAGCATATTATTTGTGCATGCTGAAAAACAATTCTCGCCAGCAGGCCTGGTCCTTATGCGTATGTATTTTGCATCCTTATCCCCATACTCTTCGGCGCCATATACGGGTATGGTTGGCCAGGGGTTTGTTTCCGGGTCAAGACCGAAATCGGTCATCAGTACCCTGAACTCCACATTATCCAGTTGCGTGGTATAGGCCGGGCTTCCCACATTTTCGATCACGAGATTATCAATGGAGTCCACTATGAATGTTGGCCCGGATGCACCGGTAACATTAAAAGTATGCCCGTTGATGGTATTATTACCGTTTGCCAGGTAAACCCAGGGCCCACCGGGTGTTAACCGGTATTGCCAGTGGCTATACGAATTATAGCCGGTGGAAGTGACCTTTGTGTGGATCGTAACCGTTTCACCCTGCAGGAAGCAGGATACGGTATATTTTTCAACTTTATGAGCAGAGGTTTTTTCAGCAGATCCCAACAGGAGGCCCGTGAGGAAAAGAACGCTGTAGATTTTAACGAATACTCTTTTTCGTGTGGTAAAATTATTTTTCATCCTGTACAGGTTTAAGGTTTCAAATTCTTTTTTGGGTAAATCAGCTTAAAAAGGAAAGGATTAACAGCATTATTGAACACGTGGCTGGATCAGAGGTATTGGGAGAGAAGTTTAAAGCCAGAATTGAAAATCTTCAGAATCCGTCAGGACCCTTTGGATCAAAATTTGGACATACATAAGTTTACAGGAAAAGGACGTGGTCTTTAATAAGAGGTGGTACTACAAAAGTATAATTTTTTTTTGAGTTCAAAGTGTATTTGCCCAAATCCGGAAAAAAATAAATACGCCCGTTACCGGTTAAATAAAGAGCCCCCACCAAAGGCGGGGGACATCTTTGTTTGTGCTTGGTTATCTGTATCGTTAATTACTTGATTAATCGCTGTGTTACAATTGTTTCTCCCGCCTGCACCCGGATGATATAGGTCCCCCTTGCCAGGTTATCCAGTTTATCAAGGATAATTGTAGTTACACCCTTGTGCAGGTTCTGTTGCCGGCTTACCAATGGCTTACCGGTATTGTCGTACAACGTAATGGTTCCGGTGGTTCTCATTTCACTGGATACCGTCACATGCACTTTATCAACAAACGGCGCCGGGTAAATGGCAGTAATATTGATCCCCCTGATCCGTACATTCAGCACGAGTGTGTTGCTGAACTGAAAATTGCCGTCGTTATCATGATACTTGACCCGGAAATAGTTGACCCCTTCATTTGTCTTCGTATCATTGAACCCGTACTCCACTACTTTATCACTGGAGCTAAGAGCCATTACTTTTCCCACATACTGGAAATTCACCCCATCACTGCTCCGCTGTATCTCAAAGTGGCTGCTGTTGCTTTCCTGCAGACTGCTCCAGGTTAAAAAGGTTTTTCCCTGCGAATAATATCCTTTTAAAGGGGTCCATACGATGGGTAAAAAAACCCTGGTCGTATTCTTATACAGTTCCGTATTGTTACTTTTAACCAGTTCCTTCTCCCCTGCATTTGCGGAAGATGGTTGCTGCATTAAAAACAAAACCAATGCAGGGATTAATTTTATAACCCTTCCTGCATAGAACTTTTCCTGTGAAGTAGAGATTCGTTTCATATTTTACGGTAATGATTATCAGTGATAAACAAAAGGGTCACCTTTCAAAAGAATTGGATGGAATCCGGGCTGGTTTCAGCCACGAATGGAGGTTTTCTGCAGAAACTGGTTCAGAAGCTTTTTGAAGGATAGTTTACTTTAAACAACTGCATTCATAATGACATTCATTATCAACTCAGTATGAGAAATTCTTCAACGGGATATTAAAAATGAAAATAAGCAGCCTGTATGTACAGGGTTTCTTGGAGGTAGCGTAAAAGTATATATTGTGGTTTGATTATGCAAGTGTTTTTAATTTTTTTTCTGTAAGATCTATGGCAATTTTTAATTGTTCCTCCATCGTCAGGTTCGTATTATCAATTTCTATTGCATCATCCGCCTTGCGCAACGGGCTTATCTTACGGTTCGAATCTATATAATCCCGCATTTCGAGGTTATTTTTTACTTCCTCTATGGTGATATTGGGGTTTTTATTATATAGTTCTTTAAACCTTCTTTCTACACGCACTGCCGTATCTGCCGTCATGAATATTTTTAACTCCGCAACCGGGAATACGGTGGTACCGATATCCCGGCCATCCATCACGATCCCCTTTTTCTTTCCCAGCTTTTGCTGCTGCGCCACTGCGAACGTACGTACTGCTTCAATGGCTGCCACATCGCTTACTTTTTCAGCTATCACAAGATCACGGATAACATACTCCACATTTTTTTCGTTCAAAAAGATCTCCGACTGCTGCGATGCTTCATTGTAATGAAATTCGATCGTGATATTCCTTAATGCCGCCTCCACTTCCCCGGCATCGGTCCAGTCAATATGGTTGCGCAGGAAATACAACGTGATGGCCCTGTACATGGCCCCGCTGTCGATATAAACATAACCCAGTACTTTGGCCAGCTGTTTTGCCAACGTGCTTTTACCACAGGATGACCAGCCATCTATTGTTACGATTATCTTCTTTTTCATACCCATGACAAAAATGGCTCAAAAAAAAACGAAATCAAAATGAAATTAATCGTGAACCATTTTTGTCAGGGATGTGATTGTGCCTGGTTAAGGTTTTATTAGTTGAACAGTATAAATTTCTGGTTGAGTAATTTATTATTCAGCTGCACCTGCATGGTATATGTTCCGTTGCTGAACCGGGCGAGGTTTGTTAAACGGATGACATTATTACCCTTCACCACTTTTTGTTTCTGGCTGAATACGGTCTTACCGCCCATATCGATCATCCGGATGCCGATCTCCTCTGCATTGTCAGCAAAAAAACTCAGCGCTATCTCTGAACCGGCCGGGTTGGGCATCAGCGTCAGTGGTATGTTCATCCTGGGTTTACGTACCGACACGATATTACTGTATGTAAAGCCTCCATCTGCCCCTACCACTTTTACCCGGTAGAAAATGATGTCGTCATTTATTTTGCTGACATCATCCCTGGCAGTGAAGCCCTGCAGTTCATTCATTTTTACAGGCTGGTTAACAGAAGCGATTTTTTTATACACCCGGTTGTCAATACTCCGTTCAATCTCAAAATGATCAACCATTCCGCCGGTGAGTATCTGCCAGTTCAGTTGTACATCCGTGTTTTGCAATATGGCATTCAGATAAAGTGATTCGTTGACCAGAACGGTCCCTATGAATCTCCAGTCGCGGTCGATATTTGCCGGGTTCTTTTTCTGTACGGTAGTGCGGGAACCCGGTGACGGGTCTCCGGTAAAGGTTCCACCTGTTCCCATCCGGTAGGAAGTTCCTTTGATGTTCATCACCGAATTCAATGAATCAAAACGGTTATCCAGTCCGTCATCATCGGTATCAAGGCCCGTCAGGGTCACGTTATCATCCGCGATCATATTCAGGTTAAAATCATTTCCTTCAATTACATCCGGCTGACTGTCGCCATCGGTATCCAGGTCCCTGTAATCCGGTGTGCCATCGGCGTCGTGATCATAGACCATGATGCCGGAACCACCAAATCCAACCAGGTTATCGTAGGTGTTTATCAGGCCATCGCCATCGGTATCGCTTATCACAGGCAGTTTATACCCGGCAGTTGACTGCCCTTCGATATTATCCGGGATACCATCATCATCTGAATCAATATCCAGGTAATCGGGATTACCGATTGCATCTGTATTTCGTACATTCAGGGAGCCCATGGCAGATACGGTTGTTGACCATCCGTTCGTTCCCATCACCCCGTCAACGATCCCGTTAAAATTTGCATCCGGCAACCCGGCTTCTATTACATCCATGATCCCGTCGCCATCACTGTCCAGGTCATACGCATTTGGCCGCAGGTCCTGGTCCTTATTCTTATTGGGATAACTATCCGCCCGTCCGTCAACCGGGCCGGCATCGGGGCCTGTTTTCAACAAAGCCGTTGCCAGGATAAAATTATCGGCTATACCATCGCTGTTTGCATCGGCAAAACCATCGATCCTGCCATCATTGTTACCATCCGTTCCCATTACTTCCACCACATCCGGTATGCCATCGTTATCACTGTCCGTATCCAGGTAATTGAAAATACCATCCCCATCCAGGTCGGGGATACCCAATCCATTACCCGAACCCTGAACGCCTGTGCTGTTTGCATCCACGTTCTGGGAAAAACCATCCGCATCGGTATCGGTATAGTTATCTATTATTCCGTCGCCATTGGTATCCACACCATAGGCTTCCACCACATCGGGTATACCATCATTATCACTATCCAGGTCGTATTGGTTGGGAATGCCGTCTTTATCCTTATCCGCATTATCATTCACGCCATCGCCGTTGGAGTCTGTGAAGCCAGGGAAGTCTGTATCATAATAGTTAGGGTTTCCATCATTATCCGAATCGGCGCCATAATCAAAATTATCATTTACGCCATCAAAGTTGGTGTCAACAAAACCGGGGTAAGCAGGGTCTTTCCAGTTTGGAATTCCATTGCTGTTCGCATCCTGCAGGGCCACGGGATCATTGAATTCAACATAATCGGGTATGCCGTCGTTATCGTCGTCAATATCCACGCAAACCGTGATTATTACAGCGATCCTGGCCGTATCCGAACAGCCGGCCCCATTGGTAAAATATGCCCAGTAAACACCTGAAGTGCTTATAGGTGCATATGGACTAAACATATTGGCCGGTATAAAAGGCTTGGCAGAATAAAAAGTATAGCCGGCATATTTCCACCAGGGAAGTGTGACCGTTAACGTGGCACACTTATTTACCAGCAGTGTATCTTTAGGGGTAAAGCAGGGGCCAGATAAGGGATGAATGACCGGTCCGCTTACGATACAGCCCGATGTCATTACACCACTGGAATCAAACAGCGCATTGCCAGACAACCTGCCTGCATAATTTATCCGTGCGCTGTTCTTCAATGAACCCACACAACTAACGATCTTACAGGCAGAAGCAGTTACTACTTTAAACTCCACATTGCTGTTAACCCCGGGCCCCACTTTACCACCGGTAACCGCATCGGCGCCAACGCCTATGCGGAATAAGATCCGGTTGTTGGTAAAATCATATTCTGCTTCATCATCACCCGGGTTATCCGTTTTGGATACGCCGCCGATCTTGATGGTACCGGGTATATAAGTAGTTCCTGCTGGCAGGTTGTCAGTGATGATGGTATTGGTACTGGAGTCATTACCCGAGTTGGAATAATTGATCTGGTAACGCAGGCTGTCGCCCGGAACCAGGGAACCGCCATTGATATCGGAGGCCGTTTTATCAAAGGCAAAGGTCGGGTTATACTGCGATATGGAAGTGGTCAATACATGGGCGATGATCATTTCTTCCGGCGAAGCAAACCGAACGGTTGCCGATGATTTGCTGTTGCCCAGTTGGGTATTACCTGCATTGGGCATTTCAAGGATACTTGCATCATACCCCAGGGTATTATTAAATGCTGGATTCCGTGTAGTTACCACCGACCCCTTGTAGGAAATGGCACTGTTCCACATATCATTGAGGTTGGCAGTTGCATTGGGCGTTAAATTATAAAAAGAAGCTGCCCCATTCTGTTTAAAGGAAAAGGAATCTAACCAGCCGCGGTCTCCGTCATAAGCAACCGCTCCCAGTTCGCAACTGACCGGGCCTGAGGGCGGTGTTAAGAAACCACTGATGCTTACATCTACCGGGGCATTGCCCGATTCAACCACGGCACATCCATCAAACACGGTGAGGTTACGCGATGGCAAAGAAGGATTGGCATATACGATGATAAGTGTCCAGCCTCCATACGCATTTTTTTTACCCAATGGAGCCACCACATCTGCAAGGGCATACGTACCATTGGGGCTGGTGGCATTCACCAATGCTGTTATATTGGCAAAGCACTGAAAACCCGTATACATAAAACCAGATGGGTTTGAAGAATTGTAATAATCTGTTTGTGATGACGTAATGGTAGTATACGAAGCGGCTCCCGGGAGCTTTAATTTACAGGATGTTTCCCCGGTGATCCAGGAAGTACTTTCATCGCCACCGCCTTCACCGGAACCCCAGTACAAACCTGCAAAAAGTACGTTAGAGCAGGAAGGCAGGTTCAGATCGGCTGTAGATGAATTGAATGTACCATTGTTATTGACCCCTGATACCTCCATATCAAAAGACATATCTGGTGAGGTTGTGGACCTTAAGTGCACTTCCACCGCAATGGTATTAACGCCTGCAGTAAAAAAAGCAGTACTCAGATCTACAGATACTGCTTCTGCAGCACCCGGTGTTATATTGGAAGATGCCAGCGTTCCATAGCTGACCGTACCGGTAGGCATATTATTCCGGATCCTTTCCACCCCATTCACATAAACCACGATACCGTCATTTCTCAACAGGTTAAACTGGATCGATGTGAATGTGGCAGACAATTCTGTTGCCGTAAAGCTTACCGTATTCCGGAAATAATAGGCGGTATACTTGGTTCCCGATGCCAATGGTGTACAAATGGGGACCTGCCCGCTTTTGATACAGGTTGCCTGCCCGGAACTATAACCGTATTTACCGGCCCCGTTAACCGGAACCGCACCTGTATTCCAGGAAGCATTTAAGGTATAGCCGGATTGTTTCCAGTTATTTCCGAAGGCATCATTTGTCGGAGTTGCACCTGTTGAATGATAGTTCCATACAGTTCCAAAAGCCATTTTGGAGGTAATGGAATTGTCCACATCAATATTAATCCCATTACCGTCATTATCCTTGGAACTTCCCGCAGGAGGCAGTTCTCCGGTTCCGGGTGTTCCGGATCCAACACCGGAAGTAGAAATTATACTGTTGGAAACGTACACGATATTTCCCTTCACAGAAGGATTATAGTATCGCGGTGTAAATGCACGCAGTATCTGTGCATTGGTTACTGAACATATTAGTACAGCAGTGATCAAAAGGGGTACAATTCTTTTCATGATTCCAGATTTTTTAAGCATCTGGCTTTTCAAAAAAGAATACTGGACGGTAAAAAATTCTGTTTTATTTCTTGGAAAATTTGCTAAGTCTGTATGACCTCAATAGTAAAACCAACTTAGCTTTGTAAGGGAGAAAACACGTGAAAGACAGTAAAATTACTATTCTGTTAGGGGACACAAATATATCTAAATAGCTTTCATATTTCCAAGAGATTTATGACATTTTTTGTAGAAACCGTACTACAATTCTATAAGTGTTACATTGTCAACGATTTAAAAGAGGAAGTTTTATCCACAAAATGAAAATGCCATCCGCCAAAGGCGGATGGCATTTAAACCTGTTACCGGTAATATTTATACCTCGGACTTTTTCTCCTTCTTTTTTTCTTCCTCTTTAAGGGTGAATTTGATCTTTTCGGCGGCTTCATCCAGCTCGGCAACCATTACATCGCCGTTCTTGATATTCATGTTCAGGATCTCTTCTGCCAAAGGATCTTCCAGGTATTTTTGAATGGCCCTGTGAAGCGGCCTTGCACCAAACTGGGAGTCATACCCCTTGTCTGCTATGAATTCCTTGGCCTTTTCGGTCAGTTCCATGGTAAATCCAAGGTTCGACAAACGCTTCATTACCCCCTGCATCAGTATATCAATGATGGCAAAGATATTTTCCTTGCTGAGTGAGTTAAATACCACCACGTCATCGATCCGGTTCAAAAACTCGGGACTGAAGGTACGCTTCAGGGCCTTTTCGATCACTGCTTTATTGTTCTCGTCTGCATTTTCCATCCGGTTGGCAGTAGCAAAACCCACTCCGTCCCCAAAGTCCTTCAACTGGCGGGCCCCGATATTGGAGGTCATGATGATGAGTGTGTTCTTAAAATCAACCTTACGGCCCATTCCGTCGGTAAGCTGGCCATCATCCAGCACCTGTAATAATATATTATAAATATCCGGGTGTGCTTTTTCTATTTCATCCAGGAGGATAACAGAATAAGGCTTGCGGCGTACCCGTTCGGTCAGCTGGCCTCCTTCTTCATAACCTACATAGCCCGGAGGTGCACCGATCAGCCTGCTTACCGTGAACTTCTCCATGTACTCACTCATATCGATCCGTATCAATGCATCATCACTGTCGAACATATGCCGGGCAAGCGCCCGTGCCAATTCGGTTTTACCTACGCCGGTGGGGCCAAGGAAAATGAATGTACCGATCGGTTTTTTAGGATCCTTCAATCCTACCCGGTTGCGCTGTATGGCTTTCACCACTTTTGAAATGGCTTCATCCTGCCCGATCACAGCACCCTGAAGATCGTTGGCCATGCGGCGGAGTTTCTCCGTTTCAGCCTGTACCATCCTTTTCACCGGTATCCCGGTCATCATCGAAACCACTTCGGCAATATCTTCTTCTTCTATCGGGTAACGCTTGTGTTTGCTTTCTTCCTCCCAGGCATTCTTTGCTGCTTCCAGTTCTTCCTGCAAACGCTTTTCTGTATCCCGCAGCGAGGCAGCTTCCTCAAAACGCTGGCTCTTCACCACTTTATTCTTTTCCAGTTTTATGTCTTCGATCTTTTTCTCCAGGTCAATGATCTCTTCCGGCACATTGATATTCTTGATGTGCTTTCTTGCACCTACTTCATCCAGCACGTCAATGGCCTTGTCGGGCAAGAGGCGGTCGGTCATATACCGGTCGCTCAGTTTCACACAAGCCTCAATGGCATCATTACTGTAGGTAACATTGTGATAGTCTTCGTATTTGCTCTTTATGTTGTTAAGTATCTCAATGGTCTCTTCCACCGAAGGCTGGTCAACGATCACTTTCTGAAAACGCCTGTCCAATGCACCGTCCTTTTCTATGTGCATGCGGTACTCATCCAGGGTAGAGGCGCCGATGCATTGCAGTTCTCCCCTTGCCAGCGCCGGTTTGAAAATATTGGAAGCATCCAGTGAACCACTGGCACCACCGGCCCCAACAATGGTATGGATCTCATCAATAAATAATATCACATCCCGGTTCTTCTCCAGTTCATTCATGATGGCTTTCATCCGCTCTTCAAACTGGCCCCGGTATTTGGTACCGGCAACCAGGGCTGCCAGGTCAAGACTAACCACTCTTTTATCAAATAATACACGGGAAACCTTCCGCTGCACGATCCGCAATGCCAGCCCTTCCACGATGGCTGTTTTACCAACCCCGGGCTCACCGATAAGTATGGGATTATTTTTCTTGCGGCGTGAAAGTATCTGTGATACCCGTTCGATCTCGTTCTCCCGGCCAACGATGGGATCCAGTGAACCGTTCTCGGCAAGGCGGGTGATGTCACGACCGAAATTATCAAGTACGGGCGTTTTTGTCTTGGGCTGGTTGCCGGCACCGGCACGTTGCGATTTTTGCTGGCTGTATTTTTTTTCATCCTCAAAATCCTCTTCTCCTTCATCACTGAATTCAGCAGAGGGAGGGTTGCTGGTGACGAACCCAAGTTCATTTTTAAATACATCATAGTCCACATCAAACTGGTTCAGTATCTGTGTGGCAATATTCTCTTTGTTCTTGAGGATGGAAAGCATCAGGTGTTCGCTCTCCACCTGGGCGCTTTTCTGTGCCTTGGCTTCCAGTACCGTAATGCGTATCACTTTTTCGGCCTGCTTGGTGAGGGGAAGGGAGTTGATGTTTGCGATGTTCTTGCCGGTCTTGTCCTTTACGGCTATCTCTATTTCCTTGCGGAGTTCAAAAAGGTCGATGTTGAGTGATTTTAAGATCTTCACAGCGGTATTCTCTCCGTCCCTTATCAATCCCAAAACCAGGTGTTCCGTGCCGATGAAATCATTTCCCAACCGGAGCGCTTCTTCCCGGCTGTAAGAAATTATTTCTTTTACCTGGGCTGAAAAATTATTATCCATTTTATATTGAATTTAGCTTGTACAATGATAACGATTATTTTAAAGATATAGTTTACGGGAAACGGCAAATGTTAATATGTTAAAAAGTTAAAAAACTGTTACCGGCACCTTCCACTGCCCGGAAAAAGATGATTCGCTTCCGGAAATACATAACCGGACAAAACCAAAATTTCCTTTACTTTACAAAGAACAAGTTGTAAACGCTACCTGTCATGATAATAGTCAAAATAGATACCAAAGAACGATTTACTGTAATTACGCCGCAGGATGCTGATTTGTCTGTTAATATGACAGAGGAACTGGGAAATTTGTTGCTTTCCTACCTGCAAAAAGACATACCGCATATTGTTTTGAATATGCAGGACGTTAAGGCAATGGAAGAGGAAGCGGCAGAAAAGATCGCCGGCACCCAGCAGCAGTTTTATGCGGCAGGGCATTCCTTTGTAATATGTTGCCTGCAACCCGGAGTGGAAAAGACATTTGCCCGGAAGGATTTTTTTGATGGGATGAATATAACGCCATCCGAAAGTGAAGCATGGGATATTGTGCAGATGGAAGAGATAGAAAGGGAATTGCTGAAAGATGATTGACAGGTTTGAAGTTTGAAGTTTGAGGTTGTGGACACATCCTATTTCAAAGAACCAACCTCAAACTTCAAACCTCAAACCTCAAACCTCAAACCTCAAACTATAAACAACCCATTTTGTTCGCACTAACCATTTTAGGAAACAATTCAGCCATTCCTGCCTTCGACAGGAATCCAACGGCCCAGGTACTGCAAACCATGGACGAAAGTTTTTTAATTGACTGCGGCGAAGGGACCCAGGTACAGCTTTCCAGGTACAAAGTAAAACGCAGCAAGATCAATCACATCTTCATCTCCCACCTGCACGGCGACCATTATTTCGGGCTGATCGGCCTGCTCACCAGTATGAGCCTGCTCAACCGTACGCAGGACCTGCACCTTCATGCGCCGCCGGAACTGGAACAGTTGATCGATATGCAGCTGAAGTTTGCCGCTACCCATCTCTCCTATCCCCTGCATTTTCATCCTTTAAAAGAAGAAGGAATGATCGTCAAGGGCAGTAAGATGACGGTGGAATGTTTTAAAGTACAGCACCGCATCGACTGCTGGGGATTTTTATTCCGGGAGATAAGGAACCTGCGGAAAGTAAATGCGGAAAGAGCCAGGATCTATGAGATCCCCGCATCCTTTTATGAAAAACTTCAGCAGGGTTTCGATTATGCAAATAAAAAAGGGACCATTGTACCCAACGAAGAAGTGACCATACCCGGGCCAAGATCAAAATCGTATGCCTTCTGTGCAGATACCATTTATGATGAGACCCTGGCAGAAAAAGTAAAAGATGTGGACCTGCTCTACCACGAAACAACTTACCTGAAAGACCTGCATGAACGGGCAGCAGCACGCTTTCACAGCACCACGGTACAGGCAGCCGAAATCGCAAAAAAAGCCGGGGCAAAAAAATTACTGATCGGGCATTTCAGTTCAAAATATGATAACCTGGATGAATTCCTGAAAGAAACATCAGCCGTTTTTAAAAATACGGAACTGGCCATACAGGGGAGCTGCTATATTATTTGAGACATTGGTCATTAGACACTAGTCATTAGTCATTAGTCATTGGTCATTCCCTGGTTCGCACCACATAATTAAATCCATCCGCCATGATCCAGCCGTAGAATTCAGCGAACCATTTCCGCCATGCCTTTTCATGATGACTGCCGGCCGGGTCGATCACCGAATAGATCATGGCCGAAGATCCTGCACCCAGCAATTCCTGAACCTCCTGCATATCCTGTATGAAAGAATCTCCCTCTTTTGCTCCGATGTAGAAGAAGAATTTTCCATTCATTTTACCCGCTGCTGAATCGGTGAATTGTTTTATGGGCGGCGCCAGCCAGAACGAGGGTGAGAAAATGCCTGCCTTGCCAAAGACATCCGGCCTTCTCAGCATGGCATAATAAGAGATCAGCCCTCCCACCGAACTGCCTGCAATGAGCGTATGCTCCCGGGACGGGAGTGTCCGGTACTGCTTATCCATATACGGCTTGAGTGTTTCTGCAATAAAATCAAGGTAGACATCCCCCTCCCCATTCCCGAAACGTTCCGTCTCGTAAGGATTGTATTCATTCACCCGCTGCGGGCCATTTTCAATGCCCACCACGATGCAGGCGGCCCTTCCTTTGCTGATCATTGAATCCAGCGTTTCGTCCACGCCCCATTCGCCGAAAGCAGCGGTGGATTCATCAAAAAGATTCTGCCCGTCGTGCATATACAATACCGGGTAGCGCTTTTTGCTTTTGGCATAATCCTCCGGCAGGTAAAGCCATATCCTTCTTGTCCGGTTCAGTTGCGGCATAAAAAAGCCGTGTCCATGATCTGCACATTACTGCCTGCCGTATGTTTTTTTTCCACCGGGGGAAGATCATCCTTCCAGGCATTGATGTTTATCCCGATGCTGGTATCTGACCGCAGGGGCAAGAACCGGTTCTCAATATCTTTTCCATTGCTGTCCGCTTCCACTTTTTGCCAGTTGCCCCGGGTACACTTGTACGCATAGTTACCGGGCGCAAGCTGCACAGTAAGCTGCAATACACTGTCGCTGTTGAAAGAAAATGCATACGTGCTGTTACCCGGGTCCCAGTTGTTGAAATTGCCGGCAAGAAAAATGCTGTCGCCTGGATGAGCAGAAGGAGATTTTGCGAGTTTGAAAACAACATTGACCTGTGCCTCCGTTCTTACAAACGCAATAATAAATGCAAGGAGGCACAAAATGTTTTTCATACAGAATTTATTTGTGTACCGGGTTGAATGTCGTTTTTATGTATTCTCTATGTTCCTATATGGTTCAATCTGGTTGAATGTTGTTGAATGTTGTTTTATGCATTCTCTATGTTCCTAAGTGGTACAGGTATTCATTTCCCAAGGTAAACCTTTACCTTCTGGTGTATGCTGCTGCTCAACGGAACCAGTGGCAGCCGCAGCACATTCTTAATGATCCCCATTTCCGACAGGAATGCCTTTGCCCCGGCAGGATTGTTCTCTGCAAACAACAGGTCATTACCTTCCAGGCATTTATTATGCAGCGGCCTTGCCGAAGCAAAATCTCCTCCCAGGCAATACCGCACCATATCCGAAAAATCCCTGGGGAAGCAATTGGCCGCCACACTGATCACCCCGTCCATGCCGCAGGCGATCAATGGTAAGGTAAGATGATCATCGCCGCTCACCACCAGGAAATCTTCGGGACGGTCACGCAGTATATGCATGCACTGCACCATGTTGCCGCTGGCTTCTTTTATGCCGGCGATATTTGGTACTTCCTTTGCCAAACGCAAGGTTGTTTCGGCGCTGATGTTGCTGCCCGTTCTGCCCGGCACGTTATACAAGATCACCGGCCTGGGACTTGCATCGGCCAGGTTCTTATAATGCTGAAAGATCCCTTCCTGGGATGGTTTGTTGTAATATGGGCTGGCGCTTAATACGGCAATTGCTTTTTCCAATGGGTAACTCTGCAGGTTTTCCATCACTTCCCGGGTGTTGTTGCCACCAACGCCTACCACCACGGGCACCCGGTTGTTCACCCGCTCGAAGGTATAATGAATGATGTCGAACTTTTCTTCCGTATCCAGTGTGGGCGTTTCACCGGTGGTACCCAGGCTCACAATATATTCAATACCGTTCCCGATGATAAAATCGATCAGTTTACCCAGGGCATCATAGTCCACCTCCATGGATGGTTTAAAGGGAGTAACAATGGCCACACCCGTTCCCTGTAATTTTGTACGCAAACTCATAAAACTATTTTTTGTGAAGGTATTGAGAACTGGGGAGATTTTGAAATGTGCCGGCCCCGGTTCATGGCGCATGAACCGGAACTAAAAATGGTCCGTGAGACACGAACCAAGGCGGAGAAATGTGCCGGCCAGCCCCGTTTCCTGGTATACGAAACGGAATTAATTTACCGGAATTGGTTCCTGAGTCATGAGCCAAGGCGCAGGAACCGGGGCTAACGATACTATAACTTATTCCCTTCCTTCGGAAAAATGACCACTGGCTTAAATGTCCTGGCCTCTTCAAAATCCATCGTGGCATAGGAAATGATGATCACGACATCTCCTTCTGCTCCCTTACGGGCGGCAGGGCCATTGAGACAAACCACGCCGCTTCCTCTCTTCCCTTTTATAAGATAGGTCTCTATCCGTTCACCGTTGTTCACATTCACCACCTGTATCTTTTCATGTTCGATCAGGTTGGCGGCATCCATCAGGTCCTCATCCAGGGTAAGACTGCCTACATAATTCAGGTTGGCTTCGGTAATCACCGCCCGGTGCACTTTAGACTTTAATATCTCTATCAGCATAAATCAGAAATTTTTGCAAATGTCAGCGAATTTTATATAACGGAGTTATTTTTTCATTCGTCTTTCGCCCCGGTTCGTCGTCACAAACCAAGGCGTATAAAAAATGGTTCGTGAGACACGAACCAAGGCTGCTAAAATATAATTACATCATCGGCAGGCATCCCGCACAATCAAGGTCTCACATCACCGCTTCTTTCAATATCCTTGAACTGGCCAGGTAATTCCTGTCTGGTGCAAAAATGAACAGGCAACTGCCGTCTTTTATTTTATCAATGATGGGCTTGTGCAGTTTTTCGGGCAATGCGGGGCAGCCAAGACTGCGGCCGATATAACCCTGGGCATTTACCAGGCCTTCGCTGACGTAGGCCGCGCCGTGTACCACGATCGCTCTCCTGTTGGCATTATCGTTGATCCCTCTTTCCAATCCCTCCAGCTTCAAAGAATATCCATGGCCGCCCATATAGGTGCTGAGTGTTTTATAAAAACCCAGGCTACTCTTGTTGCTTTGGGGTTTGTTGGAGAACTGGCTGGCATATTCCCTGCCCGACCTGTTGCCATGGGCCACATACGTGTTATACAGGATCTTCTGACTGTTTAGGTCAATTACAAATAACCGCCTGGCGGAAGATGGCAGGCTGAAATCAACAATGGAGATCACGTCCTGGTTCTCAATTTCGCCGTTCTGCCGCAGGTATTCAAAACCCTGGAGGGCATACTCAAAAGCCTGGCGGGAAAGGCCCCGTTGGTCCAGTTGAAGATCTTCATACAGTACAGAAGACCTGGTAGCCCCTTTATTGTTGCCCGGGATAACAGACGAATCTGCTGTACCAATGCTTATGGAACTCAAGGATCCGGCAGGCCTGCCCTTTGCAAACAGCAAGGGGAGCGGCAGAATGAAAACGAGAATGACCAGGAAGAAGAATATTCTCTTTAATGTTGGGTTTTTCATGTGCTTTGTTTTGTCTGTGCTTGAACGCTGCAAAGATCGCCCGTCTTTTGTTTCGGATTTGTTAAAACAGGGGTACTGAGTATCAACCGTTTACCTGATAAAACCGGGCAATTCATCAAAATAAGCAGCCTGCTTTTCATCAAGCAGGTAATCCTTCAGGGCAAATACAAAAGATTTGTAGGCCGTATACATTTCCCGGTTGAAGTTGATCAGGGTGGATATCTCGATCTCCGATAAGCCGGCATCCAGGTTTTCCCTGTACAGTTGCTGTAAAATGAGCGAATAGCTTTTGGTAACGGACCGGAACAACTCATTCAATGCTCCAAAACAGGATGCGGGCTTTTCATGAAGCAGAAGATGGGTGATCTTTTTACAAAAATCATCTGACCGGTCCGCCACGTCACGGTAAAACCCGTACTTGGTATTATTGGATGAATTGCGCAACTGGCTGATGTCGGGTAAAGCGTCTTTTATATTCTTGGCTGCATACATGGTATTCCGGTTGGATGCGATCAACTGCTCCAGCCTTTGTGTAAGGGCTGCATCGGCTGTAGTGTTGTCCTGCAGTTTCATGGCATAGCCGTGTGTTTCGCCGTGAAGCTGTTTCAGGGTTTCATAATAATGCTTCATGTCATTCTGCCCACGGTCCTTTCCCGGGAGGGTTTTAAGCAGTTCCGCATCCGGCATCTCAAATACAGCCCGGGTAAAACCGATCGTATGCAGCATAAAATGCTTCACTTCATTTTCAAGCGCCAGCATGGCCAACTCAGTATCCCGCACATTTACCTTATGGATAAAATGAGACTCATCATCGGCAGCGGTAAATCTTTTTTCGAGGAATCTTCCAAACGGTCT
Organism: Chitinophagaceae bacterium; assembly: GCA_016710165.1. Classification (NCBI taxonomy): domain Bacteria; kingdom Pseudomonadati; phylum Bacteroidota; class Chitinophagia; order Chitinophagales; family Chitinophagaceae; species Chitinophagaceae bacterium. The sequence continues at coordinate 878,288 of JADJLJ010000002.1, read as the reverse complement.
CAGGAAAGGATAAAACAAAATGATGGCAAGTACATTCACCAGGCTCTGAAAGAACACCAGGGCCAGCAGGTCATCGCCAATGCCCAGCACGCCGGTAATGAACCGGTTCACAGGCAGCAGGAAAATAAAAACGATCAACGACGTTACGATGTTAAAGATCAGGTTCCCGTATGCCACTCTTTTCTTATCAGGCAGTCCCTTAACAGATGCCAGCAGCAGTTTTATGGAAGTGCCCGCTTCGGAACCCAGTGCAACGGCTGTGGCGGCAAATAGCCCGATGGCATTGGCATGCAGGGCGCTTAATAATATGGCCATGGTTGCCGTGCTGGATTGAATGAGCGATGTGATGATGAAACCAAGCAGTAAAAAAAAGATCACCGGGTAATGATTGAATGCAGCGAGGTCAACCTGTTTCACCGTGTCTTCCATCCCCGTCTTCATGAAGTTGAGGCCAATGAATAAAAAACCAAACCCAAACAGGAATTTACTCCATTTGTACAAGAAGCTTTCTTTTTTTACCAGCGTCATCCCGATGCCAAACACACCTGCCAGCGGATACGCTATATACTCAATGTTGAAATTAAATCCAACGGTGGCAATGATCCAGTTGCTGAGGGTAGTGCCCAGGTTGGCACCCAATACCACCGCCAGCGCATTTTGCATCGGCATCACATGAGCGCCCACAAAGGCCAGCACCATCAGGTTCACCACGCTGCTGCTTTGTAAGATACCGGTTACGAGGGCCCCGCCCAGAACGGCTTTTGGTTTTGATGACGTTTGTTTTTTAAGGAATAATTTAAAGGAACGGCCGGCCAGCTGCTGCAGCGAGTCTTCCAGGAACCGCATGCCCAGCAAAAAAATGGCAACCCCTGCCAGCAATTTCCATATGTCGGTTGAAAATAACATACCCGGTTAATACTGAAATTCAAAAATCAGCCACGGCTGCCGGGCAGGCGCTGATATCAGTCACTGTGCATGCCCACATTGCTCATACAAATTTCTGAAGGATAATGAGAACTTAGAGAATAAAACCAGTTATTTTTACTGAGTTATGGCAAATCAAAATTTAAGTGCAACGGCTGCGTTACGGTACCTGCCGGCTATCGCAATGCTGGTATTGCTTTTGTATTTCGGTCAAACCCTGTTCATCCCCCTGTTCTATGGCCTTTTCATCGCCATTGTTCTTTATCCCGTCTGCCGCTGGCTGGAGAAACACGGATTTTCCAAAAGCATGGCAGTAACCACCGGGCTGCTGATCGTAGTACTTGTATTTTCCTTACTCGTATGGCTGCTGGTGCTTCAGTTCAATACGTTCCGGCAGGACCTTCCCGAACTGAAGGCCAAACTCCTGCCAACGCTCACCGATCTCCAGAACTGGCTTGCAGCCAATCTCAACATAACCATTGCCTCACAAAATGAATGGTGGCAGAAAACATCGGAGAACATATCCGGTAATTCATCCGGCATGGTGGCAGGCATTGTCAATAAGACAGCGTCCGGGCTGTTCACCCTTTTTATCATCCCTGTTTTTGCGGCCCTGTTCCTGTACAACCGGAAAGATTTTGTTTTGTTCCTGGAAAAATTGACCGGCGATGATTACAAAGACCGGCTGCACCGCATACTCAATGAAACCATCATCACCTATTTTCATTTTATCAAGGGAATGGTATTCGTTTACCTGATCGTAGGAGTTCTCAACAGCATCGGCCTGCTGGTGCTGGGCATCAAACACGCCATCCTCTTTGGATTCCTCACCGCCATCATGACCATCATTCCCTACATCGGTATTTTTGTAAGTGCACTGCTGCCCATCACCATTGCCTGGATAACCAAAGACAGTATCTGGTACCCGGTTGGCGTGGTAGCCGTATTTGTTTTTGTACAGTACCTGGAAGCGAATGTGATCTTTCCCCGGGTGGTGGCCACCCAGCTGAACATCAGCACCTGGGCCACATTGGTTGCCATCATTGCCGGGGGAATTCTGTGGGGGGTCAGCGGCATGATCTTATTCATCCCGTTCTTAGGAATGCTGAAACTGGTAACAGACAATGTACCGGAATGGGAAGCAGTGAATGTACTTATCCGGAGGAATGAAGTGAAGAAAAAATAAGAAAATATTGGGAACCACAACTTGTCCCGCCTTGGGCGGGATAGGAACATAGAGAATGCATAAAAACAACATTCAACAACATTCAACCAGATTGAACCAGATTGAACTACACGGGAACATAGAGTACTACCTAGATACATTGATAACACAGAACCCGGACAAAAAATAAACTATGTTTCCTATATGCCTATCCCGCCATTAGCGGGACAAGTTGTGGTTCAATAAAATTCTCAATACAAATTATTCCGCTCTGTTACAGAATCGATCAGGGAGTTGTTCTCAACCGTTGCATTGCGGCCGATCTCATTCTGCTCTTTCAATGTCAGCTTATCCGTACCGGCTGTTTGCACCCAATGATTGCCGTGCAGGCGCAGCACCTGAACATTCAGGATGAATTTCTTGTGAAATGCCTGCTCCAGGTCGCCCGTGCGGTACCAGGAATGGATCTCCAGTGCACCATGCGGATGGTTCTTCCGTATCTCACCTAATTTTTTATCCCGGGGGAAGGCAGTTTTTGATTCCGAGCCTTCGTGCCAATGGTGCGGACGTTCATAAAAATCGATCTTAAGAAATGGAAAGAACGTGCTGAACTTGTCCTGTATGTCACCGATGGTTTTGCTATCGTTGATTTCTATGATCATGGTTTAATTTCATTTTGTTGAATAATAAATTCGTACCCTTTTGATAAGATGAAAACGACCAGGTCTTTCACCTGCCGGTAAGACATGATGAGCAACAGAACTGTGGCGAACCAGGCCGTTTGCATCGTGAATCTTATTTTACTGATATCGTGTATGGTGCTGTTCATGATCCGGTCCTTGTAACACTTAAATAAGCGCCTTGCCCATCAGTTGGTAAGCAGTGAGCATGATGATGATCCCGACGCCAAGGTAAATAAAATGCAGCCAGTGAGCAGTATCGATAAGCGACACCTGGACGACGATCCAGCCACTGACCAGGATGCCACCCGCCATTGCCCAGTGGTAACGGCGGGGGCTTCTTTTCATGTTAAAAAAAGCCGCCAGCAGGTTAACACCCCCAACCAGTGCTGCCAGGATAATTCCCGGCACCCTGAAATCGCTGAACGGTGTACCCTCCAGCAGGCTGGGAGAAAGCTGCATCACAGCCCCACCGGGATCGCTGATCATCAACGCTCCTGATGCAATTGAAGTAATGGCAACAAAACAAACCAATATGAATAACAGCGTTCTCACTTCCTCCTTTATTTACTTTTCACTGTATATACTTTCTACTCTATTTACTACTCCTCCCTCGCCTACGGCCCTTCTCCCGGCTCCGGTATCTCAAAAGGCGGCGGATTCTCAAACGGGTCTTCGTCCGGAATGATCTCCGGATCCTCATCCGGTGCCAGTGGCAGATCGGGGACAGCATCCGGGTGTATCTCCGGGTCTTTTACCGGCGGAATTTCAGGTATCTTTTTGGGATCGTCTTTCATCTTGTCATTTTTACATTCTAAAGTAACGGTAATGCAACTGGTAAATCAATGAGCATTGTTACCGGGAATGGTGATGCTTGTCATTTCTGCCGCTGCCCCGGAATGATACATTTGTTCAACAAATGCGTAAACATGCTGGGCGAACTGAACGAAATGGAAATAAAGAATGTGCTTTCCAGCCAGGTGCTGGGCAGGCTTGCCTGTACTGATGGAGATCAACCGTACATCGTTCCCCTCACTTACACCTACGATGGGGAATACATTTACGGGCAGATCAATGAGGGCATGAAACTGGAACTGCTCCGCAAAAATCCCAAAGTATGTTTTGAAGTAGACATGATGACCGATATGCGGAACTGGAGATCGGTGCTGGTATTTGGCGAATTCGAGGAACTGAAAAGCAAAAAAGATTCGGAGAAGGCCAGGGATATCCTTTTCAACAGGGTATTCCCCTTAATGACCAGCAGTACCGTTCATTCATACGGGCATGAGGAAAAAGGAAAGATCGATGACAGCAACCGGGTAAAACCAATCATGTACCGTATCCGGATCAATAAACTTACCGGCCGCTTTGAAAAAAGATAGGGGTTGTGTTCTCTTCATTATCAAGCATGACGGATATTGCACAAGGATAAAGCAGTAACTATTTACTGCTTTATCATTACGTTCTTCTTCATCATATCCTCTACGATCAGTTTACCATATTCATGTCCCAGGCTTTCAGAAGAGGCCGGGTCGAAAGATTCTGTTTGTACAGAATACACAAGGTCCTTTGTATTCATGTCGTACAGATTGCTTTCCCAGAAATACTTGGTATCGGTTACGTAATAGCCGGGTGTGTATATCCGCTCGTAAATGGTGGTATAATAGCCTCCAAACCGGTTGTAGTAAACCGAACGGGGCAGGTTCTGCCTTTGCGCCGGCACATAATACTGCTCTTTTGATTTGTCCAGCAGCACAATGGTGACCACGGCATCTGCGCCGCTGTTGCGGATCTTGTCCACCGCATCTTTTTCGCACATGTTCTCAAATGCCTTTGGCCCGAACTGTGCCTGGGCTGAAACGGCATTATAGCCAAGTTCTTTCAGGTCGCCCACCAAATGGTTTTCCATGAACTGGCAAATGCTCCGGTCCTGGTCCCGGATCAATCCAAGCACCATCACTTTATTATATTTTTTGGGAGCACTGCCCGCTGCGCTCCAGGAACTGGTTATCCGGCTGCTGGAGCAGCTTGTAAACAGCAGCAGCAAAACGGCTGCTGCAATGATTTGAATGTTTTTCATAACAAAATGTTTAAAAATGTTCAGTACAGAAAATAAGAAACCCTGCCGCCCTGTACGGCAGGGTAATTAAACAGGACAGAAGCCTGCTTACTTAACGGCTATGTGTTTAGCCTCAAGTTTCCTGGTTTCTTCAGTTTTTGGGATCAGGAGTTTTAAAACCCCATCTTCATAACGGGCGTCGATCTTGTCGGCCTTTGTTCCGTCTGGAATGGTAAAAGTGCGGCTGAAAGAAGTATAGTTAAACTCCTTCCGCGTGAACTTTTTCTCCTTCTCCTCTTTTTCTTCCCTGGTCTCGGCACTGATGGTAAGCATGTCTCCTTCCACATCAATCCTGAAATCACTTTTTTTCATACCGGGCACAGCCAATGAGATCCTGAAATCATCCTTTTCCTCCACTATGTTCACGGCAGGTATGGTGAGCATATTTCCCCAAAGGCTGCCTCCGTTGTTCATGTCAAACCAGTTATTCCATGGTTTAAAGAAATCGTTAAAGACAGTTGGCATCAAGTCACCTGTTCTTATTAATGGTTTTGTTGACATAACAACCTCCTTTGTTTTTTTGTTATTGAATCTTGTTACTTGTTCAAGTTAGCATTTGACAGGCCCGGAAAAAACGACCGCCGTCAACACAAAGGATGACCCTCATCAGTAATTTTTTTTCTACGCATCGTGCAGAACCAGCAACGGTACCTGTGTTTTGTAGGCCACCAGTTTGGTGTGTTCCTTACCAAACAGGCGTTCAAAGATATTATGATGGTGGGCCACCATCACCAGCAGGTCGGTGGGATGTGTGGCAATAAAATCGCCGATCCCCTTTTCAACATCCGCATCCACCATGGTATGAAAACTGTGCGGCAACCCGTTGAAAAGCACGTCTGTCCCGATCTTTCCTGCTGCTTCCCCGGCAGTCATCAGCATCTCGCTCTTCTGCACGTGCAATACCTGCACATCGGCATTAAAATGCCCGGCGATCTCTTCCAGCAATTCATACGGTCTCGTCCCGGGCCTTTCTTCAAAGTCGGCGGCAAAACTGATGTGCTTGATAAAGCTGAACTCCGCATTTTCGGGTATGATCAATAAGGGAACTTTTGCTTTGCGGATGGCCGAGATCACCGTACTGCCGAAGATGCCGCCTGTTTTACCGGCTCCCTTCATGCCCATCACCACCAGGCCGGCATTGATCTCTGCTGCCAGTTCTTTAATAGCGGCAGCTGCCAGGCCATAGCGCACATAAACTTCGGCGCCGATGCCGTATTTGCCCTGCAGGTATTCCATTTCACGTTGCATCAATGCTTCATTCTCTTCCTGTACTTCGGCAAGGGAAAGGGGGATATAACCCGGGGCATCGCCCATCGGCACGGGTATATAAAAAGCATGCAGCAGAACAATGTCTGAATTGAACGATTTGGCCAGCGCAGCCGCGTAGTCCATCGCCTTGCGGGAAGCTTCCGAAAAGTCAACGGCAACCAATATCTTTTTCATTTTATTTGTTTTTGATATGAATGGATCAATAATATTGTATCAGCGCAATGCGCCCGTAATCCTTCAGTGTGCCATCTTCTGTAAACTCCACATCACCGCCGTTCTCCAGCACTTTCTGTATCACATCATCCACGGCATCCTTGATATAGAAGGGATAATCGGAAGGCAGTTCTCTTTATAGATAACATCCGGTTCGGCGCCCTGGCGGGCAGTGTACATGAAACCCCTTTCCACCACCAGCAGCCGGCAGTTCTTGTGGGCTGCAGCCTGCCATACCTCCTCAATTCCGTGTGCCAGTTTTTTTGCTCCCATCGCATTTTCCACCTGGTGCAGCACATCCATCTCTTTTACCTTTCTCCAGTTACTTACGTATGGCTGAACAACCTTGAATATTTCAGGCTCGGTCAGTTCTTCATAATTGCCGTGGATGAAATCAGTTATCTCCTGGGCATGTTTTGTTATTTTCTTATAATGGCCGAGCACCCGTTCAGCGCCCATCACAAAAACAGGCAGCGGGTAAGCCTTCAGCATCAGGGTAAGGTCTTCGTCCATCTGGTGAAGGAATTTTTCCAGGAACACTTCCGCCATGTTGTCGGGGTCAGAGAAATTCGCCACCCTTTCCGGAAGGTCTTTTTCGGATAAGAGGGTATGCTCAGACCGGTTGGATTTTATCAACCGCATGTCTGATCCATTGGCCAGGTGCATGGTGGATCTTTTTGCACTCAGCATCAGCACCAGGTATTGCACTTCCTGCTTTTTCTGGTAAACCAGGTCACGGATCTCAAAGGTCTCATCAATGATCACCTTCTCCTCTACCGGGATATCCAGGTAGAATACTTTTTCTACCATGGGGGAAAGAAAGATGGCGATGCTTTTTTTATGGGTGTTGAAATTAAGTTCGTGGATAAGGTGCCGGAGCTTGTTGATGATGGGTGAAGCCTTTTCCGGCGGGTAATTATTCATCAACTCCTTCTCCACTTTATTGAAAGCCATCTTCAGGCGGTATTCCAGTTCAGACTTGACGCTGATCTTTGGCTCAAATGGCAGGATCATGGAAATGGCCGGCAGGTATTTCACTGCATTCAGAACGGCTTTTTCTTCGGGGGAAAATGTTTGTGTCATGGTGTGTAAGTTGAGTATTAAAGTTATTTTTATAATCGCTGATTTTTTATAACTCTAATCACGGAATACTATGACTTTACTCATTTAACCGCCCTGCCCGGAATGATAATTTTAATACCTGAAATTTATGGCTTCCGCAATACAGAAAACCGCTTCTTTGCAGCACAATGCTGAACTGGCGGCTATTTTCCGCAAAATGGCCGATTGTTATGCTTACCTGGGCAGGGAGGAACGTTTCCGGGCCCGGGCTTACGAGACCGTGGCGGGCGTATTGGCCAATATGCAAGAACCTGTGGATATTTACGGGGATGATATAAAAGCGCTTGATGAACTGAAAGGCGTTGGCGAAAGCATTGCACAAAAAATAATTGAATACATTCACACCGGTAAGATCGCCACTTTCGAAAAACTGAAAAAGAAGGTCCCGCTGCAACTGCTGGAACTGATGAGTGCAGAAGGCATTGGCCCGGCCACCATCCGGCAACTGCACGACGAACTGCATGTGAACACACCCGGCCAGCTCGCCAAAGCCATTGAAGTGGGAAAACTGGCCAACGTAAAAGGTTTTGCAGCAAAGAAGACCGAAAAATTAAAAGCGTTACTGAAACCCGATAAAGAGAAAAAAAGGATCCCGCTAACAGAAGCCCGGGCGATCGCCAATAAGGTCCTGGAAGAGATAAAGCAAATACCGTTTGTGGAGCACGCTGAAATTGCCGGCAGCATCCGCCGGAAGAAAGAGACCATCGGCGATATTGATATCATCATCGTGGCGCAAAAAAGAGACCACCACAGGATCGTTAAACAGTTCATCAAGATACCGCTGATCGAAAAAGTGCTGGCCGCCGGTGACACAAAAGCAAGCGTGCAGCTGTACAGCAGCCAGGTACAGGTTGACATACGGGTGGTGGAACCCGCTCAATACGGCTCGGCCCTTTTTTATTTTACCGGCAGCAAGGAACACAATATCAAACTGCGGCTGATCGCAAAACAAAAGGGCTGGAAGATGAATGAATACGGGGTGTTTGAGAACAAGACCGGCAGAAGGCTGGCCGGTGAAACGGAGCAAAGCATTTATGACCTGTTCGGTTACCGTTATATTCCGCCGGAAAAAAGGCTGGGCGCCGGAGAACTGGAGAAAACAACCCTGCTGAAGAAATAAAATCATGCTTCCATAAAAAATAATTTTACCATACAGAACAAGGTGCAGCTCATCCGGGGAGGCAGGGCCTATTTTGATAAACTGCTTCAGCTTATTGGCATGGCGAAAGAAAGTATACACCTGCAAACCTATATTTATGAAGATGACGAGACGGGCAGGCTGGTGGCCAATGCGCTGAAAGAAGCCGTGCTGCGAAACGTGGAGGTTCATCTCATGGCCGATGGGTATGCTTCGCAGGCAATGTCAAAATCATTCATCGCCGACCTGAAAAATGCCGGCATCCATTTCCGTTTTTTTGAAACGTTTTTCAAAAGCCGGTACTTTTATTTTGGCAGGCGCATGCATCATAAAATGACGGTGGTTGACACCCGGTATGCACTGGTTGGCGGCGTAAACATCAGCAACCGTTACAACGACATGCCCGGGCAACCCGCATGGCTTGATTTTGCTTTGTTCGTGGAAGGGGAAGTTGCCAGGGAACTTTGTGTGCTTTGCTGGAAATCGTGGAAGAGTTACCCGGTGAACATGGGCATAACCCCCTGCGAAGAAAAACAGGTAAGTTTTGATTTTTTGCCGGAAGAACAGAGCGAAGTCCGGATGCGGCGTAACGACTGGGTGAGGCGCAAGAACCAGATATCATCCACCTACGTGAAAATATTGCGTTCATCCCGGTCGGAAGTAACCATCCTCTGCAGTTATTTTTACCAGGCATCTTTATCCGGCGGCAAATGGTAAATGCCATTAAACGGGGGGTTTCCATCCGGGTGATCGCTGCAGGCAATTCAGATGTGAAAGTGGCTAAAAATGCAGAACGCTGGTTGTACGACTGGTTATTGCGGAACGGCATTGAACTCTATGAATACCAGAAGAACATCCTGCATGGTAAAATGGCTGTTTCTGATGAGGAATGGATGACGGCCGGCTCCTATAATATCAATAACATCAGCGCCTATGCAAGCATTGAACTGAACCTCGACGTACGCAACCCCGCATTTGCAAAAGAAACAAGGCAGGTTTTACAGCAGATCATTGAGAAAGATTGCACCCGCATTACTTTTGAACAGCACATCAAAACAAACAATATTTTTAAACAGTTCAACCGCTGGCTTTCTTACCAGTTCATTCGTACCGTTTTTTATTTATTCACTTTTTATTTTAAGCACAAAGCCTAGTATCCCGGAATTCCATCATAGCTGTGATGCATCAATCACCCTTAATGCGGCGCCAGAAATTCTTTGCCACTTCCCAGTCCCAGCCGGCAAAGCGCCCCCGCTGCACCACCATCTTATTGTCTTCCGGGTATTGCAGGTAATAATGAAACACGAATTTCTCTTTTGGATTTTCCCATCCGATGATCTGGCCAAAACGCAGGTCGTTGAACACAAGGGTATCCTTCCATTTTTCCACGGTATAAAACTGTTTGGAGAACCGGATGAGTTTGTGCACGTCCTCATCCATGGCTACGGGCTTAAGCAACGAATCATTCCTGGGAAAATATTCAAAGCGGATCTCCTTTTTACTGTCGAACAGGGAACGGAAGCCGACGTGATACCCGCTGTCATTTCCTGCCACCACATACCACAACCAGTTTTGCAGCGGGGCCGGCGTGGTAAAATATCTTTCATGCGGGATGTGCTGCTTTGCAAATACCTGCTGCACATCCCGGTTGATCTTTATTTTATTGATGGTACAATACCCGAGATAAAGAAAAGGCAGGATCACACCCAGCCGCCACCAGAATCTTCTTTTGGGGCTGTACCGGTTCAAAATGACCAGCATGAACAATGCAATACCCGGCCACAACGAAAAGAACGGGTCGGCCACGTAAACCGTATTGAATGAATAGCGGACATGGCTGAACGGCTCGAACCAGCCGATGCCGTAATTATTAAATGCATCAATGAACAGGTGAACGAATACCTCCGTTGTAAAAAACAATAACCAGGTACGGAAGGCAATATTATGCGGCCGGTGGATCCTGTCGGCCGATAAGGCAAAGGCCGGGATGATGAGCAAGGCGAATAAAATGGAATGGGTGAAACCCCGGTGAGCCAGCAGGTCGCCGGCAGGCGAAGACCACAACCCGGCGATAAAATCAATATCCGGGATGCTTTGTGCAAGGGCACCCCATACCATGGCTTTTTTTCCAAAGCCTCTTTCAAAAAAAGCTTCGCCGATACAGGCACCAATAGCTATGTGGGTAATAGAATCCAATTTTATATCAATTTGACAGCAGTCGGTATACGAGGATCAAAATTATAACTCCAAGCAGACTTGTGTAAATAATTTTATTATACCTCGCTAACCATTCCGGCAGGTAAATATCAAAATTATCCCTGGTTGAGTCAGAATACTTACGGGCAATAATGGTCAGGGGACAGAAATTTTTAAAGAGGAGCAACACAATACCTTCCAGTAAAAAAAGGCCAATCCCTATCCATACCCATTTATCAATTTTATTGGCGATCACGGCATAGAACAAATAGAACAGCACGGCATTGAAAAAAAGCCAGATAACCGTATGAACGATCTTTATGAATTGGAGTGGTGCCTGAACTTTCATGAAACCCGGTTACCTGGTATGTGCAATAAACAGCGGGGTTTTTAATTCGATCATCAGTTCATCGGCCATGCTCGCCTTGAACCAGCGGGATACCGTCCCCCTCCGGTAAGCGCCCAGCACCGCCAGTACATTTTTATTTTCCTGTGCCAGGTGTTTCACGATCTCTATTTCCGGCAATCCCTTCAATACTTTAAAAATGGCTTTGGGATAATGATTCTTAATGAATTCCTTCACCAGTTTACCGTCGGGTAAATGCATGTCGTTCCCCATTCCCTTCACCGAGATCACTTCTACATGCATGGCAGCGGGTGCCGGATACAGGTAGCTGAACATCCGTACGGCATGAACCGATGATGGCCTGCCGTCATAGAGCAATGCGATCTTTTCGATGGGTTTATATTTCTGGGGTACCAGCAATACCGGGCACTGCACGTCGGTAAGGAGTTCACGTATGAAACGGGTGGGCAGGCTTTCGTCGTAATGTGTAAGCGTTTCTTTGCTGTCGATGATGATAAGGTCGGCATAAATGCTTTCGTGCAGCAGTTCTTTCAGGGCGGTTTTCCGGTCGTGGTGGATATTGTATTCCACGCCGGCCTTCCGGCAGGCATTTTCAAAATCAGCAACCGCCTTGTTACGGGTATCATAGTCTTTCTTAGCCAGCTGTTTCAGCTTTTTATCCGATACCCCGTCTTTGGTGATCAGCTCATAAACCTTGTAGCTGGTGTAGGTAACATCATCCAGGAAAACACCCGTCAGGTGCATGTTGCCGGACCGGGCCAGGGCAATGGCATGATCCCTTGTGCTGGTTGAATATTTGAGGCCGTCGAATGCGGCGATGATCTTTTGCATGATTTTTTTGTAAACTTATCGCCGCAAGCCCGCCACTGCAATGACAAGGGTCAAAATATTTGATGACAGTTATCATTGAAAAAAGCAGAAAAAAACCTAATATTTGTTTACCGGTAAATACCGGCAAAACAACTAAAACAAATCAAAATGAAAAACAGCAGTAAAATACTCGTTGCCCTTGCAGCCGGCGTTGCCGCAGGCGCTGTTCTGGGGATCCTGTTTGCCCCGGGTAAAGGTTCCGATACCCGGAAAAAAATTGTAGATGAAGGAAAAAAAATGACCGATGATGTAAAGCACAAATTCGGCAAGGGAATGGAAAAACTGAATGAACTGAAAACCGGTCTAAAAGAGAAAGTGGAGGAATTTGCATAAACAAAATAAAAAGCAAAACAGCCCGTAATGGAAAACACATTCGCCAAAGTGGAAGAAATGGCCGAACACGTAAAAGAGTATGTGAATAACCACATCACATCGGCCAAGTTGAGCATTGCCGAGAAAACGTCGGGTGTGTTGTCTAATATCATTGCCGTGGCCATCGTGCTGATGGTCTTTATTTTTTTCCTGGTATTCAGCAGTGTGGCCCTGGCTTTTGTTTTTGCTAAACTTACCGGCGAATATTACTGGGGTTTTTTGATCGTTGCCGGTATTTATTTATTGTTTGCTGTGCTGGTGTGGACACTGCGGGTAAGGCTGTTGAAGCTGCCCATCATGAATGCCATTTTGCAGCAATTATTCAAAGACGAGGAGGAAGGCAATGAAAAAGTTTAAAAATGCAAAGCAGCTAAAGGAAGAAAAGAATCGGCTTAAAATGCGCCGGGCCGAACTGGAGAAAGCCATCCGGTATGACTGGCGTGATGTGAAAACGAGTCTTACACCAAAGAATATTGCCGGGCAGGTAATGGCAGGCTTACGAAGCAAAACAGAACCAGAGAACAGACCTGGTTCGGGAATATTATCCGAGATGGCACTGAGGTTCGCTTCCAGGCTGGCCAGCAAAGCCGAGGACAGGCTCATGGGTAAGTTCGGCAAATGGTTCAAGAAGTAAAATGAAATTATTAACGTAAACTATTTTTTATGTACCCGGAATTTATTTGCCAGAGTTGTACAATGCCTATTGATAACATGGCCGACAGGGGAACCGAAATGGATGGCTCAAAAAGTACCGAGTATTGCAGGTATTGCTACAAGGGCGGAAACATGGTGGAGCCGGAAATGACACTTGATCAGATGAAGGAACTGGTGGAGAAGCAGATGAGGAAGATCAAACTCCCCGAAGGGATCATTCAACAATCACTAAAAGCACTGCCGCATCTGAAACGCTGGCAGAAAGTTCACGCATAATGGTTTTTAACCGCCTTTCAATATTCATCTTACTGGTGATCCTCTGCCCTGCATTTGTAAATGCCCAGTCTTTTTCCGACAGGCTGAAGGCCTTTGTCAGCAGCGATTCGTTTCCGGCTTCCGGAATTAAGTACCCAAAAGAAGTAAGAGAATTTTATGGCCTCAACGGCCACGGTTTTTCCTGGCTCACAAAGCAGAACAGCAGCAACCTTACCCTGCTTGCAGGCAACATACAGTCTGCAGAAACATTCGGGTTGGCGCAGGGCGATTATCAACCTGGATTATTAAAGGCCTACCGTTCCGCACAATTACCTGCTGCAACCGAATATGATTCCCTGGTTGCTGAAATAAAGTTTACCGATGCGGCCATCCATTTCCTGCATGACCTGATGCTGGGCAATAAAACCGAGCCGCTTGGGTACCACGGAGTGAAATACAGCCCTTCCTGTTACAATATTCCGGCCTTGCTCAATGCCTATCTTTCCTTTGGGCGTTTTCCGGTAATGATGGCCGAGCTTGAACCAAGGCAGGCAGAATACCTGGCCGTGAGGTCGAAACTGAATTTGTTCCAACGAACAATGGCCGCAGCAGGTTTTAAAGATGCTGTTGTAAAAACTTCGAAGATACTCCGTACCAATAAAGACCTGCTCACACGTCTTTATCAATTAGGTTTCCTCCCTTCCGATACATTAACCCTGAGTGAAGCGGCCGTAAAAACTAAATTGAAAGAAGCGCAGAACCTGTTCTCCCTGTTAAGCGATGGGGCGCTTCGAAGTACGATCGTGCAGGCGCTGAACGTGCCGTTGCATGTACGGGTAACAGAACTGAAGATCACACTCAACAGCATCCGTTGGCTGCATTGCATCAAACAGGAGCAGCATGTGGTGATGGTGAATATACCTTCTGCCACGCTTCTCCTTTATGAACACGGCAAAGTGGTGATGGAATCAAGGATCATTGTTGGCAAGCGATCAACGCCCACCCCTACTTTATCCAGCACCATCACCGAAGTGATCCTGTATCCTTACTGGAATGTTCCGTACAAGATCGCAACCAAAGAATTGTTGCCCTACATCAAAAGAAACCCCGGCTACCTCAATGCGAATAATTACCAGGTGCTGAACAGCAACGGCAAAGTGGTGAACCCCGGAAGCGTCAACTGGAGTGCACTGGGCCCCGGCAATTTCCCGTACACCATCCGCCAGTCGACAGGTTGCGACAATGCACTGGGACTGATAAAACTCAATTTCTACAACCCCTTTACTGTTTACCTGCACGACACGCCCGGCAAAAGCCTGTTTGGTTTAAACAAACGGTACTTCAGTCACGGCTGCATGCGGGTGGAAAAAGCGATGAACCTTGGCCGGTATATTTTAAAAGACAATTCCATTGCCATTGATACACTGACCGAGAAGGGTTGTTTAAAGAACCTTTCTCCCATCGTTGTTCCTGCCACCGAAAAGATCCCGGTCTTTGTTCTGTACCATACCGCCTGGATCGACAGTGCAGCAACGCTGCGGTTTTATGAGGATGTGTATAATAAACTGGCGGCAATAAAAAAATGACCGGTTAGCCGGTACTTCTCATCAAGGTTTTTGCCGTAACTGGTTCGTGCGCCAGGAACCAATGCGTAGATTTTGCAAGTATGGAACGGAATGCCGTTGAACATTGATCGTTGAATACTGAACATCACTTTGGTTTTTTAAATGCCATCATCATGATCTTCAGTTTCCCACCAGTAAAATGCTGTTGAACCCGTTCAGCCCGTCGGGCTCCCGGTAAGGATTGTCAATATCCTCCAGCCAGGTCCGGTCATCTACGAAAAATTTGTACTGGTACGTACCCTTGGGTAACATCGGGATCTCGATCTTCCACAACCCGTTTGCCGATGGTTCCATCAGCAATGAATCATGTGCCCAGTGATTGAAACTTCCCGCCAGTGAAATATGGGAGGCACAGGGGTTCTGGATATAAAATTCAATGGCCTTTTTTCTTTTATTGATGTAAGGGGATGTATGTTGTTTCATAGCGAATAAATTTTGCAGTGATTTTACAATTACTCTCCCGGGATGCAGCATCCCATATCCTTGCTGTTCAGCGGGCAATCGCTTTGCCGTACTTAATAAAATGGTACGGATCTGCGCAGGGGTAAGACCAGGGTTTATTTCCAGCATCTGTGCAATAGCAGAGGTAACGTGGGCGCAGTGAACGAAGTGCCATCCAACTTCATCCAGAAAGGCGAGATGTACTTGCATTCCTGTATGTGCGTTTCTTTATTCTTTCCTTCCAAAAGTTACATCGTTTTTTCAGTTTCTTCAACAGCAAAACCCGTTTTGTTTGCAGATGTTAATATCTTTTTGTGCAGGTGCAGTCCTTCGGTTTTGGTGAAGGACAGATCGGGATACGGATGGCAGATAAAATAACGGGGCCCTGGACAGAACCCCATATCATCATCACCCCAACATACCAGGGAAGTTTCAGCGGCAAACCCCTGGAAGGCATTGCCCTCTACGGGTACCAGCTTGAACGTGGAATATTTCAAAGCGCCTGGATCGACAGTTTTCACAACGACACCGCCATCATGTTCTCAGAAGGAATGAAAGGAGAAGATATTTTCTCTATGCTGGGAAGTTATTATTATATAACCCCTGAAACAGAACAACGCTGGGGATGGCGAACCCAAATTGAGATCAGCCATGATAAGCAGGTTATAATCACGGCGTATAACGTCACTCCGGATGGCCAGGAAGCTAAGGCCACAGAAACCCTGTACAGGAGAAAAAGGAAGCCGGGACAACAAATGTAACCCCGGCATTCCTACAAGCATGAGAATATATAGAAACCTTAGACCAAAGTTATCAAGAGCAAGTATCCGGGAAAAGGGTATTTCTACGTTTTTTTTTGAGATTTTTCCCGGGAGCATCTCTTTATTCCGGTTCGGTGAGTCACGAACCGGGGCAACGGATCATTGATAATTGAATATTTTCTCTCTGTAAAAGCGACCGCACTTATCACTTCCTCTTCATTTCATTTACCGATGAATACACCGGTCTCACGATCTTTACAAAAACATTCTTCCGGAAATCATCCGGCTTAAGGTCGTTCAGCAGCAGGGGACCATTGGGCCGTAATTCTTTTAATATAGGCCTGAAATTTTCCTCGCTGTTCGCATATTGTGCAGAATCCTTGTACACGGTTACCAGTACCAGGTCAAAGTTATTGAGTGTATCGGGTGCAGCCTGAACCAGTTCGTAAGACTGTATCACATTTTTCCGGATGGCCTGGTCACGGTAAACTTTCCAGTTGTTCTCATAAAAGAACAGGGCCTCTGCCGTTTTTCCATCCCGGATCTTTACAAAATCCATGATCGCAACGGTTTTATTTTCCTGGGCTGCTGATGTGCCGCTAAAAGCCAACACAAAGAACAGTGCTATGCCGTTAAAACGGACCAGGTAACTGCGGCGGGAATGGAGAAAACCACGGGTGAGAAATGTAAGGTTTTTATACATGAAAACAGGTTTTATTTTGAGGATAAAAATAACCGCATTTCTGCATGCTGTTCAGGCCAACAGGTAAAATTGATGTTAAAATCCTGGAAAAGAAAAAGCCCGTAAGGATTACGGGCTTAAAATTTGCGGACTGGACGGGACTCGAACCCGCGACCTCCGCCGTGACAGGGCGGCATTCTAACCAACTGAACTACCAATCCAACTTCTTATTTAAGATATTCACAGGTTGCTGTAACAGCCATCGCAAATAATCCTTATTACATCGCTTTAGCTTTTTCTCCTTTACCAAAGCTTCTGATTTAGTTTCAAATACCTGGACAAATACAAGCTTCCAGGGACCCTTCCCTTTTGTATAGTCATTAATATTACTATTATGTTCAACCAACCTTCTCTTGTAATCACTGGTACTTCCTTTGTAAAAAATACCTGATTGCCGGCTTTCAATTATATAAACATAATACATGACCAAAGAACTTCTCAACTATCAGCAGCGACCTCCGCCCTGACAGGGCGTCTCGCCTCAGGCGAGATAACCAACTGAACTACCAATCCTACTACCCAAGGCCTGGATAGGTACCGGGATGACCCGTTCCTGCCTCATTTTTCGGGACGGCAAAGATAGGTTTTTTTATCTTTGTCATCCAAAACTTTTATAAAAAGATTGTAAGCCATAATTTTACAAACTATCTTACAGTTCCCATTTTACCAGGGTATGATAAAACGGAAAATAAACCATTAAACCAACCACATGATCGAGTTTAAAAAACGGCAATTTCTCGACTTTGAAAAACCCATCAAAGAACTATACGACCAGATAGAGCAGCTGAAGATCACTTCCGAAAAATCGAAGACCAATATGAGCGGCGCCATTGCCATGCTGGAAGACCGGATCGTGGAAACCAAAAAGCACCTTACGGCCAATTTAACCCCCTGGCAGAAAGTACAGCTCAGCCGCCATCCCGACAGGCCCTATACCCTCAAATACATCATGACCATGTGCACCAATTTTATTGAAATGCACGGCGACCGGAACGTGAAGGACGATAAGGCCATGATCGGCGGTTTTGCCCAGCTCGGAGGAGAAACAGTGATGATGATAGGGCAGCAAAAGGGCTCCAATACAAAAACACGCCAACTCCGCAATTTTGGCATGGCCAATCCCGAGGGATACCGTAAGGCCCTGCGCCTGATGAAACTGGCCGAAAAATTCAACAAACCCGTCATTACACTGATCGATACCCCCGGCGCCTTCCCGGGCCTGGAAGCAGAAGAAAGGGGCCAGGGGGAGGCCATTGCCCGTAATATCTACGAAATGATACGACTGAAAGTACCGATCATTTGCGTCATCATTGGCGAAGGTGCCAGCGGCGGCGCCCTGGGTATTGGCGTGGGCGACCGGGTATTCATGATGGAAAATACCTGGTACACGGTGATCTCGCCCGAAAGCTGCAGCAGCATCTTATGGCGCAGCTGGGACAAGAAAGAAACAGCAGCCGAACAGCTGAGGCTCACGGGTGATGATATGCTGAAATTCGGGCTTGTAGACGGCGTGATCCCCGAACCGCTGGGCGGCACACACTGGGATTATAAGGAAGCCGCAGAGATACTGAAGAAT
Source organism: Chitinophagaceae bacterium (assembly GCA_016710165.1). NCBI lineage: Bacteria > Pseudomonadati > Bacteroidota > Chitinophagia > Chitinophagales > Chitinophagaceae > Chitinophagaceae bacterium. The sequence goes on along the minus strand of JADJLJ010000002.1, from coordinate 859,799 downwards.
TACCTTTTACCGGTGTTGAAAGAACTGAAAGCGATCGACCCCGAAACAAGAGTGAAACAGCGCATTGAAAAATTCGGGAAGATGGGATTCTGGGATGAATAAAACATCGCCACAAAAAAGAAGTACCGGTTCTAAGTGCTCTCCCGAAAGCTTCGGATCAGCATGACAAAATACGTCACCAAAAAAACTCCTGAACGGAATAATAAAGAAATAATGATATGCTAAAAGTTGGACAAATAGGTGCAGGGCATCTGGGAAAATTTCACCTGAACAACTGGAAAAATATTGAAGGCATAGAACTGGTTGGTTTTTGCGATACCGATGATGCCAATGCCCATGCCGTGGCCCAGAAATACAACCTTACAAGATTTGAAGATGCCGAAAAACTGATCGATGCCTGCGATACAATAGATATTGTTGCCCCTACCTCTTCCCATTTTGAGCTTTGCGAACTGGCCATAAAAAAAGGCAAACACGTTTTTGTAGAGAAGCCCCTTGCCAACACGATGGATGAGGCAAAAGAGCTGGTGAAGCTGGCGAAGGAGGCCAATATAAAATTCCAGGTGGGGCATGTGGAGCGGTTCAATCCTGCATTTTTAGCACTGAAAGGCCAGGTGCTGCAACCCATGTTCATTGAAGTGCACCGGCTGGCGCAATTCAACCCCCGTGGCACCGATGTGAGCGTGATCCTGGACCTGATGATCCATGATATCGACATCATCCTGAGCCTGGTAAAAGGCAATGTGAATTATATCAGCGCAAACGGTGTGGCGGTGATGAGCGATACACCCGATATTGCCAACGTACGCATTGAATTTGACAACGGCTGTGTGGCCAACCTTACCAGCAGCCGCATATCCATGAAGAAGATGCGTAAGATGCGCCTGTTTCAGAAGGATGCATACATAGGCATCGACTTCCTGGAAAAGAAAACAGAGATCATCCGCCTCAACACACCCGGCGATAAAAATGTTTTCACCTTTGATATTGATACCAACAACGGCAAGAAGACCATTGCCATTGCCAACCCGGTGGTGGAAGATGTGAATGCAATTAAGATGGAACTCGAACTGTTCAGGGATGCCATTGTGAACAATACCGATACGCCGGTAAGTGTGGTAGATGGTTTCCGGGCCATGGAAGTGGCGCACCAGATACTGGAAAAGATCGGCAACATGACCACCCATTAAAAAAATAAACCGGTCCCCGGAAGGGGATCCCCCCATTGAAACAACACAGGATACATATCGGCTGGTATGCTTTTGGCGATCTTATTGCCGCCCTGCTTGCCTGGATCAGTTTCTATTTTGTACGCAAATACATCATTGAAGAACCCTTTGTCATTGGTCCCAAATTCTACACCGGCATCATTCTCTTCCCACTGGTATGGCTGGTGCTCTATTACCTGGCGGGTTCATACAATGCATTATACCAGAAATCGAGGGTAATAGAATTACTCAATACCCTGATCCATACTTTTTTGGAAGTATCGGCATCCTTTTCCTCTTTCTCATCTATGATGCCACCGGCGATTATGATATTTATTACAAGGAATTCCTGTCGCTGTGGGGACTACAGACATGCTTCACCTATAGTAGCCGTCTTTTTTTCCTGGCAATGGCAAAAAAGCAACTGAACAAAGGCCTTGTCTATTTTAATACACTTATCATCGGCTCCAGCCATAATGCCGCATCGTTTTATAAGACCATCACCAGCAATAAAGAAACGACCGGTTTCCGCATACTGGGTTTTGTGAACACCAACGGGCACCAGGGTTCTTCCCTGCCGGATGCCCCCGGAAATTTTGGGAATGCAGCCAATATCGCCCCGGTGATACAGGATAACCAAATTGAAGAAGTGATCATTGCCGTGGAAAAGAAAGAAAGGGGCCAGCTGGAAAAGGTACTGCAGCAACTGAGTGATAAGGATGTGAACATAAAAATAACAGCCGATACGGTCGACATCATCAGCGGCGCTGTAAAAACCAGCAACATACTTGGTATCCCCCTGATCGACCTGCACAGTGGTTTACTTCCGCTCTGGCAACAGAATCTCAAACGCATACTGGATATAGCTGTTTCTGTTCTGGGTATGCTCCTCCTCGCCCCGCTTTTTATTTATACGGCCATCCGTGTAAAGCTATCCTCAAAAGGAAGCCTGCTGTACCTGCAGGAAAGGATCGGCTACAAAGGCAAGTCTTTTACGATGATCAAATTCCGCAGTATGATAACGGATGCAGAACCCAATGGCCCTGTGCTTAGTACCGATCATGATCCCCGCATCACCAACTGGGGCAAAGTAATGCGCAAATGGCGGCTCGATGAACTGCCCCAGCTATGGAATATCCTAAAAGGTGAAATGAGTTTGGTAGGGCCAAGACCGGAAAGGAAATTCTACATCGACCAGCTGATAAAACAACACCCCGAATACAACTACCTGCTGAAAGTAAAACCCGGCCTGACCAGCTGGGGCATGGTGAAATTCGGCTACGCTTCCTCCCTGGAAGAAATGATCGAACGCATGCCCTACGACCTGATGTATATCGAGAACGTTTCGCTGGCGCTTGACTTCAAGATCATGCTGCATACCATTCGCATTATTCTGCTTGGACAAGGTAAATAAATGATCTTTGAACCACATAGACACATAGGAAACATAGTTGATCAATGTGAACCCTATGTTCCCTATGTGTCTATGTGGTTCAAAACTCCACCATTATCCAATTAGCCCCTATCATCAGGATTGCCCCGATTTGTTTATTTTTGATGAAACAACCCTGCTTTGAAAAGGACCATCGGTTTACTCCTGTTTTTTTATTGCCAAATGCCAACCGCCAACTGCCAACTTTCCTCATACTGGCAGCAACAGGTGAATTATAAGATCGACGTTACACTTAATGATGTTGACCATACATTAGACGGGTTTGTGAAGATGGATTATTTCAACAACTCACCCGATACCCTTCATTTCATCTGGATCCATCTCTGGGCAAACGCCTATAAAAACGACAAGACGGCTTTTACCGACCAGGTGCTGGAGAACGGAAGCACTAAATTCTACTTCAGCGATGCAGATAAACGGGGTTATATCAACCGCCTCGACCTCCGGGTGAATGGAACTGCTGCCAAAGTGGAAGACCATCCCCTTCACCAGGATATCATCAAACTTCTTTTACCGAAACCACTAGCGCCCGGGTCTTCCATTAAAATTGAAACCCCCTTTCATGTAAAACTGCCTTATGTCTTTTCAAGGGGAGGACATATTGACAACACATATCAAATCACGCAATGGTTTCCCAAGCCGGCGGTTTACGACCGTAAGGGCTGGCATCCCATGCCCTACCTGGACCAGGGAGAATTTTACAGCAACTTTGGGAATTATGAAGTGCAGATAACCCTGCCGGAGGATTACGTGGTGGCTGCTACCGGAGAACTTCAAACGGAAAGTGAAAAACAGTGGTTAAAGACAAGGAAGCCGCCCCAGCCGGAACCGAAACAAAAGAAACAACCCGTAAAGAAAAAGACAGGGGTAGAAGTTACTAAGCCGGTTTCTGCTATAACAAAGACCATTGTGTATAAACAGGATAACGTGCATGACTTTGCCTGGTTTGCCGATAAAATTTTTAGCATCAAAACCGATACAGCCCGCCTGGCTTCCGGGAAGATCATCTCCGTATCTGCTTATTACTATGCAACCAATGAAAATGACTGGAAGAACTGCATCCCCATGATAAAAAGGGCTGTGCTCACAAAAAGCAAATGGCTGGGAGAATATCCCTTTAATGTGGTGAGTGTAGTAGATGGCGGCAATGGCGGCGGCATGGAATACCCCACCATCACTGTCCTGGAATCGGGCGGTTCAGAAAAGATGCTGGACTTTGTCATCAACCACGAAGTGGGCCACAACTGGTTCCAGGGGATCCTGGCCAGCAATGAGCGTACGCATCCCTGGATGGACGAAGGCATGAACACCTATTACGATAACCGGTATTCCCTGCTGCAATACGGCAATACCAATCTTGACATCGTTCCTTCAAAGTCGAAATTCATAAACAACCGGATGCCCGATGATATCCAGCAAACCATGCTGCAAACCATCACCGGCATTAAAAAAGACCAGCCCATTGAAACCACTTCAGAAAAATTCAACATCCTTAACTACAATATGATCGGTTATACAAAAACGGGCCAGTGGATGAAGGTTTTGGAAACCGAATTGGGCACTTCTTTATTTGACAGCTGCATGCGGGAATATTACCGGCGCTGGCAGTTCAAACATCCATACCCGGAAGATTTTAAAAGAACAGTGGAAGAAGTGAGCGGAAGAAACCTGGACGCTGGCTTTTCTTTACTGAATAGAAAAGGCCCGCTCGTTCATACAGCCAAAAGAAAAGACATCCGCCTGGCTGCATTCTTCAGCCTGAAGGAAACGGATAAGCATAATTATATCTTTGCTTCCCCTGCCATTGGCTATAACTTTTACGATAAGCTGATGCTGGGGGCATTGCTGCATAATTATACGCTTCCATTAAGTAAATTTCATTTCGTTGTGGCGCCCTTGTATGCCACAAAAAGCAAACAGTTCAATGGACTGGGCCGGTTAAGTTATACCTGGTATCCCGGCAGCAACGGCCAGAAATTTGAACTGGCACTGGCAGGCGCTGCTTTTTCAGGCGACAATTTCACCGACTCAGCCAACGTGGTGCATAACCAGCGTTTTTCAAAGATCGTTCCTTCGCTCAGGTACGTTTTTGCAAACAGGAACCCACGCAGCAGCATCACCAAATTCATCCAGTGGAAGACATTCCTTATCCGGGAACAGGGGCTGCTGTTCACCCGGGATACGATCAACCAGGTGGACCTGATCACATTTCCAACAGCCAGCAGGTATATCAACCAGCTGAAGTTTGTATTGGAGAACAACCGGGTGCTGTATCCATACCGCGGTGAAATGCAGCTGGAGCAGGGAGATGGTTTTGTGCGTGCTGCATTCACCGGCAATTATTATTTCAACTATCCCAAAGGCGGCGGACTGGATGTACGTGTATTTGCAGGCAAATTCTTCTATACCGGCGACAAAACATTCCTGAAACAATTCCAGACCGATCCGTATCACCTGAACATGACCGGGCCCAAGGGATACGAGGACTATACCTACAGCAATTATTTTATCGGCAGGAATGAATTTGAGAAATTCTCCTCCCAGCAGATCATGATCCGGGATGGTGGTTTTAAGGTACGCACCGACCTGCTGAGCAATAAGATCGGTAAAACAGATGACTGGCTGATGGCTGCCAATTTCACCAGCCCCATTCCCAAAGCCATTAATCCTTTGTCAATACTGCCCTTTGAGGTCCCCATAAAAATGTTCCTGGATATCGGCACTTATGCCGATGCCTGGAAACAGAATGCAGCCACCGGGCGGTTCATTTACGATGCAGGATTACAGCTTTCCCTGTTCAGGAATACGCTGAACATTTATGTACCCATCCTGTACAGTAAAGTGTACAAAGATTATTTCAAATCGACCATCCCGGAAAAAAGGTTCTGGAAGAATATTTCCTTCAGCATCGATATACAGAACATCAACCTGAGAAGGATGATACCACAAATACCTTTTTAATGGAGGCCATCAGATATCTTACATACCGGCAGATCGATAAACCCAAATGGGATGCCTGTATAGACGGGGCATACAACGGCCTCATCTATGCATATTCTTTTTATTTAGACAGTATGGCAAAGCACTGGGATGCCCTGGTGCTGAATGATTATGAAGCCGTGATGCCCCTTACCTGGAAGAAAAAATACGGGATCCACTACCTGTACCAGCCCCCGTTCACCGCCTGCCTGGGTGTATTTGGCAAACAGCTCAACGCTGCAACAGTCAGTGATTTTCTCAAATCCATACCGCCAAAATTCAGGTATTGGGATATTTACCTGAACCACGGCAATTTTTTCAGCCTGGCTGATCCTGATCTGTACGAACGGATGAATTATGTACTGCCGCTGGATCTGCCTTATGAAAACCTGCAGGAGAATTACAGGCACAACATCGACCGAAATATCAAAAGAAGTGAAAAACTGGATCTTATTATCAGTAAGAACATTGCCGTGGCAGAAGTGATCCTGCTGGTAAGGGAACAGGCAAGGAATTTTGCAAAACTTTCTTCGGAAGATTTTGAGCACTTTAAAATACTGTACCAGCTTCTCTACAAAAAGGAAAAAGCCACCACCTATGGGGTGTACACAAAGGAAGGGCAACTGATGGCAGGGGCTGTTTTTTTCTTTTCGCATAACCGGGCCTATTATATCATGGTGGGCAACCACCCCGATGGTAAAACACAGGGCGCTTCGCATGCGCTCATCAATGCATTTATTAAAGACCATGCCGGGCAGAACCTGCTGCTTGATTTTGAAGGAAGCGATATACCCAGCCTGGCGCATTATTACAGCAGTTTTGGGGCAAGGGAAGAGAGGTACAGCGCCATCAGGTTGAACAGGCTGCCTTTTTGGTTGAGGTGGTTGAAAAGGTAGGGATGCGGGATGCAGGATACAGGATACCGGATACAGGATACCGGATACTGGATACCGGATACTGGATACTGGATGCAAGATACTGGATACTGGATACCGGATGCCGGATGCCTTTATCCGGTTCGTGAGGCACGAAGTGGTTGGGCGATTGCGGAAAAATAAATATTACCTATAATAAAAGAGATCATGAACGTATCCGAGCAAATTGCAAAGCACCTACGTGAGGTCCATTTTGGAGGCAACTGGACATCTGTTAACCTTAAAGAAACCCTGGCTGATGTGGATTGGCAACAGGCCACTACCCCGGTATATTCTTTTAATACCATTGCCACACTCATTTACCATATGAACTATTATGTAAGTGCCGTGCTGAAAGTTTTACAGGGAGTACCACTGGAATCGAAAGACAAGTTCAGTTTCGCACACCCGCCGATCCAATCCCAGGAAGACTGGCAGAAATTGCTGGATAAGACCTGGGCGGAGGCTGAAGTCTTTGCTGCACTGATCGAAAATCTGCCGGAGAATAAATTAGGAGAGGTCTTTTTAGTTGAAAAATACGGGATCTATTACAGGAATCTACAAGGGATCATTGAGCATGCGCACTACCACCTGGGACAGATCGTTCTGATCAAAAAGCTGCTCTTGCACACAAAGGATGCCAAAACCAATAATGCCAGCCAGGATGAAAAATAAGAAAAGCATATACCTGGTTGTCATGATCTCGCTGTTTGTTGCACTCCTGCATATTTTAATAGGCCCTGATTACCAGGGGATCTGCCGGCATTTCATCCGTGGTTATTTGATTGATATCCTGTTACCAATGAATCTTTATTTATTACTTCAGATTTCTTTTAGAAAGAGATTGTCCGTTTACAGGTCCAGGGTCACCGGGGCGGTTCTTACCTTTTCATTTGGCATAATGGTGGAGTTGTTACAATTTTACGGTATCCATTTTCTTGGCAGCACGTATGATCCTTTGGACATATTGATGTATGGAACAGGAGTTGGATCAGGGATTTTAATTGACTTGGTAATTATCAACAAACTGGAAAAGAAGGGATGGGATAAGGAATAGGTGCAGGATGAGGGATACAAGATACAGGATACAGGATACAGGATACAGGATACAGGATACTGGATGCGGAGTGCATGTAGGTAAAATCCTTATAGCGTAGGGGTAACATCCTTATAAGGTCCGTTTAACTTGTCTTTAACTCCCCTTTTGCTCCGAAGGATGCGACTTTTTGTTTGCGGAAAGAAAAGGCAAAAAAGGAAATGCAGTTCTGGATGGCTATTTGCTGGAATTAACCACAGATTTACACGATAGTCTGGGTCATCTGTGAGAATAATTTGGGTAAATCTGTGGTAAAAAAATATCCGGCCCGGGAAAGATCTCAATCCTCCCCGATCAGCATCTCCGCCAGCGCCATATCAACCGGTCTCGTGATCTTAAAATTATTCTCCTCTCCTTCCACCAGTTTCACTTTAAGTCCGAAGGCTTCTACTACGGTGGCTTCGTCGGTGAATTTATCTTTATAGTCTATCTGGTAGGCTGGCAGCAGTATCTTGCTGTGAAAGGTTTGGGGTGTCTGCACCAGCTTTACGAAAGCCCTGTCCAGCGATTCATTTCCATCGCCGGAAACAAAACGAACACTGTCCTTACAATCTGTAACGGGTATGGCAGAACCAAATTCCATGGCAGCATCATAACAGCGCTTTACCAGGCCGGTACTCAATAAACAACGCACCGCATCATGAACAAAAACAATGCTTTCTTCATCCACCAGTTTTAGCCCGTTCTGTACGGAATGAAAGCGGGTGCTTCCGCCGGTGGTGATCTGTATGCGGCTGCTGTCGAAAAATGCATCAATGATCTCCTGCCCGGTGGCAATATGGTCTTCGGGCAATACCAATATTACCTGCATGTCGTCGTATGACTGGAGAAAACTGTTGATGGAATAATACAGGACCGGTTTGCCCTTCAGCAACAGGAATTGTTTGGGTGTGGGATTATTCATCCGGCTCCCGCTTCCCCCGGCAACTATTACGACAAATTTTTTCATGTTGGTCAGCGGTCAGGCCGCTAATATCGGTTTACAAATTCATTGGTTCAGCGTTCAGGACGTTGGGATTTTCATGCGTTCAGGCCGCCCAAAGCGTCCCGACCGATTAGCATCAGGCCGCTTAAAGCGTCCCGACCGTGGTTAATCCTTATAGATCCCGATCGTTTTTACCCCGCTGCTGTTCTGCATGGCCCGGTACATACCGGCGCTGTTGAAAATCATCGCTGCATTCCCCTGTGCGTCCACGCCGATCATGCCCCCTTCTCCATCCATCTTTACCAGTTTTATATTCACCACTTCATTCATTGCCTGCTGCAGGGTCATCCCCTTGTATTCCATCAGGCAGCTTACATCGTGTGCCGCAACGGCACATATAAAAGGTTCGCCATGGCCGGTACAACTGATGGCACAGGTTTTATTATTGGCATAAGTTCCGGCGCCGATCAGGGGACTGTCGCCAATGCGGCCGTATTTTTTGTTGGTCATGCCCCCGGTGCTGGTGGCCGCGGCTATATCTCCGTTTTGATCACAGGCTACTGCGCCCACCGTTCCGAATTTTTTATCCTTCATCAGTTCTTCCAGCCCCTTATTGGTATGATCCAGCGAATAATTATCACTGTCCCTTATTTCCTTCCATTGGTCGTACCGGAACTGGGAGAAGAAATATTCATCCGGCTCCAGTTTAATGCCCTGTTTGATGGCAAAATCGTTGGCACCCTTTCCGCTTAAAAAAACATGGTTGCTGTTGATCATCACTTCCGCGGCCAGCTCAATGGGGTTGCGTACATTCCGGATACCGGCAACGGAACCGGCCGAAAGGTCCTTTCCATCCATGATGGCCGCATCCATTTCCTGCACGCCTTTTTTGGTGAAAACAGAACCCCTTCCTGCATTAAACAATAAATTATCTTCCAGCACCACAATGGAAGCTTTCACCGCATTGATGGCCGAGCCTCCCTGTTCCAGCACTGCATAACCTGCCGCCAGGGATTCATCCAGGCCTTTGATATATGCATCTTCCAGTTCGGGGGTCATGTCTTCCTTCAGGATGGTTCCGGCGCCGCCGTGTATTACCATGGAGTATTGCTGCATACGTGTGAGTGGGTATTTGTTTTCACTCAAAATTATCTAATTTACCATCGCAAACTTTCTACAATTTTATGCGATTACTTAAAAGAAAATTAACTGCAGGCGATTATCTGTTGATAATCGTGAATCTCATTCCGGTTTACGGGGTCTGGTTTGAAGGCTGGAATGCCGCACAGATATTTTTGGTGTATTGCCTGGAAACGGTCATCATCGGGTTATTCACCGTGGTCAAGCTGGCCTGTGTTACGATCTTCGTTAAACCAAGAGAAGAATGGAATGTAGCCAAAGGATCCGCAATGGCCACGGGGTTATTCTTTATCCTCTTTTTCATGGTGCATTACGGCATTTTTGTTTTTGTGCAAACGCAGATCTTTTTTGGGGTAAGCGGACTGATAAAGGATGGTTCCCTGCTTGGCACCTACCGGGAAATACCCAGGGCATTGGGACATGAAGGGCGGCTGCTGCTGCTGATCTTCATTGTTTATTACACCCTTCAAACCCTGTATGATTTTTTCCTTTCCGGGGAATACAAAACGATCTCCATGATGAAGCTGATGTTTCAGCCCTATGGCCGGATATTTGTGCAGCAGTTTGTGGTCATCATCGGGTCTATGTTCCTGACCTTTGGCGCCACCCGGATCTTTATACTGGTACTGGCCCTGGTAAAAATATATTTTGAGTCCTTTATAAAATTCGACCGCTTCATCGATGTGGCGGAAGCAAGAGCAAAACAAAAGAAAGAATTCGCTGAAAAAGGATCATCATCCCCTGAGCAATAGCCTGCATTCGGCAAGTAATTTACCGGCATCAATGGCAACGGTTCCCACTTCTTCGCAAACAAGACCACCGGCAATGTTGGCGATCTCTGCCATCAGTTTCACATCTTTTGTTGCAACATACACCAGCGAGGCCACGGCGATCACCGTATCACCGGCGCCGCTCACATCGGCAATGCTGCGTATGTGCGTAGGTATGATGGCGGCTTCATTTTCCTGCTGGTAAAAGACCCCTTTTTCAGACAGGGTGATGAGCGACACCTGCTGCTTCAATTTTTCCTGCAAAAGCAGGTGCATATCCTTCAGAACACTCAGGTTAATGGTTTCCGGCATCATATTCAACCCGTCCTTCACTTCCTTCAGGTTGGGCTTGAATATTCCTACGCCTTCATAGGCAAAGAAATTCTTCCGCTTTGGATCTACGGATGTAAGAATATTATGTTTTTGACAAAGCTCAATGACCTTCCGTATAATACCGGTAGTAAGCACGCCTTTATTATAATCTTCCAGTATCACCACATCCGGGTTTTCGGCGGCTATATAATTCTCAAAAGCATACAGCAGCCTGTCTTCATCTTCTTTACGGATATCATCCGAAAGTTCTGCATCCAGGCGCATCATGTGCTGGTTACGGCTGATGATGCGGATCTTATTGGTGGTGATGCGGTATTCACTATGTACCAGGTATTTTGTCTGGATGTTATTTTGCTGAAGCAATGCAGTCAGTTGTTCCCCATCATCATCCTTTCCCAGGATGCTGATCATACTTACCGCTGCCCCCAGTGACCGGGCATTAAGTGCCACATTGCCTGCGCCGCCGATACGCTGTTCCCTTTTTGTTACGGCAACTACCGGCACGGGTGCTTCCGGCGAGATCCGGTCCACATTGCCCCACCAGTAGGTATCCAGCATTACATCCCCTACCACAGCCACTTTCAGTTGGGTGAACTGGTGAAAGAGTTTATCAAAATCGATCCCCGGCATCATGGGTTAATTTTTTTTCTGGTTGGAGATAGAAGCATAATAAACCGGAACGCCCAGTAATACGATCCCCAATCCTATGCCGGCATAGAGCGGCTTAAAAATGATGAGGAATACACAAAACACCATTGCCAGCAGGATATAAATGGCGGGCAACACCGGGTATCCAAATGCCTTGTAAGGCCTTTCAGCATCAGGCCTTGTTTTGCGCAGTTTAAAAATGCCTATGATGGTGATGGCATAGAACAAAACCACCACAAAGGAGATCATGTCAAGCAGGTCGCCATATTTTCCGCTCAGGCAAAGTATGGAAGCCATGATGCATTGCGCCCACAACGCATATTCAGGCACCGCATGCTTATTAAGCGTAGCCGCTTTTTTGAAGAAGAGCTTATCGATCGCCATCGCATTGTAAACCCGGGCCCCGGCAAGTATCAGTCCGTTATTACAACCAAAGGTTGATATCATGATCATCACGGCGATCACAATGGTACCTGCATTCCCAAAAATGGCATTGGAAGCCGTTACAGCCACCCGGTCATTTTCGGCAAAGGCAATTTCATTCATCGGCAGAACCGATACATACATTAAATTAGTAGCCACATAGATCACGGTAACGATCAGTGTTCCTAAAAACAGTGCCAGGCCGATATTCCGTTTGGGATTTTTAACTTCCCCTGCAATAAATGTCACATTGTTCCAGGCATCGCTGCTGAAGATGGAGCCCACCATGGAGGCTGCCACAGCGCCTACCATACCCATGCCGATCACTTCATGCCATGACTTTGTTTCCCCATTCCAGCCCTTCATGGAAAAGGCATCCGTCCAGTTCGCATTCCATATTTCCGATCTGGCAGCCAGTACAAAACCAAATACGATAAGGCCAAATAAACTCAGCAGTTTTGTAGCGGTAAATACGGTCTGTATGATCTTGCCATTCTGTATGCCCTTCGAATTGATATATGTAAGCAGCACGATCAGGATGATGGCCACCACCTGGGCTGCAGAGACCTGTACGAAGCCAAGGTCTGCCAGGATATTTTTTTCACTCAGTGCAGGCAGGAGGTACGCTGCAAATTTACTGAACGCCACTCCCACGGCAGCAATGGTGGCGGTTTGTATCACCGCAAAAAAACTCCAGCCATATAAGAACCCTGCCAGCGGGTTAAATGCTTCTTTGAGATAAACGTACTGACCCCCTGCTTTCGGGAACATGGCGCTCAGTTCGCCATAACTGAGGGCGGCGGTAAGGGTCATGAAACCGGTGATGAGCCACACAGCGATCAGCCAGCCGGCGCTGCCTACGTTGCGGGAAATGTCGGCGCTTACAATAAAAATACCGGAACCGATCATGGATCCGGCAACAATCATGGTGGAATCCAACAGGCTGAGTGTTGGTTTAAAAGAAGCAGTTTGTTCTGTCATAGTAATCCCGGTTTATACCAGAACAAGATATAGAAATTGTGGCAATTTATTGTTTCGGGGCCGCTTTCATTTTTGCATTCATCCCTTTTATCACGTCGTCGGTAATGTTCAGACTGGAGTCTTTATATACCATGTAATCGAGCCCAGTGCCGGTGGTGAAAATATACATGAAGTTCTTATCCTTATTATACTCGGTTAAAAAATCCTTCAGTTGTTTCTTGATGTCTTCCATGATGCCAAAACTTTTCTCATTCAGTTTCTGGCTGAGCATTTGCTTCCGGGTATCGATCTGCTGCTTCTGTTCCATCAGCTTGTTCTGGAAAGCCTGGGCCTCCTCTTCTTTGATGGCAGCCCCTTTTTTCATGAAATTATCGCTTTGTTCCTGCAATCCTTTGTACGCATTTTCCTGTTCGGTCTCGATGGCTTTCATTTCGGCATCCAGTTCCTTACGCCTCACTTTTATATACGTAATGTTCTCGTTCAGGGAATCCAGGTCTACATAAGCCAGTGCAGGCCGGCGGGCATTACTGTCAGAAGGCATGTAGGTGTGACTGATCTTCTCTGCCACTTCTTTCGTCTTTTTACCCGAAAAATCGTAGTAGTACAGGTAACCCACCGCTGCCAGCAACACCATATTCAGTACCAGGGATAAATTTTTCATCATTTGCTTTATTTGGCGGCAATATACTTACAAACCCAGACAGGGCAATGGCCCTAGAAAATTTTTAGGAAAGGGTTAACGGGGGCAATCGTCATTTAAAAAATGGCGCCCCGGGATTTAAGCAGGGGGATATTACACAATTCCTTTTATCTTAGATGCAAAATAAAGTTATGAACCGCTCCCTTTTAACCCTGCTGGTCATCCTGCTCCCTCTTTTTTCCTTTAGCCAGGAATGGAAAAACTTTACCGATACTGCCGGCCAGTTCACGGCAACCTACCCATCCGGCTGGACGAATAAGATAAAGGCAAATAACCGGGTATTTTTCACATCCCCTCCCGACGGCGATGCGGATAAATTTTATGAGAACATCAATATTTCCGTAAGTTACAATGAGGCGTATGGCGGAGATACAAAGGTCAAAGACCTGTTCCCGGGTGTAACAGCACAGGTCAGCAGCGCTTTCAAAGAATTTAAAGAAGAAAGCCTGAAGTATTTTAAATGGAACAATATGGATGCGGCCGAACTGGTCTACTCCGGCTATAACAAGACAGATGAGTCCATTAAAGTGCGTTGCACCCAATGGTTCTGTTTTTATAAGTCGAAACTTTATTTAGTGACGTTTGTGGCAAATGCCAGTACGGATGTGCACAATAAAACAGCCCAAAAAATAATGGGGAGCATTGTTTTCAAGTAAGACCATTTAAGTTAAAAGGAAATTTATCTTTTCAGGAATTTACCTGCCACCAGTTTTTCTATCACTTCATCTTTTAAACCCCGGCTGATGGGTATGCGGTATTCGCCCATGCGTATCTCGTTGCCATCGATGCTGTCTACCCGGGCTGCAGCTATGATGAAGGACTTATGTACTTTAATAAAGCGGCCGGCCGGCAGGTACTCTTCTACAGACCTGAACGTGAGATAGCTCATATACTTTTTACCGGCGGTATGAATATTCACATAATTCTGCAATGCTTCGATGAACAGGATATCTTCATAAAAGATCTTTACCAGTTTATTATCCGCTTTGATGAAGAAATAGGATCCGGCATCTCCAGTACCGTTTTCCGTTCTGTTTACCTGCCGCACTTCATAAAATTCCTTTGCCTTAAGCGCTGCCTTTAAAAACCGGTCAAATGAAATGGGTTTTACCAGGTAATCCAGTGCATTCACCTCAAAGCCATCCAATGCATATTGCGGATAGGCCGTGGTGAATATTACCGGCGGCGGGTTTTTAAGCGTTTTAAAGAATTCCAGCCCGGTGATCCTGGGCATCTGGATATCCAGGAAAAGCAACTGCACATTGCCTGTTGCGAGTATTTCGGTTGCAGCCAGTGGATTGGCAAATGTACCCAGCAGGTTAAGGAAATCGATATCGGCAATATATTCCTCCAGGCCTGCCCTTGCCAGGGGTTCATCGTCTATCAGGATGCAATTGATGGTCATGAATCTGCTGTTAAATATTAATGGACAGGTCCACTTTGAAAACATCGATGCCGTTCGTGATCCTTAACTGGTGTTTCCGGGGATACAAAAGATCCAGCCTGCGCCGCACATTATTCAGCCCGATACCCGAATGAGCGGTGCCGGCTTTTCCGATGGCCTCTTTTGAATTTTCCACCACAAAATGAAATACACCCTGTTTCATACCCAATTCCAGCCTTATAAAATTAAGCTGATTTTTATGATGGGAAATATGTTTGAATGCATTTTCAACAAAAGGGATCAGCAGCAGCGGTTCAATGGAAAATCCCCTTACTTCCGGCGCACGGTTAAAACTGACCTGGTAATGCTCGTCCTTACGCAGTTTTTGAAGATCGATATAGTCTTCCAGGTATGCGATCTCCTTTTCAACGGTTACCCGGTCGCCGTTCATTTCATACAACTGGTAACGAAGCATGGCCGAGAACTTATGGAGGGCATCCCGGGCATCGGCATTATTCTTATCAATGAGAAAATAGACCGAATTGAGCGAATTGAAAAGAAAATGGGGGTTGATCTGGGACTTCAGGAAATTGAGTTCTGCCTCTGCCTTTTCCTTTGCCATTTCAACCATGCGTTGCTGCATACGGGTATAATCCATCATCAGTTTAATGGCAGCGCCCGAAAGTACCAGGAAGAAATGAGGGATGACGTTATCATAGATCCTCGCCTTCAGGTTACCCGAAAAACTCAACAGGGCCGGGTTATTGGTGACATGGCCCAGGATATTCATTTTTGCCACACTGCTGGTGAGGATCACCAGGATAAATACAAACCCGAATAAGAAATACCTTCTTTTATAAAGGAGTTTTGGGATGAGCAGGTAATTGGTCAGGTAAACCATGATGGCCAGGTCGGCTACTTTTATGAGAGTTACCTTAAAAGCAGTGGCTTCCAGGGCATAGTCCTCATAACGCAAAAAGAACCAGAGCCCGAATACCAGCATCCAGAGGATGAGATGGTGTAATTTATACTTAATAAAGAAAGCGGCGTTTTGCATAGCTCAAAAATAAAAGTACAAATTCCCTTTGGTAATACCCGTTACAGCACCGGTGGCATTTACGTGACGAAATGCAGCATAGCCAATAAAAAAGGAGTAAGAAATCAATCTTACTCCTTCAATTTTATGTACCGGTGATTTTTCAAATCACCGGATCTTCAAACCTGCCACCGGCAGGCAGGTCAATTATTCCTCCTCATCGAAGCTCATCGCTTCTTTGGTGGTCATCAGCAACTCATATTCTTCCTTGCTACCCACGATCATGTTCTCAAATTCACGCATACCGGTACCGGCAGGAATATGATGCCCGGTGATCACGTTTTCTTTCAGGCCAAGCATTTCATCCGTTTTGCCCTGTATGGCAGCAGAAGAAAGCACCTTGGTCGTTTCCTGGAATGACGCAGCAGAGATCCAGCTGTGTGTACCCAGTGATGCTTTTGTGATACCCAGCAACAACGGTGATGAAGTGGCAGGTTTGGCATCCCGGAATTCGGCCAGTTTCTTATCTGCCCTTCTTAATACGGAATTCTCTTCACGTACCTCCCGGAGGCTTACGATCTGACCGGATTTCAGCTTGGTACTTTCGCCGGCCTCTGTGACCACTTTCTTATCGAAGATGAAGTCATTCTCCATATTAAAGTCGAAGCGGTCTTCGGTATCTCCTTCCAGGAATTTTGTATCACCGGCATCTTCAATACGTACTTTACGCATCATCTGCCTTACGATCACTTCCACGTGCTTGTCGTTGATCTTCACACCCTGCAAACGGTACACTTCCTGTATCTCATTCACCACGTATTCCTGAACGGCATACGGGCCTTTGATCGACAGGATATCAACCGGTGCGATCTGTCCATCGCTCAGGGCAGCGCCTGCTTTTACAAAGTCACCATCCTGAACCAGGATCTGGCGGCTCAGCGGGACCAGGTATTTTTTAACCACTCCGTCTTTTGCCTCCACGATGATCTCGCGGTTACCACGTTTGATAGCCCCGAAAGCTACCACACCGTCTATTTCGCAAACCACGGCAGGGTTACTTGGGTTACGTGCCTCAAATAATTCTGTTACACGTGGCAGACCACCGGTAATATCCTTCAGTTTGCTTAATACCCTTGGAATTTTCACCAGCACCTGGCCACTCCGCACGTCATCCTTTTCTTCCACCACAATATGTGAGCCTACCGGCAGGTTATAAATTTTCTTTTCCTTTCCTTCCACAATAATGGTCGGCAGCTTGGTCTTATCTTTTGTCTCGATAACCACTTTTTTCGCGGTGACCGGTTTGTTCATCCGCCTCATCCCGGTAGGTGATGCCTTCGATCAGGCTCTCAAAATGTACGATACCGTTTGTTTCAGCAACAATTACGTTATTGAACGGATCCCATGTACAGATGATATCTCCTTTATTAACTTTCTGTCCGTCCTTTACATTAAGCGTCGCACCATACGGAATGTGCATGCTGTTGAGTAAGCGGTCAGATTTTACATCAATATTCCTGATCTCACCGGTACGGCCGATAACAACCTGTACTTTCTTGCCTTCATTATTTTCGGTGGCAACCGTACGTAACCCGTCAAACTGCAGGGTACCGTCGAACTTGGCCGGTAATGAAGATTCTACCGAAGCAGAACCTGCCACACCACCCACGTGGAAAGTACGCAGGGTCAACTGTGTACCCGGTTCACCGATGGATTGTGCTGCAATGATACCCACGGCGTCTCCACGCTGTGCCAGCATGCCGGATGCCAGGTTCTTACCATAACATTTCACACAAACACCCCGCTTGCTTTCGCAGGTGAGTACCGAACGTATCTCAACGGTCTCAATGCCGCTTTCTTCGATCAGTTTTGCCATCTCAGCACTGATCTCTTCGCCGGCATTGATGAGTAATTCTTCTGTTACCGGGTGGAAGATATCGTGCAGGGAAGTACGTCCCTCGATACGGTCGCTCAATGGTTCAATGATATCCTCATTATCTTTTAATGCAGAAGTTGCAATACCCCGTAAGGTTCCGCAATCCTCTTCATTAATTACCACGTCCTGGCTTACGTCAACCAAACGACGGGTGAGGTAACCGGCATCGGCTGTCTTAAGCGCCGTATCGGCCAGGCCTTTACGGGCACCGTGGGTAGAGATAAAGTATTCCAATACACTTAACCCGTCTTTAAAGTTGGCAAGGATCGGGTTCTCGATGATCTCGCTTCCTGATGAACCGGATTTACGCGGTTTGGCCATCAATCCCCTCAAACCGGCAAGCTGCTTGATCTGCTGCTTGCTGCCCCGGGCGCCGCTATCCAGCATCATGAACACAGAGTTGAATCCCTGCTTATTGGTTGCCAGTTCATGTATGAGTGTTTCGGTGACTTTTGTATCCACACGGCTCCAGATATCAATGATTTGGTTGTAACGTTCGTTGTTGGTGATAAGACCCATGTTATAGTTCTCCCACACTTCATCCACTTCTGTCTGGGCGTTCTCGATCAGCATGGTCTTGATCTCCGGAATGATAAGGTCGTTGATGTTGAACGACAATCCTCCACGGAATGCCATGCGGTATCCCAGTGTTTTGATATCATCCAGGAATTTTGCCGTGATGGGAACACTTGTCCACTTGATGATATCGCCGATGATCTCACGCAATGCTTTCTTGGTCAAAAGTGTATTAATGAACCCTACCGTTTTAGGAACATGCTGGTTAAAGATCACACGGCCAACCGTGGTTTCAATTATTTTATTGGTCAAAGATCCATCCGGGTTACGGAAATCTGCTTTTACTTTTATATTGGCATGCAGATCGATCATCTTCTCATTATATGCAATGATCACTTCTTCTGATGAATAAAAAGTTTTGCCCTCGCCTTTTACTTTTTCTTCCGGGGTTGATTTCTTACCCTTGGTGATGTAGTACAGACCAAGAACCATGTCCTGTGAAGGCAGGGTGATTGGCGTACCATTCTGCGGGTTCAGGATGTTGTGGGAAGAAAGCATCAGTAACTGGGCTTCCAGGATCGCAGCATGACTCAACGGCACGTGAACTGCCATCTGGTCACCATCAAAGTCGGCGTTGAAGGCCGTGGTTACCAACGGGTGTAATTGTATCGCTTTCCCTTCGATCAGTTTTGGCTGGAATGCCTGGATCGATAAACGATGAAGCGTTGGGGCCCTGTTCAGCATGACCGGGTGACCCTTCAATATGTTCTCAAGAATATCCCAGATGATGGCTTCTTTTTTATCCACCAGCTTACGGGCACTCTTTACTGTTTTTACGATACCTCTTTCGATCAGTTTACGGATGATGAACGGCTTGAACAATTCAGCGGCCATATCTTTTGGCAAACCACACTCGTGCATCTTCAGTTCAGGGCCTACCACGATAACAGAACGGCCGGAGTAGTCAACACGCTTACCCAACAGGTTCTGGCGGAAACGCCCCTGCTTTCCTTTCAGCACATCGCTTAATGATTTCAGGGCACGTCCACCTTCTGCTTTTACGGCATTTGATTTACGGCTGTTATCAAACAATGAATCGATCGCTTCCTGCAGCATACGCTTTTCATTACGCAGGATCACTTCAGGCGCCTTGATCTCCAACAACCTTTTCAAACGGTTATTACGTATAATGACACGACGGTAAAGGTCATTCAGGTCAGAAGATGCAAAACGGCCGCCATCCAGTGGGACCAGCGGGCGCAATTCCGGCGGAATAACAGGAATGTACTGCATCACCATCCACTCCGGACGGTTGTTGATCCTTGTATTGGCATCCCGGAAGCTTTCCACCACACTCAATCTTTTTAAAGCATCTGCCTTACGTTGCTGCGATGTTTCGTTGGCAGCAGCATTACGCAGGTCAAAACTCAGTTGATCCAGGTCAATACGCTGTAACATATCATGCACCGCTTCCGCACCCATCTTGGCAATGAATTTGTTCGGATCCTCATCGGGCAGGTGCTGGTTGTCTTTTGGCAGCGTATCCAATATGTCTAAATATTCTTCTTCGGTCAGCAGGTCTCCGTAGTTCTGCCCTTTGTCGGCACGGATACCGGACTGTATCACTACAAAACGTTCGTAGTAAACAATGCTCTCTAATTTTTTAGAGCTCATTCCCAGTAAGTAACCGATCTTGTTCGGCAATGATTTAAAGTACCAGATATGCACCACGGGAACCACCAGTTTGATGTGTCCCATTCTTTCTCTACGCACTTTCTTTTCTGTTACCTCCACACCGCAACGGTCGCACACAATACCCTTGTAACGGATGCGCTTGTATTTACCGCAGGCACACTCATAATCCTTTACGGGCCCGAATATCCGTTCGCAGAACAAACCATCACGTTCCGGTTTGTAGGTACGGTAGTTGATCGTTTCGGGCTTTAAAACTTCACCATAGCTTTTTTCCAAAATGCTGTCCGGCGAAGCCAAACCAATTGTTATTTGAGAAAATGTAGGCCTTGGGCGGTTTTCTTTTTTGAATGCCATATTTTGTTTACTGTTTGTAGTTTGTTATTTGTTGTTGCCGACTGTTGTACAAAGATCAACATCGTTGTGTCACTCACTTGTACTACATACCATCATTCAACAACGTTACTCTCAAATTAATTCCGACCATTCTCCCTTTCCTTTGGAGAGGGCTGGAGTGAGGTTAGTCAAATTTCAGATCCAGTCCCAATCCCCTCAATTCATGAACCAGTACGTTGAATGATTCAGGAATACCGGCTCTTGGAATGTTGTCGCCTTTAACAATCGCTTCGTATGTTTTGGCTCTTCCGATGATATCATCCGATTTAAGCGTCAACAGCTCCTGCAAAATGTTTGAAGCGCCATATGCTTCCAGTGCCCACACTTCCATCTCACCAAAACGCTGGCCACCGAACTGGGCTTTACCACCCAACGGCTGCTGCGTAATGAGACTGTATGGTCCGATAGAACGTGCGTGCATTTTGTCATCCACCATGTGGTGAAGTTTGATCACATAAATGATACCAACGGTTGCTTTCTGATCGAAGCGGTCACCTGTTTCACCATCAAATAAGTATGTGTGACCGAACTTAGGCAGACCCGCTTTGGTGATCTGTTCGTCAATCTCAGAAACGCTTGCTCCGTCGAAGATCGGCGTTGCAAAACGAACATTGAGTTTTTCACCAGCCCAGCCAAGAACCGTTTCATAGATCTGTCCGAGGTTCATACGGCTTGGTACGCCCAATGGATTCAGTACGATATCAACCGGTGTTCCGTCCTCAAGGAACGGCATGTCTTCCTGGCGAACGATCTTGGCAACGATACCTTTGTTACCGTGGCGACCGGCCATCTTATCTCCCACTTTCAGCTTACGCTTGACCGCCATATACACTTTAGCCAGTTTCAATACACCTGCAGGTAATTCATCCCCAATAGAGATGTTGAATTTTTCCCGCTTATATCTTCCCAGTTCTTCGTTGAACTTGATGTTATAATTGTGCAGCAGGATGTTGATCAGCTCATCTGTTTTTGCATCCCCACACCAGCCTAATGGATTTACATTCTGGTAGTCGATGTTGGCCAGGTTCTTTGCATTGAACTTTGCACCCTTGCCGATCAGCACTTCACCAAAGTTGTTGCTGACACCTGCACTGGTCTTGTCTTTCAGCAAGGTCTGCAATTTGCTGATGAGTAATTCAAGCAGGTCGGCCTCATTCTTTTCGTGCGTCTTTTCGATCTTATCAAGCTGGGCCTTCTCCCGTACCTTGGCGTTCTTATCTTTCTTGGCACGCTGGAACAGTTTCTTGTCGATGATCACCCCTTCGGTACCGCTTGGTGCTTTCAATGAAGCATCTTTTGCATCACCGGCCTTGTCGCCGAAGATGGCACGCAGTAATTTTTCTTCCGGTGTAGGATCGCTTTCTCCCTTTGGTGTTATTTTACCAATAAGGATATCGCCTTCCTTCACATGGGCGCCTATACGGATGATGCCATTCTGATCCAGGTCTTTGGTGGCTTCCTCACTTACGTTCGGAATATCCGGGGTCAGTTCTTCTTCACCCAGTTTGGTATCCCTTACTTCAATTTCAAATTCAGAAATATGAATAGACGTGAACAGGTCTTCCTTAACTACTTTTTCACTGATCACGATCGCATCCTCGAAGTTGTAACCCTTCCATGGCATGAAGGCCACTTTCATGTTGCGGCCCAACGCGATCTCACCTCCCTTGGTTGCATACCCTTCGGTCAGGAAATCACCTTCGGTAACCTTTTGTCCTTTGGTAACAGCCGGGCGCAGGTTGATACATGTTTCCTGGTTGGTACGAACGAACTTGGTTAATTTATAAACAACCAGGTCTTCGTCGAAACTAACCAGTTGCTGTATCTCATTTCTTTTATAACGAACGTGAATCTCATTGGCATCCACGAACTCCACCACGCCATCGCCATCTGAATGGATCTGGATCCTTGCATCACGGGCAGCCTTGGCTTCCAGACCGGTACCAACGATAGGCACTTCCGGTTTGATCAATGGTACCGCCTGGCGTTGCATGTTCGATCCCATCAGGGCACGGTTGGCATCATCGTGCTCCAGGAACGGGATCAGGGAAGCGCTCAGGCCAACGATCTGGTTCGGCGCAACATCCATGAATTCCACTTCTGTTTTATCAAGGATCGGGAAGTCACCGGTCTGGCGGCTCTTGATCTTATCTTCAACAAAATTTCCTTTTGCATCAATATCCACGTTCGCCTGGGCGATCTTGGCTGTATCTTCCTCCTCTGCACTTAAGAAAGTTATCTTTTTCATATCCACTTTACCATCCTCCACCTTGCGGTAAGGCGTTTCGATAAAGCCCATCTCATTTATCTTGGCATGCACACAAAGTGTGGAGATGAGACCAATGTTTGGTCCTTCCGGGGTTTCGATGGTGCAAAGACGGCCGTAATGGCTGTAGTGTACGTCACGAACCTCAAAGCCTGCCCGCTCACGGCTTAAACCACCGGGTCCGAGGGCCGATATACGGCGCTTGTGCGTTATTTCAGAAAGTGGATTTGTCTGGTCCAGGAACTGCGACAACTGGGATGTACCAAAGAATGAATTGATCACAGAAGAAAGTGTTCTTGCATTGATCAGGTCAACCGGTGTGAATACCTCGTTATCCCTTACGTTCATCCGCTCACGGATGGTACGGGCCATACGGGCCAGGCCAACGCCGAACTGGGCATACAACTGTTCGCCTACGGTACGTACACGACGGTTGCTCAGGTGATCGATATCATCCACTTCACTTTTACCATTGGTCAATAACACCAGGGTTTTAATGATGGCAATGATATCATCTTTGGTCAATACCTTTTTAGTGATCGGGAAGTTCAGTCCCAGGCGACGGTTGATCTTGTAACGGCCCACTTCACCAAGATCATAACGTTTATCGCTGAAAAATAATTTATCAATGATACCACGGGCTGTTTCATCATCCGGGGCATCCGCACCACGCAATTGCTTATAGATATGCTGAACCGCTTCCAGTTCACTGTTGGAAGTATCTTTATTCAGTGTATTGTAGATGATCGCATAATCACCGCTTACTTCTTCTTTCTGGATGAAGATGCTTTTCACTTCCATTTCCATGATCATGACAATGTTGGATTCATCCAATACACTGTCACGCTCTAATACGATCTCATTCCTTTCAATGGAAACAACCTCACCGGTATCCTCATCCACAAAATCCTCCACCCAGGTACGGAGTACACGGGCTGCCAGGCGTTTGCCGATGCATTTTTCCAGGTTCTTCTTGTCGGCCTTCACTTCATCCGCCATGCCGAATAATTCCAGGATGTCTTTATCCGTTTCGTACCCGATGGAACGCAACAGGGTTGTTACCGGGAATTTTTTCTTCCGGTCGATGTACGCAAACATCACGTTGTTGATGTCGGTAGCAAATTCCATCCAGGCGCCTTTGAAAGGAATGACCCTTGCAGAATAGATCTTGGTTCCGTTTGGATGGATCGACTGGCCGAAGAATACACCGGGTGAACGGTGCAACTGGCTTACCACTACCCTTTCGGCTCCGTTGATGACAAACGTACCGCGGGGGGTCATGTATGGTATATTACCCAGGAACACATCCTGGACGATGGTCTGGAAGTCGACGTGTTCTTCGTCGTTGCAACTTAACCTCAGTTTTGCTTTCAGGGGAACCGCGTAGGTCAATCCCCTTTCAATACATTCTTCGATGGTGTAGCGTGGAGGATCTACAAAATAATCCAGGAATTCCAGTACGAAGATGTTACGGGTATCGGTGATCGGAAAATTTTCCTTGAACACCCGGAATAATCCCTCTACATTTCGCTTGTCGGGAGTGGTTTGTAACTGGAAGAAATCTTTAAACGATTGGATCTGGATTCCCAGCAAATCGGGAGTCTCTGCTAAAAGTTCAACTTTACCGAAATTGAAGCGTTTAGCAGGGTTTGTTTTTGTTGCAGACATATTGTAATTAAAACGTTTTAGTGTGCAGAAGATCCTTCAGATTATGGGGGCAGGCCACAACATGTGCCACTAACCCTAAATTAAAGGACGGCAAAGGTAGGAAATCTTTTGCTATTTTGGGTTACCGAAATACGATTTTTTAAGGATTTGGAAGGGTTTTTGTGGATAACCGGGCTTTTTACTTTCAGCTCCGGTTTTTAAAAGAAAAAGCCGGGAATTGCTCCCCGGCTTTTAAAGCTATTTTACCAGAAATCATTAAGCGATCTCAACTTCGGCTCCTGCCTCGGTCAATTTGGCTTTCAGGTCTTCTGCAGTGCCCTTATCAACACCCTCTTTAAGAGGTTTTGGAGCGCCGTCTACCAGGTCTTTCGCTTCTTTAAGACCCAAACCGGTCAATTCTTTAACGATCTTAACAACGGCCAGTTTGTTGGGTCCGCCGCTCTTTAAGATCACGTTGAAAGATGTTTTTTCTTCAGCAGCAGCGGCACCTTCGCCACCACCTGCGCTTACTACAACTGCAGCTGCAGCTGGTTCAATACCGTATTCGGTCTTTAAGAATTCAGCTAATTCCTGAACTTCTTTTACTGTTAAGCCTACTAAGTTTTCAGCTAATGCTTTTACGTCTGCCATAGTGTTTAATTTTTCCCGCCTTCATTGTTTTTTGACTCCGGCGGAGTGTTTAAAAAAATTGTTTTGCCTTTATAACTATCCGGCCAGTTATGTTAATTCAAATAATTACTCTGCTGGTACTGCAGCGGCTTCGGCTGCTGCTTCCGGCCTGTTTTGCAGGGCACCCAGTACACGCTGTATGGGTGACTGCAACAACCCGATAACCTCACCAATGAGTTCATTCTTGGTTTTGATCTGGGTCAGTGCCTTCAACTGGTCGTTGCCTACAAATACATCCCCGTTAATGAACGCTGCCTTCAGCAAAGGCTTCTCGTTGTTGGTTTCTTTACGGAAGCTGCTGATGATCATAGCCGGATCTTTCGGGTTTTCGCTGAACAGCAGGGCGGTCACCTTGTGCAGGGAGTCGTAAACGCCATTGTACTTTTCCGCATCCAGGCTTTCCAGCGCCTTTTTGATCAGGGTGTTCTTGGCCACTTTCATTTCCACCTGCTTGTTAAAGCAATGCCTGCGTAGTTTGCCAACCTGTTCTACCGTTAAACTTTCGGTATCGGTTATGTAGAAGTTGTTGTATTGAGAGAATTTGCCTTTCAGCAACTCAATCACTTCATTTTTTTCCTGTTTTGTCATATCAAATATTTTTTATCATCCCGGCAAGGCCAGGGATCAGTTTTGAACAGATTTGGTGTCAATTGAAATACCGGGGCTCATGGTGCTGGCCATACTTACACCCTTCAGGTACGTACCTTTTGATGAGGATGGCTTCAGCTTAATGATGGCATTGATGAGTTCCTGGCTGTTTTCAGCGATCTTTTCCGAAGTAAAACTTACCCTTCCGATAGAAGCGTGGATGATACCCACCTTATCTACTTTAAATGCAATCTTACCGCCTTTCAGGTCATTGATGGCGCCGGCAACATCGTTTGTAACCGTACCGGTTTTTGGGTTTGGCATCAGGTTACGCGGACCCAGTACTTTACCCAGTTTACCGATCTTAGGCATCACCGACGGGGTGGCCACGATCACATCAATATCTGTCCAGCCCCCTTCAATTTTGGTAATGAACTCATCCAGGCCCACATGATCGGCACCGGCAGCTTTTGCTTCGGCTTCTTTATCAGGCGTACAAAGAACGAGTACCCTTTTGGTCTTCCCGGTTCCGTGTGGCAGAGAAACAGTACCACGGATGGCCTGGTCTGCTTTTTTGGGGTCAACACCCAGGCGGATGTGCAGGTCAACGGAACTATCGAATTTTGTTGTGTTCACTTCTTTAACCAAGGTTGAAGCTTCCTTCAGGGAATAAGCTTTATTGGTATCAACCTTAGCATTTGCTACTTTTCTTTTTTTCGTAATCATTTCTTACAAATTTTAAGGTTGAATATTAATTTTCCCAGGGAGCTTTTCCTTCAACAGTTAAACCCATGCTGCGTGCGGTACCAGCTACCATGTTCATGGCGCTGTTGAGTGTAAAAGCATTCAGATCTGCCATTTTATCTTTGGCAATTTCTTCTACCTGTGCCCAGGTAACTTTTCCAACTTTAACACGATTGGGTTCTTTACTGCCGCCTTTAACTTTGGCAGCGTCCATTAACTGGACTGCAGCAGGGGGAGTTTTAATGATAAAGTCGAATGACTTATCTGCGTAAACGGTAATTAATACGGGAAGTACCTTACCTTGTTTTTCCTGGGTCCTGGCATTGAACTGCTTACAGAACTCCATGATGTTGATACCCTTAGAACCTAAAGCAGGTCCTATCGGCGGTGCCGGGTTGGCTTGTCCTCCTTTACACTGGAGTTTGACATAGCCGGTGATCTCTTTTGCCATTTTTTTACTTTTTTTGGTGATAACGTCCCGCCTGCGGCGAGACTCCCAAGTTTCCCGAAAGCTATCGGGAGTACTAAAGAACTATTTGGGGCGGCAAAGCTAAGGAATATACCGGACAATTCCTGTGTTTTTCACAAAAAAAATCCCGGAAAACCCGGGATCAGTACTATCTTAAGGGCGGTCAGAGGACCAATATGCCTTTTGCCTGCATGGTTATTTCCGTTTTGGGCTCTTTTATTGCTTCTATTTCAGCCTTGCTCTTACCTGCATCCTCGGCATAATGGCGAAGCATTTCAACGGATGTTTCTTTAAGCGTAGCTGTACCTTCGGCCACAATTGTCTTCCCATTCATTGACAGGGGAACTAAAAAAGCATGGTCCTTCATCTTGATAAGCATGGGCCCGTTGGCTGTTTCCATACGCAACCAGCACCCTTCTGCCTTACAAACTTCCACCACTTTTCCGGTCACCTTCACTTCAGCGGCTTCCGTTCCCTTCAGTTTAGCGGCAAGTTCATTGGCTGAAACAGCCCCATCTGCCGTCGTTTTTTCACCAAAGGTCATTCCCTTATCTGCAGGGCCCTTGGGTGGCTGAGCCAGCAGGCAAATGCCTATTAAAAGCGCGGGGATCGTCAGGATCATTTTTTTCATACAAACAGGTTTTATCATTAAAAAAAAGCCACGTTCGTGGCCTTGCAAATTAAACTATTTTTTCTACCTGCATATAACTTAGTTCCACAGGAGTAGCTCTTCCAAATATCTTTACCTGGACCTTCAGTTTTTTCTTTTCATCATTTACTTCTTCAATTACCCCGTTAAAATCGTTGAATGGTCCGTCAATGATCTTAATGGTCTCTCCAATGATAAATGGCTCACTCATGGTCATTCCGCCCACATCACTCATTTCATCCACTTTACCCAGCATTTTGTTCACCTCGGCTTTGCGTAACGAGATGATATTGCCCTTTGACCCTTTGCCATCTGTAAGAAAGTGCATCACGTTGCTGATATTGCTCATGGACTGGATCATGTCATCATTCAGTTTCCCGTCTGCCACTTCGATCATGATGTAACCCGGGTAAAAGTTACGCTCCCGCATCACCTTCTTTCCATTCACCACTTTGTACACTTTTTCTACCGGTAAAAAAACCTGCTTCACAATATTATTCCAGCCATTGCGTACAATATCCTTATCCAGGTATTCCTTTATTTTGCGTTCTTTTCCACTCACCACACGCAGCACATACCATTTGCTTTCTTTCTCCGCCTTTTCCGTTTTCTCTACTATCGGTGTTGTTGCTTCCATATTATTTATTTAAAAAGGGAGTAAATCAGTTTCATTCCGTTATTAGAAACGAAATCCATCACCCAGACCAGGGCAGTGATGATAAGGGTGGCTCCAAGAACGATCATGGTTGATTGCTGCAACTGGTCCCAGTTCGGCCAACTCACTTTATGAATCAGTTCTTTGTAGGAATCCCTCAGGTATGCTGTAAATTTGTTCATCTGTTTGGTTATAATTTGTTTATTAGTTAATTGGTTAATCAGTGAATACTAGTTAACCAATTAACAGATTAACGTTGTATTTAGCACGGGCACTAGGATTCGAACCCAGATCAAAGGTTTTGGAGACCCGTATGCTACCGTTGCACCATGCCCGTATAAAGCCTCCCTACCCCTCCAAAGGAGGGATTTGAGAGACTGATAATTTAAAGAACTTTTTAAAAAGCAAAGTACCAAAGGTGATTAACCAAAGGTACTTTGTTTATCGTTAGCTTTCTTAAACCCCTCTTTCGGAGGGGTTTGGGGAGGCTTTTTTACTTTATTATTTCCGTAACCTGTCCGGCACCTACTGTACGGCCACCCTCACGAATCGCAAATTTCAGACCTTTTTCCATCGCGATCGGCTGGATGAGCTTAACAGTCAGGTTGGTGTTATCACCCGGCATCACCATTTCTGTACCCGCTGCCAAAGTAACCTCTCCGGTCACGTCGGTAGTACGGAAATAGAACTGGGGACGGTATTTGTTGAAGAACGGAGTGTGACGTCCACCTTCTTCTTTGCTCAGTACGTAAACTTCGCCTTTGAATTCGGTGTGCGGGGTGATAGAACCTGGTTTGCAAAGCACCATACCACGACGGATCTGGGTCTTTTCAATACCACGTAATAGCAATCCTGCATTATCCCCGGCTTCGCCTTCGTCCAGTAATTTTTTGAACATCTCAACACCGGTACAGGTTGTAGCCAGTGGCTTTTCCTGGAGACCCACGATCTCGATGGCTTCTCCTACTTTGATACGGCCCCTTTCGATACGTCCGGTAGCAACAGTACCACGACCAGTGATCGAGAATACGTCTTCCACTGACATCAGGAAAGGCTGGTCAACCAACCGTGGAGGCAATGGAATGTAGGAATCAACCGCGTCCATCAGGTCATTGATCTTGGCAATCCATTTTTCTTCACCAGCCAAAGCGCCGGTAGCAGAACCCTGGATAATGGGTGTGTTATCACCGTCAAATCCATAAGAGGTCAATAACTCACGGATCTCCATTTCAACAAGTTCCAGCAATTCCGGATCGTCAACAAGGTCAACCTTGTTCATGAATACAACGATCTTGGGTACACCTACCTGGCGGGCAAGGAGGATGTGCTCCTTTGTTTGGGGCATAGGACCGTCTGTAGCGGCTACCACCAGGATCGCGCCGTCCATCTGGGCAGCACCGGTGATCATGTTTTTAACGTAGTCAGCGTGACCAGGGCAGTCCACGTGAGCGTAGTGACGGGTAGCCGTCGCATATTCAACGTGTGCTGTATTGATCGTAATACCCCTTTCTTTTTCTTCCGGAGCACCATCGATATCATCATAATTCTTTTTCTCCGCCAAACCTTTTTTTGACAAAACATCGGTTATAGCGGCTGTAAGTGTTGTTTTACCATGATCCACGTGACCGATAGTTCCAACGTTTAAATGGGGTTTATCCCTTTTGAAAGATTCTTTTGCCATTGTTTATATTTTAATATTTGTTTTGAAATCGGTTTGCATTTAAAGTCTGTAAACCATTGACCATTATCTTTTTTTGAGCCATAGGTGAGAATCGAACTCACGACCCCTTCCCTACCAAGGAAGTGCTCTACCCCTGAGCTACCACGGCTTACTTTGTTAAGTCATTGAGTCAGAAGAGTCATTAAGTCATTCCGGGACCACTAATGACAAATGACCTAATGACTTAATCACTTCCTTTTAAGAGCGGAAGACCGGGCTCGAACCGGCCACCTATAGCTTGGAAGGCTATCGCTCTACCAAATGAGCTACTTCCGCAAATTTATTTGAAGATGTGATGATTTGGTAATTAACCAATTAACACATCTCAAAATTTAAAAGAACTGTTCATTTTCAAATCACCAAATTGAATCATCATCAAATTGATGTAGTGGGCAGAGTAGGGTTCGAACCTACGTACTCGTGAGAGAACAGATTTACAGTCTGTCGCCTTTAACCACTCGGCCATCTGCCCTTTCTAGTTAATTGGTTAATTTGTTGATCAGTCCCTCGGGATTAACTATTTAACTAATAAACAATTAAACTATTTCCTGAGCCGAAGAAGGGAGTCGAACCCCCGACCTACTGATTACAAATCAGTTGCTCTACCAACTGAGCTACTTCGGCATTGCTTTAAAGAACTTCCTTTCTCACAAAATAAGGCATATGAAGAAGCACCCCTTTTTTTGGGAAGGCAAAGGTAAGAGAAAATGCTTAATACCAAAACTTTGAATTGGTTTTTTTTAGCGGCGATCATCAAAATGTGAATAACCAAAAAAATCCCGCCACCAGGGCGGGATTGAAGTACTTACAGATCCGGGTATTCAGGCTGCCTGTTTTTCTTTTTTTCTTTTCATTTGGGTGATGAGTGAATCCAACGCACCGTCAAAACTTTCCTCAAATGATTTGGAAGACTGTTTTACAAAGAATTCGTGCCGGGGGATGGAAACCCGTATCTCGGCTACTTTGTCCTTGATCGTGTGTACCACATTATCCAGTTTCAGGTACACCTCTACTTTGGTTATCCTGTCGTGATACTGTGATAATTTGGAAAGTTTTTTTTCAATGTAGGTAAGTAATTTCATGTCAGCATCAAAATGTACTGTCTGAATGTTAACGTTCATGTCGTCTCTTTTTATCGGTGAAAAATAATTTGAAAACCACAGGTAGAAATTCACATCATAGGCGGGTTTTTGGAGCGTTGCCGGTTATTCTCTTTTGTATAATGAAGATACTGTTTCCGGGTATTTTTTCAAAATAAAATTTGCATCCGGGCTGTTAAAATTCCCTAGGCTTTGGGATGGGCTTTTTTATGGATATCCTTCAGTTTTTCAATGGTATTATGTGTGTATACCTGCGTGGCAGCAAGGCTGCTGTGGCCCAGCAATTCCTTAACGGCATTCAGGTCAGCCCCGCTGTTCATCAAATGGGTGGCAAAGGTATGCCGGAGCACATGGGGGCTTTTTTTGTCGATGGTGGTTACCAGGCCCAGGTATTTTTTTACCGTATTATATACATACCTGGGATAGAGCTTTTTCCCTGTTGGGGTTACCAGCAGGAATGTTTTATCATATTCCTCAAAAAAAACGGACTTGGCGGCCGTATACTCTTTCATCTGCTGAACCAGTTGTTTGCTCACGGGTATGATCCTTTCCTTATTCCCCTTGCCAAGGACCTTGACCGAAGAGTTGGCCTTATCCACATGCATTTCCTTTAAACCGACCAATTCAGCCTGGCGCATGCCCGTATTGTAAAAAAGTTCCAGTAAAAGCCGCTGTGTCCTTCCATCCCAGTTATCCGGGAATTCAACATGAGTAAATAATGTGTTCATGGACTCACTGTCTACAAACTGCGGCAACCGCTTATTTACCTTGGGAGATATGATCGCTGTCATCGGGCTTACCGCAATTACCCCGCAGCGCAGTTGGTATTTAAAGAAAGATTTAAGGGTTGATATTTTCCGGTTGATGGTCTTGCTCTCCATTCCCTGCTGCTTAAGAGAGGCCAGCCAGGACCGGATAAAACCTGCGTTTATCTCCTGCAACAGGGTTCCTCCAAACTGATCATGAATAAAGCTGAAGAAGGCGTCCAGGTCATTTTTGTAAGATACAATGGTATGCTGCGAATACCTTTTCTGGAATTTGAGATAACTGAGGAAGTCCCGGATGGATTGTTCGGCGGTTTGGAGCATAAAAAAACTGATACCCAAAGTTAGGATAACCGGGTATCAGTTCACTATATTGTTGACTTAAATTATCAGTCGAGCTTTCCGGCAGAAACCTGCTCCTTGTAAACTGCCTTCAGCACTTCCTTGCGGCGACGTACAGAGGGCTTGGTGTAAGACTGCCTTTCCCTTAATTGCAAAAGGATCTTGCTTTTCTCAAATTTCTTCTTGTACTTTTTGAGCGCTTTGTCGATGTTTTCGCAATCTTTTGAATCAATGATTAACATAAATTATTATATACCTCCTTTAGGTGATTTTTACTGCCTTTATCAGCAGGGCCGCAAAGATAACAGATTATATTTAAAAATTAAAATCTTACAACAAAATCCGAAATTTGGCACATGTTTACAGGCATTATCGAAAAAACGGGAATGATCGAAGAGGTATTATCAAATGGCAATAACAGGTCATTCCGGGTATCTTCCCCCCTATACAATGAACTAAAAGTTGACCAAAGCCTGAGCCACGACGGCGTTTGCCTCACCATCGAGAACCTCCAGAACGGCCAGCACCAGGTTACGGCCATTGCCGAAACCCTGGCAAAGACCAATTTGGGCACATGGCAGAAAGGGACCATCATTAACCTGGAAAGGTGTATGCAACTGAACGGCAGGCTCGATGGCCATTTTGTACAGGGGCATGTGGATACCACCGCAGAATGTATTGATATTGTGAATAAGAACGGAAGTTGGGAGTATCATTTCCGTTTCCCTGAAAAATTCGCAAAACTGGTCATTGAAAAGGGATCCATTACAGTTAATGGCATAAGCCTCACCCTCTTTAACATCAGTAACTCAGCATTTACCGTTGCCATTGTACCCTATACCTACGAGCACACAAATATGAAATGGCTGGCCAAAGGCGACCTGGTCAATATTGAGTTTGATATGATCGGAAAATATGTAAACCGTATCCAGGGTTTAACTTAGCTGGTCCTGGGGCTTTATGCGCTTTTAAACTCTCCTCAATTTCTTTTTCAGATCAAGGAAGGGGCTTTCAATAAACCGGTAACTTATAGCGGATACCAGGTAGTTCAGGGCAAGAAAAACAAAGACCCTTAAAATGACCGGCATTACAATATCCAGTCTCTCCAACGCCAGCAACCCGAACGTGAGTACAATGCCGTGAAAACAATACAGGCCGTATGATATCTTACCTGTGTAAACCAGAAATTTTGATGACCGGAGTTTTAAGACAGCCTGGTCATTCACCATCTGGTCAATGATGAAAAGGGCAACATAGATAATGAACAGGTACCGCCCGATGAGATCGAGCCAGGGTGCATAACCCGCCGGGGCCATATCCACCATGAAAAAAAGCAAAATGAAAAGTACCGGCAGGACCATTAGAAACAATAAGGACCTGGCCTTCCCGGCATTTTTAAACCACGAAACAAAAGCATATTCCTTGTGAAGAAAGTATGCCGCCAATATGCCGGCTGCAAAATCAAAGAGGTAGGTCAGTGTGTGAAAATCATGGTGAATACCGTTGAGAATTGCATAAACTGTATAGGTAACACTTACGCCTGTAAACACAAACACACATGCCTGGATGTGTTTTTGAAGAAACCATAAACAAAAACCCCATAACAGGTAGAATTGTTCTTCCACGGCCAGGGTCCACAAAAACCGCAGGAAATAAACATGTCCTTCCAGGTAAAAGTTTGAAATGAAGAACAGGTAATAATAAGCAGGCGGCAGGCTGACGGGTACATGGAAATAAGCAGAAGCATAGGGAACCAGCACAAAGGAAAAGATCATCAGCAAAAAATAAAGCGGCCAGATACGCAGCGCCCGGCGGATAAAATAACTGATGAAAGAAAAGTTGCCTTTTACTTTATACTCATTCATCCCAAGCCAGGTAAGCAGGAACGCAGAGAGTATAAAAAAAGACATCGATGGATAAAACAAGGTTCCTGTAAAAGAATTCAAGCATCCGGCTGAAAAGGTCCTGGCCAAATCCGGGATGGACGGCGTGAAAGAAATATACCGCCAGGAAGGATAAGCCCCGGATGGAGTCAAGCTGGGGGTAATAGTATATCGGCCTGTTGCTCATTAAACCTGGTCAATTTTATTCCCCTTCATTGTTTTTTGAATGGCTTCATCCATCAGCCGCTCTGCATACGGACGAGAAACATCGTTCAATTCCTCTGTTTTGGCCTGTATGAGGTTCTTGTCATTCATATCCAGCGACAACTGCAGCGCCTGCATGGCAAGCGATGTTGCAGAGATCTCTTTTCCGGTCAGTTCCCTGAAATTACGTTGAATAAATTTTTCCGTGGTCTGCAAAAGCTGCTCTGCCTCCGTTTTTGCCTCGGTCAGCGCACGGGTCTCCATATCCTCCTTCGCATGGGTCATTGAATCCAGCAACATCCGCTCCACGTCTTCATCCGTAAGGCCGTATTGCGGCTTTACTTCAATTGACTGTTCGGTGCCGCTGCGCAGTTCCTTTGCTTTCACCAGCAGGATGCCGTCTGCATTTATTAAAAAACTGACTTCCACTTTTGGCAGGCCGGCAGGCATGGCCGGTATTCCCGCCAGGTTAAATTCGGCCAGCCGGCGGTTATCTTTCACCATATCCCTTTCACCCTGGAAAACGGATATCTTCATACCGCTTTGTCCATCTTTGTACGTAGTGTATTGCCGGGATGCCCGGGTGGGTATTTTTGAGTTCCTGGGAAGCAATACATCCATCAGTCCGCCCATTGTTTCCAAACCAAGTGATAAGGGTGTAACATCCAGCAATAATATATCTTTTGTATTACCAGCCAGGATATCGGCTTGTATGGCGGCACCCAGGGCAACCACTTCATCCGGGTTCACACGGTCGTTCAGTGGTTTGCCAAAAAAAGCGGAGACCATCTTTTTCACCAGGGGCACCCTTGTACTTCCGCCAACCATCACCACTTCATCAATAGCAGCTTTGTCCAGGCCGGCATCTTTCAGTGCATGGGTGCAGGAACTTATCGTTCTGTCAACGACCGGCCTGATAAGCGATTCAAATGCATCGCTGGTTATTGAGATTGTTTTACCGGCATAGGTTGTTTCGAATCTTTCATTTAGCGACAACTGCTTTTTTGCTTCTTCAGCAGTTAACCGGAGTACCTGCCGATGCTTTTGCTCCTCCCCTGAATCTCCCAGTTCATTTTTCCGGATCCAGTAGTCCACAATGGCATTATCCAGGTCATCGCCACCCAGATACGTATCTCCATGCGTGGAAAGCACTTCAAATATCCCATTTGAGATATTCAAAATGGAAATATCAAAAGTTCCGCCGCCCAGGTCATACACAGCGATGGTTTTATTTTCTTCTTTGTGCAGGCCAAATCCATAAGCAAGGCTGGCTGCCGTAGGTTCATTAATTATGCGAAGCACATCGAACCCTGCCAGTTTACCTGCATCCCTTGTTGCCTGTCTTTGTGCATCATTAAAATAAGCCGGCACGGTAATGACCGCTTTACTCACCGGGGTCTTTAAAATATGTTCAGCCTGTTTTTTAAGTTCTTTCAGAATGAGCGAAGAAAGATCCACCGGTGAATAGAACTGTTTTCCCACCTGCACTTTCACCAGCCTGTTTTCATCATCAATGATCTTATACGCCAGGGAAGCCGTATTATTCTTCACATCATTGTAGGTCTTGCCCATCAGCCTTTTTGCTGAAAAGACCGTATGGGCAGGATCGGTGACAAGATATTTTTTTGCTTCTTCTCCTACTGTTACAGATCCGTTCTCTTCAAAGTGAACAACAGAGGGAACCAGAGAACTGCTGTTGTGCTCTTTCAGGGCCACCGGTTCTTTACTTTCGGGATGAATGATGGCCACCAGGCTGTTGGTGGTACCCAGGTCGATACCCACGATCATTTCATCCTGTTGCAGACTCCCCGTGGCTATGTTGATAGCAATTTTAGCCATTGAATATTTTTTGTCAAAGGTAACAAATAAAAAAGGCTGCCTGTTAAAGCAGCCTCTCTTGCTTAGGATCATATTTTACCGGAGTATGACCATTTTGCCATATCCCTTGGTAAAGAATTTATCGGTCTTATCGCCTTCGGCCCTGTACTTATCCAGCGATTTGCCATTCAGGTTTGTAAGTACCCTGTACAGGTAAACCCCGTTTGCCAGTTTGGCGCCGTACATATCCGTACCATCCCATTTGAATTCGGTGATGTTCCTTCCCACATGCAGCGGGCCCAGTTCATCAATGGTTATTTCCCGCACTACTTTTCCCGTAATGGTAAGTATCTGTATCCGCATATTCTGCGGTACTTCGCTTCCGGTAATGGTAAATACGAATGCGGTTGAAGTACTGAACGGATTGGGGTAATTGAGCAGGTTACTGATCATGGCTTTTGAGATCACCGTAAATGTTACATGGTAATCAATGGCACCTGCGGTGTTGCCAACCACATCCCTTCCGGAAACGATCAGTTCATATTCTCCTTCTTCCGGGAAATAAGGGAGGAAGTCAATGGTTGCCGTGTTGTTTCCTGTTGAAAGATTGGCAGGCGTAAAGCGCATCGAGTCGCCGAAGTGATAGGTACGCAATGAACCATCCGGGAAGCGGACCTGCACTTTGATATAGGCCGTATCACTTAAGGCCATAAAACGGCTTTCATCCTTTAGGTTTACCAGGATATGGGGCTTGGCCGAAACAATGTCCTTATTCAGGATATGCACTCCATCAAATGTTATATCCAGCAATGGATTGTAATTATCCGGTTTTACAAACAGTTCCTTGAACAGGATGTTATTGAAATGATATTGTTCCGGCTGTGCATTGTTGGGGTTTATTTCAACGAACAGGGTATTGTTGCCCGGGTAATTTTTGGTGTCGATCCGGTAACTTACCACCAGTGTATCTCCCGATACCAGTACTTTGCCTTTTGGCAATGTAATGGGGTGCGGAACATTACCCTGGTCGGTAATGACAAAATTTATACGCATGCTGTCGGAGAATGCTGTCTGGCTGATGTTCTTAAATGCCAGTTTGAAATCAACCTGCTCTCCCTGCTCACAGGTATCTTTTATCACAAACAGTATGTTCGGAGCTACGGCGCCTTCGGGTATGTAATCTGCATTCACCCTCCAGTACCTGAGTTGGTAAGGAGTGGCTTTTACAGAATCGGTATTCAGCATTTTTAATTTCAGGTATGGATAGGTACTGGCATTTATCCAGCTGAGGGAAGTATCTGTTGCTGGCCTTACCGTAGCAAGCAGGTCGGAAGTACCGGATGAAGTTATCCCATATACCTGTATCGCTACCGAGTCGGTTGTTGGGGTTTCAAGCGCAAACCCGCGCCAGTGAAGATCTTTCCACCTCTGGCCGGGCCAAGCCTGTCTGATGTAATATTACCCGTAAGATAATTGCCCACGGTATAGAAGATCACGTCCAGTTTATCGCTGTTCTGCAATGCAATGGTTTGATTTACCGCACCGGGGGTGGCTTTTTTGTAAACAAACACAAATGGTATATGTGTCTTTATGGAATCAATATAGCTGAAACCGGCACTTTTCAATGTATGGTATAATGACCGGCCGGAACCGTAAATGGAAGTATCCGCACGCCAATCAGCCGGGTAGTAACTGAATGGGGCCGCAGGGCTGTTTGTTACAACCACATAATTACCATTCTGAACGATCAGTTCCAGGAAGTCCATGATGTTCTTTCTTTCTGCCGGGGTGGTCAGTTTGAACTGGAAGAATCCCGGCAACACGGTACCGTTGATCGGGATTGGCCGCACACTTCCATACAGGCCCGAGGTTCCGTTATCAATATTTACCCAGGCTTTTTGGGTAACCGTATCAATTACATAAAACCGCAACACTTCGGTATTGGGTGCAAGCCCCGGACCATAAAAGCCCGCCTGCTCGATCAGGCCATCATTCCGGAGCGAATAATCATTGGTCTGGTTTGCAAAAGGATATACACCCGTTCGTACATTAAATTCAATGGGCCTTGTACTAAAGCTGAATGTCCGGTTGTTATCCAGTTGAATATTGCTGTATGCATTTTTCTGGAACTGGTAATAATGCGACTGGTTGAATCCTGCCGGACTGTTTGCCAGGTAAATGAAAGAGAAATT
This sequence comes from Chitinophagaceae bacterium, assembly GCA_016710165.1. Taxonomy (NCBI): domain Bacteria; kingdom Pseudomonadati; phylum Bacteroidota; class Chitinophagia; order Chitinophagales; family Chitinophagaceae; species Chitinophagaceae bacterium. The sequence continues at coordinate 821,538 of JADJLJ010000002.1, read as the reverse complement.
ATTCCAGATATAATTATTGCCCGATGAAGGAACGGTTGTTGTTCTCCAGTAATAGACGGTACTGTCGGTAAACGTAATATTTGACGGCGTGAACTGGATAACACCACCCGTACCGGTCACATTGTAAACTTTCTTGAATACAGAGTTGAACAGTTCGGTGGTATCTATCTCCATCACATACTGCCGTTGGCCACTCAGTGGGTTGGCAGTACTTGCATATTACGATATGTTCTGCTGGTTAACGATGGAATAGTTGTAGGGAGAAATAGGACGAAGCTCATCTTCAAAAATGTAAAAATCCTTTGTCAGCGTATTGTTCATTTCAGACAGTTCGATGATGCGGCTGTCCACATCGAGCGTTACGATCAGTTTATTAAGCCCCTTATCCGTTATGGGATTGATTGGCACAATAAGGCTCACCGAATCCATATAAAGGGTGGCAGGTATCAACTGGTTGTATAAAACCCGGATGCTGTCATTGGGTAATTTTTGTTTTATGGATACCCGCATGGAGTCCCTGATCGCCTTCCCTATGTTCATGAATTTCACATCTACTTTAAAAGTACCGGCTGCAACCGTAATGATATTGGGTGTGAATTTCACCAGTTGATCTTCTATTACATAATCAGGTTTGGCAAAATAATTTATACGCAGGGCAGGGTCGCCATGCAGGTTTATTTCTTCCAGGTGTATCCGGGTATAAAAGTCCAGGCTGCCGGGGTTGCCTCCCAATGTCTGGAGGGTGCTCTTTATCTGGTTACCCACCGTATTGCCATACATGGACTTGCAGAAATTATCATAGAAACTCGTATTGTAATAATTAAGGAACGGCGCAATGCCAAAGTGTGTACTTCCTAAAAAGCCGATACTGCCCCGTTGGTCCAGGAAGATATACTTTTCGGAAAGCGACATACCACCATACCCGTTTACACGTATGGGATTGTAGGTAAAAAAGTTTCCAACGGTACAACCGCTCACATGCATAAAAGGATATTTGCCATAGTTCTGATAGTTCTCGGGGTAGTTCAGGTTAATGGCCAGTTCGTTTGCAGAAGAGTGGCCGAAATATTTAACATAGCTCAGCCCCTCCTGGAAAAGTTCACTGATGCGCAGGCTCTGCTGCTGCTCAATGGTAACAACAGAGGTTTTGGAAAATGTTTCCACATGGGCGCCGAACAAGGTATCCTGCGCAATGTTTTTATACCCGTTCATGTAAACCAGGAAATCCGCATTTTCTGTACTGTCTTTCCCGCCAATAGTATGCAATATGTTCTTCATCCATCCTTTGTCTGCAATGGTCTGATTGGTGGATTGCTGAGCCTGTTCATACTGCTTCATTTTATCGAGGTAGATGCCAACTTCATTTCCGTTGATGGCCCCCAGCCTGCCGATCGGTACCAGGGGAACATTGGTACCGGGCAAACAGGATAACAGGATATCTGATGCAGGCCATCCGAATGTCTGCACCAGGTCTATACGCTCGGTCATCGGGTTGGCCTGGTTGGCCACATAATCTATATAACTTAATCCACGGCCGATAATGAATACATACTTAGGTGTAACGCTGAACTGCTGGCTCGCATAGCGGATAAAATGATTAATAGAGGCCGGGTTCTTCTTAATGCCCAACCCGAACTGGTCATTCAGTTCATCGATGTCATAGATCTTGACATTGAATCCCCCTCCCGCAAACGAAGCCCTGTATTGCCGGTACAGATCAACATAGTTGACGCCGGTACCATTATTATAAAGTGCCGCATTGCTTATAATGAGGTAATCGCCCTGGAGAGAGCTGTTTGCAAAATTGGTGAATGTTTTACCGGTAAGCGAAGTAACCATATTGATATTCGAAACATCCTGGCTTACCAGGTTGAACTTTCTTACCGTATCTGTTGAGACCGGCAATGCAAAACGTACCTGTCCCGGGGTACTGATATCTCCCAGGTATCTCCGTCCATTGTTGTAATCGTACAGCAGCGGTGCGGTCCCATTGGTATTGAAATTTGTAATTACCAGGAAATTGCCGACATCACTGTTCTTTAATTCAAAATAAAAATTCTTCTGGTTGTTAAAATTAAACGTAGACGGGTAGGTTACCGAGAACGCACTTACCACTACACGGTCGTTTGGATTGGAGGAATTGCCATTGATACTTACCCCGATGAATGAAGGGCTTGTCAATATAGATAATGGCAGGTTCCTTATGGTGTCCTTCCGGTAATTGAAATAAGGCATGGGGGTCTGCAGGATCGTGCTGTTGTTGATCTTGACCACCAGGTCCCTGGTATACAGGGCATTTCCGGCCACGGCGGTGGTAACCATTACACTATTGGCGGGCCCTCCGGAATACCTGTTTACATCCAGCAGAACATTTGACAGCCCGCAGCAGGGATATATATCATTGCTTGTCCATCCCTCGCCGATATCATAGGCCGAAGAAAAAACATACTCACCAATAACGGCTGCATACCCCTTATTGATCTGGTTGCGGTAATTCACTTCGATCCTGCGCATAAAGTATGGATCAGCAGGCAATACATTACCAGCCGTGTTGTTGAGAGCGGAAACATATCGGAGATTGCTACCGGCAGCATTCACTGTAAGGAAATAACTGACCGTATCTGTTTCCAGGCTGTGTCTTTCAGAAAGCTGGTAATCCGGGTTGCGGTAAAGGGCCCGGTCTGGTTTTCCGTCATTCATTTCGCCCCAGAACTCCAGGTAGTCGCCTGAACCCAATATGCCCGTGGGAACAGAAGTGAATATGCGTACCTGTTGCCCGTTTCTCCAAAGCTGGAAATTTTCTGCCGGAACATTTCCCAATCCTGCGGCAGCCAATACCGGCTGCGGGATACGGGTGAGGGTATCCTTGGCAAGTTTGAACCTGTAATAGGTCTTGCTATAATCGATCCAGCTATTGTTCAATTGCGAATAACCGGTGGCTACCAGCAATACAATAAGGGGGGTCAACAGAATCTTTTTCATACTGATTTCAAATTATGTTTATTCTACCGTTTCTCTTTTTCCAGGGATATTCAGGCGGATAGAAAATATATGAGTGTATAATGGGTTTGACTGGTTGGCCAGGTTGGTAAATGCATAATCGATCATCACATTCTTTATTTTAAATCCGGCACCGGCACTGGGTTGGTATATCCATACTTTCTTCTGGTTGGTGGTATCTCCGTCTTTAAGCGCCCGTTGAAAATTTGTGATCCCGGCCCTTACAAAAAAAACATCTTTTATGTTTGCTTCCAGGCCAACATGCGGATCAACACTTACCGTATTCCCGCTAAGTACTGTATTCCTTTTCCCGTCAAAGGTCACATCTGCATTTATTTCTGCCATCAGGCTTACCGACCTGCCCAGCCGGAAGTCATAACCGCCCCCGATGATCAGCCGGGGTGCTGTCAGTTCAGTTGACTTGACCGGGATATCATTCCTGGTGAGGTAAAGTACTTCCTTTTCTTTTTCTGTGAACTTAAACGACCATGCATTGAATGTGGTGGTCAGATCACGGGCTACCAGGCCCCCATGCCATCTCCCGCTGCGTATCTGTAAACCTGCATCCAGCCCAAACCCCCAGGCGGTGGCAAATTTGCCCACCTTGCGGTAAATGACCTTGGCATTGAGTCCAAAACTTATGTTCCTGTTTTCCGTTTCTTTCAGCTTTTGAGCAAACGAAATGAGGAACGCATAATCAGCAGATGAAAAGGTCTGGATGTTGTTATAATTGATGCTGCCATCGGGTTCCACCAAAAACAATGTATTGGGGATATCATCCACTGCAAAACGTAAAATGGAAATTCCCAAGGCCCGTTTATTGTCCTGTATGGGCATGGCTCCCGATAAATAATCGTACTTGGCAATGCCGCCAAAATAATCGGCATGCATCAGGCCGATATTTGGAATACCATTCAAGCCGGTCAGCCCCGCAGGGTTCCAGTACCCGGCGGTTGCATCTTTTGCAGTAGCCACCTGTGCTCCTCCCATGGCCAGGCCCCTTGCGCCCGCACCTATATTTAAAAATTCATTTGAATATTTCCGAAACTGCGAATGACCGGGGATGGAAATGGCCAGGAGGGCCAATAAGCATATAGTCAGGTAAATTCTCATAATGTCATCGGGTTAGTAATTTTGATTTTATTAGGGCGGATTTTAATTAAACGTAATTATACTTGGTAAATTGTGTACATATATTAATATAAAATTAAGCCTATTCCCCCAATTTCAAACCCTCATCCTGCAAAATCCGGCGGCTGTTAAAAAATGGGGTTCTGGCTTAAAACAAGAGGCCTTTCCCCTTTAAAAAGATGCCTTGAAAAGAACGGGAAAACGGGGCAAATGTTTGCACTTTATAAAACTTTATGCAGTTTATAAGAATGCCGGACCTGCCGGATTGCTTTTTTATCAATTTTTATGAGCATTTTTGCCAAAATGATGTACGGCGGATCGATCTTTAAGGTTTGATTTTAAAAATTTTACAAAGAACATGCATTCTTTAATTGACGAATTACAATGGAGGGGAATGATACAGGATATTATGCCCGGTACCAAGGAGCAACTGGACAAGGAGATGACCACGGCATATATAGGTTTTGACCCCACTGCCGACAGCCTCCACATAGGCAGCCTGGTACCCATCATCCTCCTGGTTCATTTGCAAAAAGCAGGGCATAAACCCATTGCCCTGGTAGGCGGCGCCACCGGCATGGTTGGTGACCCCAGCGGCAAAAGTGAAGAAAGGAATTTACTGAGTGAAGAAGTGCTGAATCATAATGTGGCCTGTGTGAAAGCCCAGCTGGAGAAATTCCTGGACTTTGACAAAAGCAAACCCAATGCAGCCGAAATGGCCAACAACTACGATTGGTTCAAAGAAATTTCTTTTCTCCACTTCATCCGGGATGTGGGCAAGCACATAACCGTTAACTACATGATGGCAAAAGACAGCGTAAAGAAAAGGCTGGAAGGCGAGAACGGCATGAGCTTTACCGAATTCACTTACCAACTGGTGCAGGGCTATGATTTTTACTGGCTGTACCAAAACAGGAATTGTAAACTGCAGATGGGCGGCAGCGACCAATGGGGAAATATTGTTACCGGCACAGAACTTATCCGCCGCAAATGCGGCGGTGAAGCATTTGCATTCACCTGCCCGCTGATAAAAAAAGCCGATGGGGGTAAATTTGGCAAGACCGAGCAGGGTAATATCTGGCTGGACGCTCATAAAACAACGCCTTACCAGTTTTACCAGTTCTGGCTTAATGCCAATGATGCCGATGCAGAAACCTGGATCAGAATATTCACGTTCCTGGGCCAGGCTGCCATTAATGAACTGATCACAGAACAGAAAAAAGATGCCTCCAGAAGGGTTTTGCAAAAGGCCCTGGCCAGGGAAGTTACCATTCTTGTACATGGCGTTGATGAATACAACAAGGCCATTGAGACAACAGAAAAATTATTCGCCAATCAAAATGCACCGGCAGAAAGCCTCAGCACAGAAGACCTGGAAGAAATGGATGGTGTAATGAAGATCGGTTTCCCCAAAGAAAAAATAGCCTCCGGAATTGATGTGGTTTCTTTTTTGGCTGAGTCTTCCATCTTCCCCAGTAAAGGAGAAGCAAGAAAGATGGTGCAGGGCGGCGGCGTGAGCATCAACCGGCATAAAGTGGAAAGTGCCGACATGAGAATTGAAAACAGCTTGCTGCTTCACAACAAATACCTGCTGGTGCAGCGGGGAAAGAAGAACTATTACCTGGTAAGCATTGTATAATATCAACCCCGGGTCATTGCGATCTAAAAAACAAGTTGCCCCGGGGAAAGAAATATACGGGTTGCCAGCAATTTAACCCGGCTTACCGGCGTTAACGCATCAACCGACAAAACGATCCTGTTCCATTACCAAGATTAATGCACAGCAACAAACCAATATTTTTCCCGGGACTGAACGGCTTAAGGGCATTGGCTGCCATATCGGTGGTTATTTTCCACCTTACCCGTGACTTTGCCGAATTCAACCTGGACCCGTATATTTTTGGAACATTGTCTGATGGATCTCCAAAAGGTTTTGCCATGGCGGGTTTTGGCGTTACCATTTTTTTTGCATTAAGCGGCTTCCTGATAACCTACCTCCTGCTCGCCGAAAAACAAAAACAGGAAATAGGTATCCGTAAATTTTACTTCCGGCGGATATTGAGGATCTGGCCCCTCTATTACCTGTACCTGGCGGTGGCCGTGGCGGTGATCTTTTATTACAGCATGCCTTTTAACGGAACTATGTTGCTGACCTATATTTTCTTTGCAGCCAATATTCCGCATATAACCGATACGCCCCTGCCTTTTCTGCGACACTACTGGTCACTGGGCGTGGAAGAGCAATACTACCTGTTCTGGCCGTGGGTGGTGAAGAAAATAAAAAACAACCTCGTACATTTTGTGATCGGGTTCGTTTCGGTTTTCATTGTACTGAAAGTCGGGTTCCATTTCCTGTACCCCCGTTCCATCCTGGCTGCATGCTTCGATGTTATCCGGTTTGACTGCATGCTGATCGGGAGCCTGGGCGCCATTCTGTATTTCAACAAGCATGCGTTGTTCCTGAGGGTATTCACATCAAAAGCAACACAGGCGGTTGCATGGCTTGTTATTGTACTGCTGGTACTGAACATCTTTCACATCGCATCCATCATCGACCATGAAATTGTGAGTGTGGTCACCGTAGCCCTGATCATGGGACAGATCACTGTAAAGAACAGGCTGGTGAACCTTGATATCAAACCCTGTGATTTTCTCGGCAAGATATCTTACGGCATTTACGTGATACACCCGCTGATCATTTTCTTCTCAGCAAAGCTCCTCAGAGGCCTGGATATGCCGCCCATACTGAAATATGGCTTTGTTTACTGCTTTGTGATCGCTGCCACTGTATTCGTATCCTGGTTCTCCTATACGTATATCGAGAAATGGTTCCTAACGCTGAAGTTAAGATACACGGTTGTTGAAAGTTCCAATGCAAGGACTGCATAAATGAGTTACTGCATAAAAAAAATGCCCCACTTTTGGAGGGGCATTTTTTATTTATTACCTGTGCATTACTGTTTCTTCTGTTCTGCCGGTTTACCGCTCAGGTGTTTATCAAAGAATTTTTCCATCGCCTTATAAAAATCGATGCGGTTGTTCTCATTGGCAAAACCATGCCCTTCATCATTCTTCACCATGTATTCAACCGATACGCCTCTTTTCTTCAGCGCTTCCACCACCTGGTCGCTTTCGGCTTTGTTCACCCTTGGGTCGTTGGCACCCTGGGCAATGAACAAGGGCGCTTTTATGTTCCCAACATGCAGTGCCGGGGATACTTCTGCAAGCAGGGCACTGTCTTTTACAGGATCGCCTACCAGTTCATACATCTGTTTTTTAAAGGGTTCCCAGTAGGGAGGTATGGTATTCATGAACGTGAACATATTGGATACCCCAACATAATCTACTGCACAGGCATAGAGGTCGGGAGTGAATGCAACGCCGGCCAGGGTTGCATAGCCGCCATAACTGCCGCCATAAATAGCCACTCTTTTCTTATCCGCAATGCCCTCTTTGATCAACCAGTTAACCCCATCGGTAATATCATCCTGCATTTTTTTGCCCCATTCTTTGGAACCCTTCAGCCAGAATGCTTTGCCATAGCCGGTAGAACCCCTGAAGTTCATCTGCAACACAGCATAGCCCCGGTTTGCCAGGAACTGCACTTCATTATTAAAGCCCCACACATCCCTGGCCCATGGGCCGCCATGCGGATTAACGATCACAGGCAGGTTTTTTGCTTCAACACCCTTCGGCAATGTGAGGTAACCATGAATGGTCAACCCGTCCCTCGACTTATATTCAATGGGTTTCATGGTTGCCATATCTTCTTCCTTCAGCCACGGCCTTCCGGTAGCCAGGTATTTTGTTTCCCCGCTCTTCCTGTCGTAGAAATAAAATTTAGAGGGCAGTTTATCATTACCGGTCCATACAATGAACTTGTCCTCTTCATTATTATTTCCGTAAATAGCAATTTCATATCCCTTGAACTTATCCTTCATCTTCGTATACTCTGCTTCTGCCTCCTTGTCTATAAAATGCTGCTCATTTTTCCAGGAGGTAAAGAAAGCCGACTGCAGCACTTTTCGTTTGGGTGAATAATCCACCCCGTCCACATCATACTCCGGGTTGCTGTAAATTTCCCTTATTTCCTTTTTGGCAGCCAGGTCATACTCAACAATGGCGGTCTTATCCCTGCCGATATTACTGGCCACATAAATATTCTTATTATCAAAGGTGAAGAGGTTCGGGTTAAATGCTTCCTTGTAACTGGTGGTCAGCAGGGAATCGAACGGATCTGCTTCGGTTGCCCGGTGATACAGCGTGATGTTTACCCCATCGGTTTTGGTCGCAAGCCGGATCACCCCGTTGTGATCGGTATACCAGCTTTCGAAGTTCTTATCATTCTTATACAGTTCCTTCAATTCCCCGCTTTCTATATTGATGCTGTAGGGATCAAAATAACGGGTATCCCGCTTATTCATTTGTATCATCACTTCCTTTTCTTTACCTGGTACATACCGGAGGTCGTTCAGTATCATTGTCCGCACCTTGGGGAAGGGTGTCAATGCTTTCTGGTCTTTCCCGTCAATGGATACCGAGAACAACTGGAAGTTCTCATCCCCCCCTACATCCTGCAGGTATAATATGCGGTTGCCCTTCCACTGATATTGAAAAATAGGCCTTACCGAATCGAAGGTTACCGGGATGCCAACCGAATCCGATATCCTCCGAACAAATACATTCATATGACCCAGATGATTGGAGCGGTAAGAAATGTATTCCCCGTCGGGAGATATCTGCCAGCCGGTCTTATCGGCATTTTTGAAAAAATCTTCCAGCGCTACCAGCGGCGGCTTTTCTTCTTTTTCTGTTTTGGAGGTACAGGCCGAAACCGTGATCAGGATCGCTGATAACAGCCACAGCACTTGTTTTTGAATGATCTTCATGGCGTTTGTTTTGTTGGTGAGTAAAGGCTGTGGGGACCAGGTAAGCAGAAGTTGAAGATAAATCTTTTTTAAAGACAATAAAAGGTTCAGCAGTGAATTATAAGGCCAGTATGATTTTTAACATTTCTTCCGCAACCAGCTGGTTCCCGCGGGCATTCAGGTGAACCCGGTCGGTGGTAAGGATACCGTACTCTTTATTGCCGGGATTGTTCTTCAGGTTATAATCCAGGAAGGCTTTGCGGAGGTCAACCAGGGGCAGGTTATTTCTGGCAGCAATATCCCTTATGATATTGCTGTATTTATTCAGGTCGCCGTCCTGTTCGTTGCTGAAGTCTGTCTTCTCCCCGATCACTGCCGGCGTGCAGAGTACTGCTTTGATGTTCTTATCTGACAGTCTTTTTATAATAGCCTCGTAAAACCGTTCAAACTTATCCGCATCGGTGCCGGTGCCACCGGTACGTTTATGCCACACATCATTCACCCCGATATAGATCACCACAATGGACGGTTCCCTTTTCAGCACATCATCTTCCATACGCAGAAAAAGATCATACACTTTATTGGCGCTAACCCCCGATCCCAGCAATTCAAAACGGTCGCCAAGGCCCTGCTTTGTGATCATCGAATCCATCCGCAGGATATACCCGCCCGGATGTACCCCCGCTTCGGTAATGGAATCCCCGAAAAAGATGACCCGTTTCTTAAGACTGGAAGGCATAAGCAAGGCAATTAAAGCGAAAATGGAGGTAAAAAGCAGCGTCTTCATAAAAGATCAATTCAGCAAATGTCTTCTTTCTTTATAGATTTTCCATATTAATTCTCCAAAAAGCGTGTTGGCCCAGGCAAACCACTTGCGGGTGAATTTTGTGGCATCGTCCTTATGAAACGATTCATGCATGAAACCGGTGCCGGCATGGGTCTTCTGCAACATATCCAAGCACATCTTTATTTCTTTATCATCATTGCTGGTCAGTGCTCTCATGATGATACTCATCGGCCAGATATAATCCATACCCACATGCGGGCCGCCAATGCCTTCGGCCACTTTGCCTTTGAAGAAGAAGGGGTTCTCGGATGAAAGAACAAATTTTCGCGTATTTCTATAGATTTCGTCATTTAGGCTTCTTGTATCCAGATAACCCATTGAAAGTAATGAGGGAACATTTGCGTCATCCATCAAATTAAAACTTCCAAAACCATTTATCTCATAGGCATATATTTTGCCGAATCCCTTTTGTTCAATTAGGAGCATTGTGCTCCAAATTCCGTCAGCAATTTTTTTTATTAGCTTTTCAACCATGAGTAAAATTCTTGTCTTCATGTAATTCAATCAAATTCAACAATGAAAGCATTGCAAAATAATTACCCGGAATGTTGAATGGAAAAACCGTCGCATCATCACTCGGCCTGAACATTGCATGTATCAGCCCGTTTTTGCTTGTTGGATAACCATAACCTCCCAATGGTACCCCATCGGTTGCCCAACTCGTTGTACGTTCAAATTTATAAGGGCCATTATTCTCTAAGCGCTGCTGTTCTTTAAATGTCTTTACGATCAACCGCATCGCTTCCTGCCAGTCTTTATCAAATACAGAAGCATCTCCTGTTTCTTTCCAGTAACCATAACTCAGCCGGATCGGGTAACACAAACTGTCTATCTCCCACTTGCGTTCGTGAATGCCGGGTTTCATTTCGGTCTTGTCGTCCTTCCATTCGCTGATCTTGTTCTCATCTTTATAAAAAGCATTGGCATAGGGATCCTTTAAAATGCATTTTACCTGGCGGTTGATCACCCCTTTTATCAATTCCTGCAAATTCTTATCTTCTCTCATCAGTGGCAGGTAAGGCCATACCTGTGCCGAAGAATCCCGCAGCCACATGGCGTCAATATCACCGGTGATGACGAAGGTATCGGGCTTACCGTTGATGATCTCAAAATCAACGGTGGTATCCAGGGTGTTGGGGAAACAGTTCTCAAACAACCAGGCAATTTCTTTATTGCCGGTGTTCTTTTTTATTTCAGCGATCAGTTTTTCGATTGCCGGGCTTTTGAATTTCCGCTGGCTTTCCGGCACTCTTACCACGGGAAAATCATTGTTCCGTTCTGCAAAGGAATAATTGCTCATGAATAAAGCTGCCGATGCAAGAGACGATTGCTGGATGAATTTTTTCCGGTTCATGGCGGTAAGGTAAAAGAAAATAATAAGACTCAGAAGTTAAACGGGATGTCAGCCTGTCCCATAGTTATCGGGATGTTTTAAGCGCTTCACGGGAGTGATATTCAAAAATATCACCCCTAACGGGATTGAATAAAGAGATATCCGATAAATGCTCAGGAGTTTCTATTCCACATCCACCTGTTTCTTTATCAGCGAACCGGTACCGGCTTCCATTAAAAATTTACGCTCTTTTAAAAGATAGCCGTTTCCATGCTCACAAAAATGCACTTTCAGGTTTTCGATACTGATGGGATTGCCATCGGGTATATCGGCAATATTGGAGTGGAGCATCTCGTGCCCGTCGATGATCGTAACCAGCCCGCTGCCGATGGCTTCCATTTTATTTCCACCCGTTACCAGCATGGCGGTATCTTCCCCCAGGCCAATGCCTATGCAGGACGGGTTACTGGCAACGGCCTGTGCCAGCCGAACAAACCTTCCCCGCTTTTCAAAATGTGAATCAAATATCACGTTATCCATGAATCCCAGGCCGGTGGTGATCTTCACTTCGCTCTTTAAATGGGCCCTTGCTGCATTCCCTTCATAGATCATGGTATTACTCATGGCCATGGCGCCTGCCGAAGTGCCGGCAATAACAAAGCCATCCTCATCCAGGTAACGGTCCATTATTGTCTGAAAAAAAACAGTACCGCCAAATGTGCTGCTGAGGCGCAACTGGTTACCGCCACTGAACATTACTACCGTGCAGGCAGCTATACGATCGATGTATTCCCGGTTACCGGTATCGGCCCGGTTACGGATATGCATCACACCCACATCGGTGCAGCCTATCTTTCCAAAAGCATTCAGGTAATTGTCGCCCACCTCGTAGGGTATGGTACTGGCGGTAGTAATCACTTCAATACGGCTGAGAGGGCCGCCGGCTTCTTCCACAATGCGGCGGAGGATACCGAGTTCAAAAAAGTTCAGGTTATTGCGATGGATCTCTCCTTTCTCCAGGTCTGTTCCCTTGTCTTCCGCTCCTCCAATCGCTATCAGTTTTCCTTTAGCAAATTGCATTTAATCTTTTTATGATTAACGCAAAAATACGGGAATTCGTGTTTGGCAGGTGAGAACTACTTATCAAGGGCTGTTAATTATGCTCATTCGTTTAAAAACGTTTCATTCGTTTAACCCGTTTCAAATCAGCATAAGCACAACGTCATAAACGTTTTAAACGACTGAAACGGTTCAAATGCCCTTTGCAAACTTTTCAATTCCCTCTACAAGCCTGTCCAGGTTTTTGGTACTGGTATAAACATTGGGGGTAATGCGCACACCGCTGATATTCTCCCACTCAATGCCCACGCTGTGTATTTTAAAGTTAGTCCACAGGTAACTGTCAAGCTCTGCAGGTTTTTTCCCTTCCACACTCACCAGGCCAATGGCGCATCCGAATTCCTTTTTAAATGAAGTATGCAGTTTTACTTTGGGAATATTCTTCACCCGTTCCATCCAGTAGTTCTTCAGGTAAAGCAATCTTTCTTCTTTACGTTTGGCCCCGATCATGTCATAAAAATCAATGGCCTTATCCGTTGCTTCTTCAATAAAGAACGGGCGGGTGCCCAGGTGTTCAAACTTGCGGATATCCGCTTCTTCTTTTTCGCCGGCGCCAAACAAGGGCCAGATGGTCTTTATTTTTTCCTTGCGTACATACAACAGTCCGGTACCGATGGGCGCACCCAGCCACTTGTGCAGGCTGGTACCGAAATAATCGCAGTTAAGTTCCGGCACCTTAAATTCAAAGTGAGCGAATGTATGGGCGCCATCCACCAACACGTCAATATTGTTCTTCTTCGCCGCATCGGCGATTTTCCGTACCGGCATCTTTTGCCCGATCCAGTTTATCATGTGGGTAACCTGCACCAGTTTTGTTTTTGCAGTGAATGCATCGGTGTATTGTTTCACCAGGTAATTCTCATCTTCACTGGGCAGTTCCAGATTTATCCAGACCAGCCTGATGCCTTCTCTTTTCTCCCGTTGCTTCCAGGCCCCGATCATGTTGGGATAATCCTGTTTGCTCAGCACCACTTCATCGCCGGCTTTCAGATCGAGCCCGAATATCACGGTTTCCAGTGCTTCCGATGCATTCCGGTGCAGGGCGATCTCTTCCTTATCGCATCCCGCCAGCTGGGCCAGGCTTTTCCGGAGCGGCTCCCTTCCCTGGTCAATGATGCGCCACATGAAATAACTGGGCGCTTCATTACTGAAATCATAGTTACGCTTCATGGCATCGGCCACTACTTTAGGAGCAGGGGCCACGCCCCCATTATTGAGGTTGATAAAATTGGGCGCAATGGTATAGGACTGCTGCACATAATACCAGAATTCCTCATCGGTTGCCAGGCCGGCCGGTGGTACCGCCGCTGCATTTTTTAATGCCGACTGCAGATCACGGCTCCATGCCGGCTGAAATAAACCGGCTGTGAGCGCAGATGCAGACAATAACCCTGCTTTATTGAGGAAAGAACGGCGGTTGGACATGTGAATTATTTTAGAATTACAATGTACAAATTTTGTTTTTTGCAAAGCAAGATGATTTTGGTAATTTCCATTTTGCCCCTATCCCCTAAAGAGGGACAAGGGGTATCACGAATAAAAATATTTTCATTTCAATGATCCTGTATACCTGAAGAAAAAGAGCGATAATACATTAGTCTCCCGGGTTCCCCGTTAGGGAATAGGGGCAAACATCAAACCTACAAACTGAATTATGAAGATCGTTGAAATCAAAGTGCTCAAGGGGCCGAACTACTGGAGTGTGCGGAGGACCAAACTGATCCAGATGAAACTGGACCTGGAGGAGATGGAACAAAGGCCCACCAATTCGATTGATGGTTTCAGGCAGCGGTTGGAAAAAATGTTCCCTACCATGATCGAACACCGCTGCAGCGTGGGGCACCGGGGTGGTTTCTTTGAGCGGGTGGATGAAGGTACCTGGATGGGCCACGTGATCGAACACATTGCGCTGGAGATACAGACCCTTGCCGGCATGGATGTGGGTTTTGGAAGAACAAGAACAGCCAATGAAAAAGAGGGTGTGTATTATGTATGCTTCACGTACATGGAAGAAGATGCCGGTGTGTATGCCGCCAAGGCCTCCGTTCGCATTGCACAGGCAGTGACGGACGGCGTGGAATATGATCTGGATGAAGACATTCAGAAATTAAGGGAGATACGGGAAGATACAAGGCTCGGCCCTTCCACCGGCTGCATTGTGGATGAAGCCGCAAAACGGAATATCCCATACATCCGGTTGAATAAACAGAGCCTGGTGCAACTGGGTTATGGCGTGAATCAAAAAAGGATCAGGGCCACCATTGCGTCCACCACCTCCAACATTGCAGTGGATATTGCCTGCAACAAGGAAGAAACAAAAATGCTGCTGGAAGCAGCAGAGATCCCTGTCCCGAGGGGAACGGTGATCCGGACAGAAGCAGGGCTTGACGAAGCGATACAGAAATTTGGTTATCCCCTGGTGATAAAACCCATCGACGGCAACCATGGCAAAGGCAACACTACCAACATCACCAACCGGGAGCAGGCGATCAGAGCACTGGAAGCAGCCAAACAATATGGCCGCAATGTGATCGTGGAGCGGTTCATTACAGGCTATGATTTCAGGTGCCTGGTGATCAACAATAAATTCATTTGTGCAGCATTGCGTACCCCCGCTTCGGTGGTGGGTGATGGCGTACATACCATCCAGTGGCTGATCGATGAGACCAATAAGGACCCACGCCGGGGTTATGGGCATGAAAAAGTGCTGACGCAGATCACCATGGACCAGTTCACCCAAAAAATGCTGGATGATGCGGGCATTACGCTGGAAACGATCCCTGGAAAAGGAGAACGGGTCTTACTGAAGCCAACGGCCAATCTATCAACCGGTGGCACGTCAACCGATGTAACCGATGAAGTGCACCCGACCAATATCTTCATGTTTGAACGCATTGCAAAGATCATCGGCCTTGATATATGCGGCATTGATGTAATGGCAGTGGACCTGCGTACCCCGGTAAGTGAAAATGGAGGCGCCATCCTGGAAGTGAATGCAGCGCCGGGATTCCGCATGCACATCGATCCGGCAGAAGGGCTGCCCCGCAATGTTGCCGAACCGGTGATCGATATGCTGTTCCCCAAAGGAAGTGTTGGGCGGATCCCGATCATTGCTGTAACCGGAACGAATGGCAAAACGACCACGACCAGGTTAACTGCACATATTGCAAAGAGCGCCGGCAAGAAAGTGGGCTATACTACCAGCGACGGCGTATATATACAGAACCAGTTAATGATGAAGGGTGACTGTACGGGGCCCATCTCATCCACGTTTGTGCTGAAAGACCCTACGGTTGACTTTGCCGTACTGGAATGTGCAAGGGGTGGTATCTTAAAAAGCGGGTTGGCTTTTCAGAACTGCGATGTGGGTATTGTGACCAATGTGGCCGCTGACCATATTGGCCTGGGCGGTATTTACACCGTGGAGCAAATGGCAAAAGTGAAATCGGTGGTTCCGGAAACTGTCTTTCCGCATGGCTATGCCATTTTAAATGCAGAAGATGACCTTGTTTATGCAATGAAAGACGGGCTGACATGCAATATTGCCCTTTTCAGCATGGATGAAAATAACCCACGGATAAAAGAACACTGTGCCGGCGGCGGGCTGGCAACGGTTTATGAGAACGGTTTTGTAACCATCATGAAGGGAAACTGGAAGATACGGGTGATGGCAGCAAAGGATATCCCGCTTACCTATGAAGGAAAGGCAGTGCATAATATTGCCAACTGTTTACCGGCCGTACTGGCTACTTATTTATACCGTGATATTTCCATTGATGATATAAAACTGGGATTGCAGACCTTTATGCCCGGGGAAGCATTGACACCCGGCCGCCTGAATTTCTTCAACTTCCGGAACATCACGTTCCTGGCCGACTTTGCCCATAACCCGCATGGATTAAAACTGCTTTGCGATTTTGTAAGCAAACTGGAATACAAAACAAAAGTGGGTGTGATCAGCGGCACCGGCGACCGGCGGGATGAAGACATCATGGAACTGGGTGAGATCTCAGCACAATACTTCGACCAGATCATCATCCGCTGCGATAAGAACCTGCGTGGCCGTACCGCCGATGAGATCATCGGTTTACTGAAACAAGGCATCGATAAAGTGAACCCCCATGTACCCACCCTTACCATTGCCAATGAGAACGAGGCGCTGGAATATATCTATGCAAACCAGGTACCCGGCGCATTATATACCATCATGTGTGATGTGGTGGCAGGGGCGCTGGATAAGATCAAGGAACTGAAAGCAAGAGAAGAAACGGAATGATGAACCTGCCTGCAGGCAGGTTCGGTGTTCTTTACCCTTGTCCCTATATGATTATGATTTCCAAACTCTTTACAGGAAACCATTTTTTCTATGTGCCTATGTGGTTCAAGCCGGCACTTTGGTACCATTCAAAATCCTTTTGGCCGAAAAAGGTTGAAACCTTATTTTTGCACCCGATTAAAGCTGGGTTATGGTGTAAAGGTAGCACAACAGATTTTGATTCTGTTTGTCTAGGTTCGAATCCTAGTAACCCAACCAAGGGACCGGGAATTTCCGGTCCCTTTTTTATTTAAGAACAGGGCGGGGTTTGATATGATGATCTTTAATTACGTAAAGTCACACTTTTCCCGTTGTATCTGACGTTTAGATTAAAAAATCTAATTTTGTCAACTGGCATGAGACGCATTTTTATCATCATACCATTACTGAGCAGCATCACCGTATTTTGCCAATACAATTTTTACTTTGGCAATTTACACAGCCATTCTTCCTATTCAGATGGGAATAAGGACAGCGTTGCCACCGGCTATTACAATCCCGGAAATGATTACAACTATGCCAAAGCCAGTTATCACATGGACTTCCTGGGCATTGCCGAGCATAACCATTTCAGTTCCACCAATAATCCCGGTATGCATGTGGGGCATTACCCCATGGGACTTTACCAGGCAGATACCGCCACCCACGCCGGCAGTTTTGTTGCCATGTACGGCATGGAATGGGGCACCATCAGCCAGGGCGGGCATGTGGTGGTATATGGCGTTCCGCAATTGATTGGCTGGGAAAGCGGCAGCGGCGGATGGGGACCCACCAACAACTATGATATCTACTGCGCCAAGGGCGACTTCGCCAGTTTCTGGCCCCTTGTAAAAACCTATCCTACGGCTTTTTGTACACTGGCCCATACCCAGACAAATGATTACGGAAACCTGTTGGACGGGGCTGCATACAATGCAAATACAGACAGTGTAATTTCAGGCATCGCCATACGCAGCGGCAATGCAAACTCCACCACCACTACGTACACAGATCCACCGGCTACATCCTATGAATCTAAATTTTTAAAAGCGCTGGCTGTTGGTTATCACATAGGTCCCAATATTGACCATGATAATCACTATACCACGTTTGGAAGGACCAACATGACAAGAACAGTTGTGCTGGCTACAAGCCTCAACAGGGACAGCATCATGGCGGCCTTTAAGGCAAGGCGGTTCTATGCATCCGACGACTGGAATGCCCAGGTTAATTTCAGCATTAACGGCAATTATATGGGCAGGGATTTTGTGACCACCAATAATTCCAATATCGCTGTTACCATTACTGACCCCGATGCGCCCGGCGACCCGAATGACAATATCAATAAGATCGAGATCTATTACGGCATTGCCGGAAGCGGTGTTAATGCAACGATCCTGGCTTCCAATACCGGGAGTACCACCCTGAATTATTCGCATACCTCTTCCATCAACACCCCCTATTATTATTTCGCCAGGATCACGCAGGTTGGTGGTGATATCATCTGGACGGCCCCGATCTGGGTATACCGGAACGGCGTGGTAGTTCCCATCAGCTTAACCAGGTTCACCGGCATCCAGCAGGATGATAAGATAAAACTGAACTGGACCACAGCACAGGAAGTGAATGCCGGTCATTTCGACATCGAACGTTCGTTTAACGGTACCGATTTTCAAAAGGCAGGCATGGTTTACAGCAGGTATCAAAACAGCGCTACTCCTACCGACTATGAATTTTTTGACGCCGCCCCGGTCAAAGGAATGAATTTTTACCGCCTGAAACAGGTTGACAGGGATGGAAATTTCAACTATTCGGATATCATACCGGTACTCTTCAGCCAGTCTGTTGTAAAAGATATCCGCGTAAGCCCCAACCCGGTTAACAATAATCTGAATATACGGTTGACCACATCGGAGAATGCAACCATCCTCTGCAAAATCTATAATGCCGATGGAAGGGAAGTCAAATCATTAACGGCTTCGGTCGTTTCGGGCAACAACATCATTGCAACGGATGTTTCAAACCTTTCGGGAGGAAGTTACATGGTAGTTCTCATCAGCAACAATGAACGGATTGCAGAGACGAAGTTCATCAAGCAGTAATTGTTGTTTCGTTAAATTGATCCTGCTAAAAGCAAAACCTGCTAAGCGCATAAAAGAGGATAAAGATCGCATACTTCCATCTCCCCTTTTCATCCCTTAGCCTATTTCACCACTTCCGTGATCACCTTACCAATACAGCCGCTGGGCATTTGTATCTTCAGCATGGCAGCAATCGTGGGAGCAATATCTGTCATATAGGTTTCCCTGTTCAGCTTACCGGGTTTAACATTCCAGCCAAACCATACCAGTGGGATATGCGAATCGTACGGATACCATGCCCCATGCTCAGTGCCCGCTGTTACCCCTTCGAGGTATTGCGCTTTATAAAAATATTGTATGTCACCACTGCGGCGGAAATAATAACTGTTCATTAATTTTTCTTTTACAACCGGCGGGAGTATGGTGGTTGCCAGGTCTTCCTCATCCAAAGCATTCCATATTTCATTCTGGCTTTTTAAATAGGTAACCAACGTCTTTTTGACATCTTTCATATTCAGCCCAAGCGATTCGATGCGCTTTTTATCCAGGTAAGCCTGGAAGTCGTAGATCTTTTTCACGAGCATACTGTCACCAAATTTTTCCTGGCAAAAACGATTCATTTTTTTTGCCATTTCATCTGAACTTAATGTGCCGGCCGTATGATATTTATTCTCCTTTAAAAATCCGGCTGTCTGGGATGCGCCATGATCAGCGCTTAAGAACAGCAAATAATTATTCTTACCCAGGGTTCTATCCAGGTAGTTTAAAAAATCGGCGATATTCTTATCCAGCCGCAGGTACAGATCTTCCACTTCCAGGGAATTGGGGCCAAAGCGGTGCCCGATATAATCGGTGGATGAAAGGCTTATGGAAAGCATATCCGTTTCACCCCCCTGCCCCATCTTTTCATTGCGGATTATTTCTTTTGCAAAATCGAGTGTGTATATATTTCCATAAGGACTTGACCGGAAAGGATCATACCTCGTACTGCCGATCACCGATTGGTATTTATGCGGGAATGTCCGGCTCTTGTCACTCTCCAGCAAACGCTCGTACGGCATATCGTCTCCCGTACTTTGTATGTACTTCGATCTGTCATAAAGTAAATTCCAGTCTGTCCGCATCAACGAATCGGGTATGCGCCTGTCATTGTAACGTTGTACCCAGGCAGGCAACTCATTCATGTAATAGGTGCTGGTGATCCATTGTCCTGTTCTATCATCAAACCAATAAGCGGCATTGGCGCTGTGCCCCGCGGGGAATATCCCTCCCCTGTCTTTTAATGCAATGCCAATTGACTTGCTGCGGAAATTTGTTGCCAGCCTCAGTTCATCGGCAATGCTGTTGGTAAGCATATTGCGTGGACTCATCTGGCCTTCCCATAAACTGGCAGAGCCAACCGGCCTCACCGTACTGTCCGATGCACAATACATCCGCTTACCGGTCTCCCTTTCGATCCAATCATTGGCAACAATGCCATGAATGGCCGGCACACTGCCCGTGTAAATACAGGTATGCCCGGCGCCTGTTACGGGAGGCGTGTAGGGTATCATCGTGTTCTCACAACTAAACCCCTGGTTAAGCAGGCGTTTGAATCCATCAGCGCCATACATATCGTGGTAGCGGTACAGGTAATCCCAACGCATCTGGTCCACTACCAGGCCCACCAATAATTTTGGCCTGTTTACCTGGGCTGAAGTGGAATAAGAAATAAGAAACAGGAAACAGGAAATGAGAAAGTACCTACGCTTCATATTTTGAATTTGCACAAAGGTAATTATTACCGGTTTTATCCCGCCCCTCCTCCATGTTATGCCAATGTTATGCGTTTTGCCTCCAAAACCTTAATTTTGCGCTGCAATTATTAACGTAAACAACAAAGATTCTTTAACCCCCCGATCGTAAATTCACAATTATAATTATGGCAGATATTTTTGAAAGACTGATAAAGAATTATGGCCCCATCGGCCAGCATCGTGCAAAGGCCCATGGCTATTTTGCATTCCCAAAACTGGAAGGTGAGATAGGAAGCCGCATGAAGTTTCGCGGCAAAGAGATGATCGTGTGGAGCCTGAATAACTACCTGGGCCTGGCCAACCACCCCGAAGTGCGCAAAGCCGATGCAGAAGGTGCTGCCAAATACGGACTTGCTTTACCCATGGGCGCAAGGATGATGAGCGGCAACAGCGACCTGCACGAACAACTGGAAGCGGAACTGGCTGCATTTGTAATGAAGGAAGATGCTGCATTACTTAATTATGGTTACCAGGGCATGGTAAGCATCATTGATGTACTATGCAGCCGCCACGATATCATCGTATATGATGCCGAAAGCCATGCATGCATCATTGATGGATTGCGTTTGCACGCAGGCCACCGCTATGTATTCAAGCACAACGACCTTCTTGATCTTGAAAAACAATTACAACGTGCCACAGCCCTGGTTGAAAAACAGGGGACCGGCGGTATACTCGTAATCACAGAAGGCGTATTTGGAATGGCAGGCGACCAGGGCAAATTAACAGAGATCGCAGCGCTGAAAGATACGTACTCATTCCGCCTGCTGGTGGATGATGCACATGGTTTTGGCACGCTTGGTAAAACCGGGGCCGGGGCCGGTGAAGAGCAGGGATGCCAGGATAAAATTGATCTCTATTTCTCTACGTTTGCCAAATCAATGGCATCCATCGGCGCTTTCATTGCGGGCGACCGGCAGATCATTGATTATATCCGCTACAATATCCGCAGCCAGATATTTGCTAAGAGCTTACCCATGCCGTTGGTGGTGGGCAACCTGAAACGGCTTGAACTGCTGCGTAATCACCCCGAGCTGAAAGAAAAACTATGGAGCAATGCATTGAAACTGCAAAAGGGTTTAAAGGAAAGGGGATTTGATATCGGCAATACCGACAGCGTGGTTACCCCGGTGTATATGAAGGGCGGCGTGGAAGAAGCCACTGCCATGGTAATGGACCTCCGTGAGAATTACAGCATATTTGCTTCCATTGTGGTATACCCGGTAATTCCAAAGGGACATATCATTTACCGCCTTATTCCTTCTGCCATCCATACCGATGAAGACATTGAAACAACCCTGAAGGCATTTGAAGCAACCAAGAAAAAACTCGATGCAGGAGAATACAAAGTGGAATCCATCCCCGACATGGCTGAGGTGAGCGGCAAGCGTTTTGATTATATGAGGGACAGGCCGAAGAATAAGTAGGAGGTTTTAAGTAATAAGTTATAAGAGGATCCCGTTTGCTGATTGCGGACGGGATCTTTTTTTGCATATATTTTTCCATTTTCATACAGGTCCCGGCATGCAGGCATCACCCTGGTCCCTGTCACGAACCATTTCCCCCCCGTCTTTGTACTTAAAAGCAAAGAGCCTCTTTTGAGACTCTTTGCTTAATTGGCCGGATATTAAATTATCACTGTCCGGTTTCTGCATAGCCCTTGTCGGGAGCAATACCGGTAAAAAGTAATCCTACATTCACTCCTGTATTTATACAGGGTGATGCAGCCTGCAATTTAAAATCAGTGGCAGATAGAAATAAAGGATTAACCGCTGAATTATTACTGTAGGTATAACTGGCAGGGTTGCCTGCTGGCCAGGAAGGGCTATTCCCATTTCCATTACCAAAAGCATCATTATGCGTTAAAACCATACCAGTAATACGGGTACTACCTGTTGATCCCACGATCCAAGCACCTGCAAAACCGTTTACAATGTTATTTCGGATATTAATATTGCTGCAGTTGCCTTTTGGCTGCGATGAGAAATCGATACCCCACCACGGTGCATCACCCGCCCTGGCAACGATGGTATTATTATATATATGCAAACCGTTCACATACGGGTCGTCTGTTCCTTCGCTGAAAATACCGATACCGCTTCCGTTGCCCCGGTAAATGTTGGAGAATAAATTACGCCGTATGATATTGTTTGTAAGTGCGCTGTATCCTCCCGCCGGAGCCGGGTATGTGTAACCACCGCTATTGCCGGGTCCCCGGTGTTGAACTGGATACCGGTACTGCTGTTGTTGATGACGTTGTCTTCAATGATGCTGGATTGTGTTGCAAATTCGAGGATGATACCGCTTTCAAATTTCGAGTTTACGGTTGGGTGATCCAATACGTTGTGATGGATCCATGCAGAGTAATTGTAAGCACCTTTGTAGTTGTAGTTCAGGTCGATGCTGCCCTGGATCTTGTTGTTGGCAATTTCCAGGCCGCTGATGTTGAACAGTTCAATGGCGAAGTCCCAATCCCCGTTCTCACCCGGATACGTACCCTGGTAGTAGGCTTTCTTAAGGGTGTTGTTGTAAATTTTCACACCTTTCAGCCAGCCATTCTCCCAATACTTAATGGGCCAGCCATTTTTGAAATTCGGACGCTGGTTCTGAATAATGGTATTACCGTAGATTTCCATCCCCGATTGACCACCGATATTTAAACAACCTGCACCATACTGGCCATTATTTTGTGCTGAGTTCAATATCGTATTGTTATAGAACTTGTTTCCGGTGGCATAATGACCGGGATCCGATAAAGGATTCTGTACCCCATTGCCGTCAAATATTACGCCCCGGTCGCGGAAATTTATGATCTTGCAATCGCGGATAACAACATTGCTCCTGCGGGACACCCATATCCCCATCCAGGTTTTAAAATTGGTCTCACTCACATACAGTCCGTTGAAAGTAATGTTTGAGATACTTTGATTTCCGTTGACATCTGAAGCAGATTCCAATGAAAGGAATGTTGACCAGTCGCCTGTTTTTACACTCCGGACAATGGTAGTGGCAGCACCTTCTCCTTCAATACTTACCCCGGGGGCCAGGTTGCATTGATTGGCTTCGGTATAGGTACCTGCTTTAACATGAATGATGCTCCCTGCAATACCAACATTATTCGTTGCCTTGTACAATGTTTTCCAGGGATTACCCAATGAACCATCGCCGGTCAGATTACTGCCAAGCGGACTGATGTAGTAGGTTCCCGCAACGGTGACTTTCTCCAAAGATCCCAGGGCAGTATCCGCCGTGGGTACTGAATCGGTGAGAGGTGCTGCACCAGCCACAGGTTTTGCAATATCTTCCTTTTTGCAGGCGCTGAATGCAAAAGCCACGATCACTAAAACGGCAATTGCATTTTTAAATTTTACACATTTCATAGTGGATTAATTTATAGGTTATTAAATAATAAATAAGAGAAACTGGTTTCTCAGAAAATTGATAGCTCTGGCAGGAACTTAATTTTGGTAATTCTATTACGGGCATGAGATGCCCGCCGGACCTGGATCTGCATCGCCGGAAAATCTGAATTTATGTTAGCTCAGGGGATTTAATACCTGAAGGGAAAGAGGGAAGTTTTTAGACCTGGGTTTTTCATGTTTCTGTTTTTATGCTTGTAAACCCAACTAAACATATACCTTGCCATGATTTGTTAAGGATCATTAACAACCGTATAAACTTATCGCATCATCGCTGCCTCGGGTAAAGAGGCCTTGTTTAAAATTTCTAACTTTACCATCCATGTACAAACTACTGCCTGTTATTTTGTTCTTTTTATCAAACCAATGCGCAGCCCAAACGGAGCCGCTCATTTTCCGCATTGCTTCTTCGTACACTTCCTTCCCGGATACCGGCAGGGTCAAAGGACATCGCTATGACAACATATTTTATGCAGCGGCTGAACATTACAGCGACAGCAGTGTACTTATCATGGTGCCGCAAAAATTAAAGGTAAAGAAGCAGGTGGATGTGGTTTTCTGGTTTCACGGATGGCGAAATACGATTGATAGCTCGGCCGAATACTTCGAACTGGCAAAACAATTCCTGGCAGCAAACCGGAATGCGGTACTTGTTTTACCCGAATCCGCAAAGAATGCACCGGATAGTTATGGCGGTAAACTGGAGCAGAAAGATATTTTTAAACTGCTGTTACAGGATGTGCTGGATAAATTAAAACTGGAAAAGATCATTGGGAAAAGAACGGAAGCAGGCAGCATTGTTCTGGCGGGACACAGCGGCGCCTTCCGGATAATGGCACATATATTACAGAACGGAGGGGTGGAAGTAAAGCAAACCATTTTATTCGATGGCCTGTACAGCCAGGTGGATAAATTCACGAACTGGATACAGGCAGCCCCGTCGCACCGGTTCGTTAATCTTTATACCAATAAAGGAGGTGGAACAGATGAAGTGTCTGAGAAAATGATGCAGGGCCTGCGTGAAAAAAATATTCCTTTCATAAATCCCGGGGAAAAAGAAGTGAACGCATCTATGCTGAGGTCAAACCAGGTCATTTTCGTCCACAGCCTTAAAGAACATAATGACGTCATCAACCGGCCTGATCATAATTTCCGGTTATTCCTGGAGAACAGTCCGGCATTGAAACCATTGCAATAAACCCGGATTAAAATAAAATTTTATTTCTTAACACCGATTATCTCTCGTCCCGGTCTCTTACCTTGATGCTTTGGTTTAAAGTCTTTGCCTTTTCTTTCTGTCGCCGCTGAAATTCCGCTTCTACAGGGCACAACTCATCCATTGATTCTTCCGGTTCATTCCTGTTGCACTTGAACGGGTGAGTCGAAAAAATGAACTTGCAGTTAAAGTAAGCCATTTCAACGTCTATGAAAGTAATAATAGTGGAGCCGGAAAAACACGTGGTCCGTAAAGTGATACGTACCCTGTACTCCATCGACAGCAGTATTGAAGTGCTGCCGGCGGTGAAAGATGTGGAAACATTACTGAAAAGGATCAATACCGCCCCCCTTCCCGACCTGGTACTTATCAACCGGCAGATCCTGGGAACCACACACCGGAACATAGAAGCAAAACTCATCATCACATCCAGCAGCAACCACCTGGTCTATCTTGCCTTCCGGGTAAGTAACCTGGAATACCTGCAAAAATATTTACTGAACCCAGGGCCACCGGGTGGGGATGTACATCTGCCAAAGAACAGGAATGATCACAATGGAAGTTACCCGGGCGAGGCGGTTGGAACAGCTTCCCTGCAACAGGCGATCAAAAGAAGGTTCCTGGTAACCTACCAGCAGAAATTATTATCCATTGCCGTGGAGGAAATTGCTTATTTCTTCTCCGATAACCGGTTCATTTTCTTTAAAACGTTCGACAACCGGAAATTCCTGATTGAATACCGGATGGATGAACTGGAAACCATTCTTGATCCCCAGCTGTTTTTCCGCATCAACCGGTCTTATATCATCTCCATACATTCCATATTGGTCATTCATGCATACCCCGGCAACCGTTTTAAAATAAACCTGAACCCTGCGGTTGAAAAAGAGATGATCGTCAGCCGGGAACGGATCGTCAATTTTAAAAAATGGCTGGGGGAATAGCACCCCTGTTCCTGTTTGTGTTCAGATTTCAACAACTAATGCAGCATTTTTTTCAACTGCTGCAGGTTCATTACATTTTCGCCGGGTAAGTCCATAGGTTTACCATGCAACTGCTGCAAACCGCTGGTATTGGTTGCTGCTATTATAAACACCGGCAAATTCTATATCCTAAAATTCAACAGTATGAAAAACCTTTTCATGTACCTGGTCATTGTTTTATGCCTGGCCTGCACCCCGCTCTCCCACCTGTTCAGTCAATGTTTAACAGCCCCCATGGCAACCTGCACAAATACAGAACCGTTGGTAACCGACGGTGAAGTATTAAATGCCGGTACCACCAAATGGTATTACGGTCCCGTGGCTGCCTATAACATGCTTACACTTAAAGGAGGGACATTGATCGTCTGCGGCAATCTTACCATCGATAAGTTCTATATGGACTCGGGTAAAATTTTCGTACAGCCCGGCGCCCGTTTCGTGATCGGTAATGGTGAAGGTGCCGGCCTCGTATTAAGAGGCCATAGCTATTTTTATAACTACGGCACCCTGGAAGTGCTGCGGAACCTTTCCCTGGAAAACGGCTGGGCCAGCCCGTCAAAACCCAATGTGGTGATCAATGCCATTCCTGCATCCGTTTTTAAAATGAATAACCAGTACTTCGTGATCAACAACGCCAACTCCTGGTTCGTAAATAAGGGAAAAGCATATTTTCACGGGATCATAACCGATCCGCAGTCTTCTGTGGGCAGTGTTTGTCTTGGAAAAGGAAGTGAGACCGTAATGACCGTACTCTACAACAAGGTGAAGAATAGTTATTTTGCTCCTGAACCATCTGCCTGCGTATCGGTATCAGAATTTTCCCAGCTTTGGGATACCCTTGCGACCGCCAATCCGTACATCAATGTATGCCTGGGGCTTACCCACCGTATCGATTCCACCTGCATCCCTTTTGGCTGCAAACCTTCGTGGGGAATGGCCAATATTTTCAATGGCTGTGTCAGTTGCGGGTCCATTCATGTTTTACCAACCCGTTTTACTTCTTTTTATGCAGCGCAGCATCCCGGTGGAAATACCCTTTACTGGAAAATGGAAAACCCTTCTTCAACCGCTGTATTTTATATTGAGACATCAGCAGACGGCCGGCAATTTAAAGAGTTTCATTCCGTTGCTGCGGATAAGCAAAACAATACCGGCTTTTATACCTACCCGGATGCGATCGTTCGTACAGGCTTGAATTATTACAGGATAAAATATGCCGACACAGCCTCAAAATTCATTACGTACTCCCCGGTTGCAATAGCGGTGCAAAAGCCCCCTTCTTCATTACAGGTCTATCCCAATCCCTTTTCTGACCGGCTCTTTGTTAGTTTACCCGGCAATTACCCGGTGGCTACCGCAACCATTGCCAATGCTTTTGGTGATGAGATAAGCAGCCCGCAACTTGTCCGTTCAGGTAACCAATGGCAGGTACGAATACCCGGCCGGGTCCCGGCCGGGATCTATATACTGACCATACTGGCCGGGGACCATGTATGGAAACGGAAGATCGTTAAACAATAATATCCTTTTTTAATCGGGCCTTTTTTGGTCCTGCATGAAACCGTTGCAGCGCTTCAGCATGACAATATAACCGGGATCAGTCACAGGTACTAAATAAAAAAAGTATGAACCTCAGTTCGTTTCAGCTTTATGCACAAATGCAGGAAGAGATCAACCAGGCAGAAGCTCATTGCAAAAATGAAATACAAAAGGTGGAAAGCTGTTTTAACATCGCCCTTCTTTACTTGAATAAGATAAAAAACCATTCAGAGTCCTTTGCATTCAGGCATGAGACCGATGAGATAAATTTCTTTAAGAACATCAAGCCCTTATTCATTGCTGCCATGGAATATTACACGTTGCGTTACCATGCCGTTTTATTTAAACCATCAAACGACAAGGACCAGCTTGTTACATACTGGCTGCACCAGTTGAAGCGGGTGGAAATATTCTATAACCAGCACCGGGAATTTTACCATTATTATACGGGTGGCCAGACCGACAGGGATACTATGTATTTTACCAGGCAGGGCCGTGCCAATAATTTACCGGGTAAATCATCCATTAAAAGCAGGGGGTCTATCTCACCCGGTTATATGGCAGCCCGTATCCTGGGACACAGGAAATACCGTTTGCATGTAGAGTTAGAACTGGAAATGCTGATGCAAGGCGATGTAAAAAAAAGTTTTCGCCACAATCGCTCCCTTCTTCCGGCGAACCTGCTCTCCCCTCCGGAATATGCAATACACACTAAATTTTCATTGCAGATGACAGGATGCATGTTTCCTGTTTTAAATTATATTTCGTTTCTTTAACAGGTATCATTTACGGTATGCGATGAAGTTTTTTACTTTCTTTTTTTTACTATCACTGCCTGTGGCGGGCAAACAACCGGCCGGGTCCGGCAAGGCAATGATCGCCACCCCTGTCTTAAACGATGTATACCTGACCGTACTGGGTACGGTGCAGGATGCCGGTTCGCCCCAGATCGGCTGTAAAAAGGATTGCTGCAAAGACCTTTTCCTGCATCCCGATAAAAGCAGGAAAGTGGTTTCACTGGGTTTGACCGATGCAAAAAACAACAAAAAATACCTGTTTGAAGCCACCCCGATATGCCGGCACAAATGAGAATGCTGTATGAGGCTTCATCCGCCATGGGAGATGAGATACCAGATGGTATTTTTTTAACGCATGCACATATCGGGCATTACTCCGGCCTGATGTACCTGGGCAAAGAGGCCATGAATGCAACCAATGTTCCCGTATATACCATGCCCCGGATGAGAACATTTTTGGAAAAGAACGGCCCCTGGAGCCAGTTGCTGGCCAATAAAAATATTCTGCTGGAGGAAATGAATGATGAAAAAGAGATCCGGCTAAGTCCCGGTCTGAAGGTCATCCCGTTTACCGTTCCGCACCGGGATGAGTTTTCTGAAACAGTTGGTTACCGGATAACCGGGCCCCGCAAAACAGCCCTTTTTATCCCGGATATTGACAAATGGGAGAAATGGAAGACCAATATCATTGAAGCCATTGCCAGGGTAGATTATGCATTTATTGACGGCACTTTTTATGATGCAGCGGAGATCAATAACCGGGATATCTCGGAAATTCCGCACCCGTTCATCATTGAAAGCATGAAACTTTTCAAAGACCTGAAACCTTTGGAAAAGAAAAAGATCTACTTCATTCACTTCAATCATACCAACCCGGTGTTGAACAAAAAAAGCAGGCAGGCCGGGCTGGTGATCAAAAACGGGTTTAATATTGCAGGGGTCAATGACATCATTAAACTGTAACAGGAAATAATTCCTGCTCCGGAAAAATTGTCGTTCCTTTAGTTTGTTTTTTGAATATATACAATCATGCGGCACCTGCTGTTTTTCATACTGATCACCTGCCTCAATCACTCTTTCAGCCAGTCAACAGACAGTATGGGCCTGGCAAATAATCTTTATTTATCTCAAATGCAGGATTTCATTCAGAAGAATGAAAGTTCAAATACTTCTGATTCTGTAAAACGCCAGGACCTTTTCAACAAGATCCGTTCATTTATAACTGAACATCCCGCCCATGAACTTAATTTCACTTTTATATACTGGGGAATAAATCTTTCATACAAACAGGCAGCCGAACTGGTAAGCCTTGTTGACAGTTCTATTCAGCATTCAGCAACCAGGGCCTGGGCTGATATAACCTTAAAGCGCCTGGCAGTTGCAGAAACCGGGAAACCCTTCCCGCATTTGACCTTAACGGATACAGCCGGCAATGAATTGTTGCTTGCAGACCTGAAGGGTAAAGTGATATTACTCGATGTATGGAGTTCCTGGTGTGTACCCTGCCGTGAACAGATACCCGATCTGAGAAAACTGTACAAAAAATACTACAACAAGGGATTTGAAGTGATCAGCATCTCGATGGATGCCAGTAAGGAGAAATGGCTTGCCGCTATCCAGGCCGATAAACAACCCTGGAAGGCTTACTGCGAACTAACAGACTGGAGGGCAAATAAATTTGCGGCGAGATTCAATACTTATGCCATCCCCGACAATTTCCTGATCGATGAAAATGGGATCCTGGCTGGCCAGCATTTGTCAATGAATGCAATACGATCCTGGTTGATGCAGCACTATTAAAAGATCCCAATGAACCAACACATGGCCCACATAGCGCTTGTAGTGAACGATTACGATGAAGCCATAAAATTTTACACTGAAAAACTCAGCTTCACCCTGGTTGAAGACAGCAGGCTGAGTGAAACAAAACGATGGGTGATGGTAAAACCAGCCGGCGAAGGGCAATGCTGTTTATTACTGGCAAAGGACGCCGGCGAAGAACAGGCAAGCCGGGTGGGGGATCAAACAGGCGGCCGGGTGTTCCTGTTTTTATATACGGATGATTTCTGGAGAGACTACAACAACATGGTTTCCCAAAAAATAAATTTTGTACGGCCTCCTGTAACCGAGCCCTACGGAACCGTTGCGGTTTTTGAAGACCTGTACGGTAACCTGTGGGATCTTATTGAGCCGGTACGACAATAAGATCAAAGGTCGTGTCTTTCCGGCCTCCCGGCTAAAAATTCATGCCCTGTAGCACGAGCTTACCTGTATAAATCTGTAGTTTTGCCGTAACTTGACCCTTCATGAAAACAGCCGCCTATTTACTCCTGTTCTCCTGCCTCATCACCCTTTCGGGCTGCTTTGAAATTGTAGAGCAGGTATTCCTAAAATCCGATGGCACCGGGAATTTTCAACTGGTACTCAACCTCAGCAGGAGCAAAACAAGGATTAACTCCATTATGAAGATGAAAACGATCAACGGGCATGATGTACCATCCAAAGAAGAAATAAAGAACCGCATAGCAGAGATCGAAAAGACGGTGGCCAAAACCCCCGGCATCAGCAGCGTAAAAACATCGGTTGACTTTGACAACTTCATCACCAGCATCAGCTGCGATTTTAAAAATGTGGCCCGGCTGAATGATGTTGTGAAGAACATTTATACAAAAGAAAACGCTTCCAAAAAAGCGCCGGAAAAGATCTATGAGTACCATGCCGGTGTATTTGAAAGGCTCAACAAGTATTCCTTTAAAGACGATTATAAGAAGCTGAGCAATGCCGACAAGGAAATATTTGCCACAGCTAATTACACGGCGGTATTTAAATTTGAATCTACCGTAGCGGGAGCCAGCAATACCCAAACCAGGATTGCACCCAGCAAAAAGGCCGTCATGCTGAAACTGAATGCCCTGGATGTTATTCACGAAAAAAGATCAATAGAAAACAAGATCAACTTAACCAACTAATGCAAATGAAAAAGATCATCGTATCCCTCGCCCTTTTCTGCCTTGCCGGTAAAACCACGCAGGCACAGGAACTGCTGAACCGGGTACCGTCCACCGCTTCAATGGTAATTAAATATTCCGGGGAGAATTTCAGCAGGAGCCTGCCACTGAAAAAATTAGACAGCTATGGTTTCATCCGGGACGACTTCTTTAAGACCCTGCGTATCGATACGCTTACATCGCTGCAGAACATAGGGATCGATTTTGAGAAAGATATTTACCAGTATGTCTCTATAGAAGATACCTGCATGAACTTTATAACCCTGCTGCCACTGAAGAACGAGGCACAGTTCCTGAAATTGGTGAAGGCAAACTACAGCGCTAAAAAGAAGACCATCAAAAAAAACGGGTTCAACTTCCTGCCCGTTTCCGACGGGTCCTATATTGGCTGGAACAAGACCACGGCCATGATCGTGAATGCCACCTACCAGAACCGGAAAAGCTATTACGATAATTATTATAGTTACCCGTCTGATTCCACGGCCGTGGTGGTTGAAGCGCCCGTATCCCTTGCTGATTCGGCCATTGCAATGATTGATACCGCTGTTACCATAACGGAAGTACCTGCGGTGGATACCGCAGTAATAATGCCGGACAGCATGGCCATTGAAGTGGTTCCCATGGAAACCGAATCGGATGAAGCAAACGAAGATCTAGAAAATAAGATACGGGACAGCCTCAATAATTTAAAATGGGAACTGTGGCAGCAACAGGATATGATCGCCGGCAAACAGCAACGGGCTGCTTCGGAGAACATCATGGGGCGGAGTTTTTCAAAGAACATCGCTTCCATAAAGAATGACATCAGCTATACCCGGATCATTGACCCGGCAGCCCATGCCAGTGTATGGATAAATACAGAAAGCATCATGGAGCAGTACTGGAAATATTTTTACCGGGGATCCTTTAATATCCTGAACAGCTACCGCAATTACAATGCCGATACATCAGACGGCTTTAAGTCCTCGGTGAATATGTATTTTGAAAAAGAGCGGTTGCGGATGGAGCAAAAAACATTCTCGGCAAATGCCAGACTGGATGCGCTGGCAAAAAATGTAATGAACAGCAAACAAAGCAACGGGCTGGTAAACTACGTGAACCCGGATAACATCGGCTATTTCTCCATGAGCATCAATACCGAGGCCATGGCCAATTATTACTATACCTACATGAAGAAGTACCTGGCCAATATCTACGGCACAAAGGACTATGCAGATATCATGGACCTGTACATTGACCTGCTGGAGATCATCATTGATGAAAAAGCCATTGCCGAACTGCTGCCCGGTAATTACCTGTTTGTGATGCACGACATGAAACCACAGATCGTGAACTATACCGATTACGAGTATGATGATGAATTCAACCGCAAGGAAGTGAAAAAGACCAGGAAGGAACTGTCGCCTGATTTTACTTTTGCACTGGAAACAAGAAGAGAGAATTTCATGAAAAAGATAACCCGCCTTCCGCTGAAATATGCGGAGAAGGACGGATACAACTATAAAGAGAAAGAAGGGGGCTATTATGAGCTTGCTTTTAAAGAAGGCCAATACCCGTTCAGCAGCCTGTTCTTTATGGTGAAGGATGGCAAAGTGATCATCACTACTTCGAAGGAGGTGATCGACATGACCATCAGCAACAAAGGGTTCGCACCGGATGAAAAGACAAGGAATTCCATCCTCAGCAATAATTATTCCCTGAACATCAACAGCAAAAAGCTGATCGCGAAACTGGAGACCCAGGTAAGCACGGATGTAAATAAGAAGATCACCGATTACCTGCTTAAGAACCTGGGCGACCTGAAGATGGAAAGCAGCCTGAAGGACGGCATGATACAGGGTACCACCACCCTGAACATTACCGGCAACCACAGCAACAGCCTGGAATTCTTTTTCAACATGATGGATGCCATCAACAGCATCATGGAAAAGGACAGGCAGGAAAAAGAGAAAAAGCTTTATTAAATGGGCAGGAAGAAATGGGTATGGATCATACTGGCCTTCCTGCTGGTATTTGGCTATGTAAAACTCTTTTACAAGACCTGGAGTGAAAATGCAGTGCCCGCCAGTGCGGATTGTGTTATTGCCCTCGACGTAAAAAGGGTGACAAATACCCTGATCTGGAATTTTCTAACCACCCCCGGCCAATGGAAGACCGGCAAACTGTTCCAGAAGAAAAGCAGGGATACAAGCTGGCGTGACATGGTTAAACTACCCGATTATATCCTTGCCTTTCATTCCAAAGGACAACCGCTCAATACCTGGTTTGTATTGCTTGAAATAAAAAGCCAAACAGGCTTTGAAGCCGGTTTGAAAAAATTCGGGTTTGAAATGATAAACAGCAATGAATACGTGAGCAAACCCGGGGGTATCTATCTGCTGGCGCAGGATGAAAAGATCCTGGCGGGTAACATCCCTGTTGAGGACAGCAACCTCATCAGGCAGGTGGCAAAGGAACTTTTCAAAGAAAAGAAATTCATTGCCCGTACTGAATTAAAAAAAGCCATCGATGCAAAAAGCCACCTGGCTGTTTATATGGCAGCCAATGATCTGATCCGGGAAACGGGTATCCTCACTGCCGGTTTTGATAAGGAGAAAATCAGGATAAACGGTGCGGTTATTCCCCGCAACCAATACAGCCTTGAAGAAGAGAGATTTATTTACCCGTCCGGTTCACTTTGTGTCCTGGGGTTCACACAACCCTCCCCTGCTGTTTTTGACCTGCTGAATAAAAACAACATTTCGAAAGCGTTAAGCCTGGATATGGATTCTGTATTTGTTCAAAGCAACACATCGTATAGTTTAAACCTGCAGAACATAACAGAGCGGACTGATTCTGCCATCACGTACACATACGATGATGAATTCAACAAAGTGGAAAAGCGGGTGGTGAACAGGATACAGGAGCCTTCTTTCGCTCTTTACATCAACGGGAAGGATATATCCTCCATTTACAATTACCTGCAGCGCAACAATAAACTGGAAAGTACTGCTTCCGGGGATGTTTTTTTACCCATGCCGCTGGTGAAGTCTTACTGCAATAAAAAAACGGCCACCAGCATATCCATCACTTCCTCCAATTACAGCAGTGCCCATGTTGATGAAAGCATCAAAGCGGTTCTTTTTTTCCGCCTGGCGCTCACAAAAATACCGAAGGATCTTTTCAGGTATTTGCCGGATGCCATGGCCGGAAGTTTATCCAATATTGCAGAGATCGATCTCTCTGTTACCCGGAAAAATGAACAGTTGCAGGTGAACGGAACGTTAACAAAAATGAAAAATGACCTGCCCCTGATAAAATTCTAAGCAGTAAAAAAGGCCGGGATCCCCGTTGGCTGTCATACCGTTTATTTTCTCAAACCCTTTATTAACAGGCATTTCAGCCTTGTTTCTTTTCTTTGGAGAAATCAATTCATGTTATAAGTTGGTTTGCATACCCGTGATGGGTTGATTAGTTTTACACCATCCAAGCAACAGGCGTCCTGCCTGCTGTCCGTACCGCGGGATCTTTCCGCTTCTTTTTTAACCTTCTTGCTGTTTGAAATGATCCGGTTGCTTACTGGCGATCTTTTTATTAACCATTAAATTAAACTTTATGAAACGCAACAACATCTTCATCGCGATCACCTTTCTTTCTGTAATGCTGTTTACGCAGGCCGCTGCCGCAGATACAGCAACCGGCCCCGGCACACTGCCCGTAGAACTGAAATATGCCGGCAATTACAAGAACCAGCCCTTGATACAGCTGAACTTCTCCGGAACAAAAGAAGAGAATGCATTCAGCATCACCATTACCGATCAATCGGGTGTTGTACTTTATGCTGCCAATGTAAAGGGGGAGCATTTCTCAAAACAGTTCCTGCTCAACACCGATGACCTGGGTGACGCTGTTCTGAATTTTGAGATCACCGGAAAAAAATCAGGCAAGACCGTAACATACCAGGTAAGCAGGCAGAAAAAAGTCAGCGAACAGATGGATGTGGTAAAACTATAGACCAGGATAAAACTATAAGGTCTGCCGGGTTTGTTGGCCTCACTGCAGACCTTATAGATTTCACTAACCCCAATAAAAAATCCCACCTGTTGAAAAGCAGGTGGGATCTTTATGGATTGATGTGTAGTTGTTATGGGAAAATACCTAATTCAGCATAGCTGGTAGCCACTTTGTTGATGGCGCTCACATAGGCTGCTGTACGCATATCGGGTATACCGGGATTGCTTTTCCAGAGATCCATTATCTCCCGGGTTGCGCTGATCATGGTTTCCTCCAGTCCGCTGTGCACCAGTTCCTGCTCATCTGCACCATGCACAATGGATTTCTTCCCGGATTCACTCACTTTTTTCCGGTCAGGGTCTCCATCTGGTTAATGATCTGCATGTTCATGTTCTCGTTAAAGCGTTTTTCCATACGGCCATAACGAACGTGGCTCAGGTTCTTCAACCATTCAAAATAGCTGACCGTTACCCCACCGGCATTCAGGTACATGTCCGGCACACAAAGAATTCCTTTTTGTGCAAATACTTCATCTGCTTCCGGTGTGCACGGGCCATTCGCTGCTTCGCCAATGATCTTTGCCTTTACTCTCGGAGCATTGTCGCCATTAATTACATTCTCCAATGCGGCCGGGATCAGGATATCACATTCCAGTTCCAGTGCATCGGTATTTTTTGCCAGGTTGGTTGCCCCCGGGAAATTCAATATGCTTCCGGTCTTTTTCCGGTGCTGGAATACTTCTTCTTCATTCAGCCCCGCCGGATTCATGATGGCTCCTTCGTATTCAGCCAGTGCAATTACTGTAGCACCGCCTTCGCGGAAAAACTTGGCGCTGTGATAGCCCACATTACCCAATCCCTGTACCACTACCGTTTTCCCTTCTACCCCAACCTTAAGACCGAGTTTCTTCATCACGTCTTCCATATTACATACCTCCCGGATACCGAAGAACACGCCCAAACCGGTTGCTTCTTTACGTCCACGTACACCACCCTGGGTGATGGGTTTACCGGTTACGCAACCAGCTGCGTCGATCTCGCCCGGTTTTAATGAACCATAGGTATCCACGATCCACGACATCTCCCTTTCGCCGGTACCATAATCCGGTGCAGGAACGTCAATGCCCGGGCCAATGAAATTTTTCTTGACCAGTTCTGATGTATAACGACGGGTGATCTTCTCCAGTTCATACTCGCTGTACTTGCGGGGATTTATCTTGATACCGCCCTTTCCGCCGCCAAACGGCACATTTACAATAGCGCATTTGTAGGTCATCAGGCTGGCCAGCGCCATCACTTCATCCTGGTTTACTTCATCGCTGAAACGGATACCCCCCTTACAAGGTGATTTGTGCTGGCTGTGCTGCACACGGTAAGCTTCTATCACTTCTATGCTTCCGTCGTCACGCTTTACGGGAAAACGCATCTGGTAAACACTGTTACATGCTTTTATCTGTTCTAATATGCCCAAATCCCACTTGGTGAATTTGGCGGCTTTGTCAAAACTTCGTTCCACACTGTGGAAGAAACTGTAAGGCTGTTGCGCACTCATAAAATTGGTTTAATATTTAGCAATCGTTTTTTCTAATTGGCAATTGACAACAGGCAATACGCAGAAAATGTATTCCTGCAAAGGCCCTGTTGCCTGTTGCACATTGCCTGTTGTTTATTATTTCTCTTTCTCCAGCCGGGATATCTTCCTGTCTATTGAAAAAACATACCCGAACAGGCCCAGCAGGATGGTGAGGCAAACCGCCACCACCACGTAAATTTTTCCATTGCTGCGCATCACATCAGCAGATCCTGTGTTATCCTGTGCAAAGGAAACTCCGCACATCAAAAAACTCAAAACACAAAACACCAGACGTAAAATAAACTTATTCATTTAGCAGGGTTTTATCTTTTATCAATTGTAACCTTATTTTTAAACCGGCGATCCACACGCCCAGCAGGGTCCAGCCGATCACGGCCGGGTAAAAGATCATCCGCATCCCGGCGTCCAGGTCATTCTGGGCATTCAGGGCAGGGTTACCGCTGTCGCTGCCCGGTGCACCGGGGTGCAAACTCCCAACCAGCCGGGGAATGATCCAGATGCTGGGGAACAGCATGGCAAATGCAAAAATATTATAGACCGCACTCACCCTCGCTTTCTTGTCGATATCGGTAAAGGAGCCGCGTAAAACAAAATAAGCCCCGTATATAAGTAAGGCAATGGCAGCCCCGATCAGCTTAGGTTCTTTCAGCACAGACCCCAACGACTGGTTCTGGTCAGTAAGCCAGGTGTAATTGGCCCAGATGGCCCCGGTTACATAACCAAGCATTCCGAACAGGGTACCCACCGCCGCATAATTCTGTGCATAAATATCGTTGCGGAGGTTGAACCCGCGGAGGTATTTAATGCTGTATACAAAGCTTATGATAAAGAGTATCATCATGCCAAACCACATGCACACGTGGAAATACAGGTTACGGATGGATTGATGAATAATGGGAAGGTCGGGTACTGCTACCAGGAAACCAGCTACAACGGTGTAGATTAATAAAAGCAGGGATAATATTTTCCACCAGTTTTTCTTCAAAAAAGAAAAATTTATTAGGGGGCAAAGATAGGGAAGTCAGGTTTATTTTTAAAGACTGATATTGGATACTGGATTCAGGATGCCGGATACAGGATTCAGGATGCCGGATACAGGATTCAGGATGCCGGATACAGGATTCAGGATGCCGGATACAGGATTCAGGATACAAGATACTGGATACAGTCTGAGAATTTAAGAGGTCTTTAGTTATTATAAGCTATCTGGTATCCGGTATCTGGTATCTGGTATCCGGTATCTGGTATCTGGTATCCGGTATCTGGTATCTGGTATCTGGCCTCCAGTATCCGGACCCTGATCATTTATTCTTTCCACAAATAAGGAAACAATATTACCGCCATGGCAATCACCAATACGTCGAGCCCGGCAATGAGACCTGCCATTTGCAATACGGCTCCTTCTTTGAAGACTTCGGCAAAAGCAGCTTTACTGAGCCGCATCAGCAATAATAGTTGCGGTAAGATGACCGGGAAACCAAGTATCGCAATGAGCGCTGCATTCTGCTGGGCCTTGGCAGCAATGGCGCTCATTAAAGTGAATACGATGCTGATGCCGGCGCCGCCAAGTACCACGATCCCTGTAAAGAGAAGACCGTTATCAACCGGGTTGTTTAAAAAAACAGAGAACATGAACAGGCTTATCAGGCTCATCAGGATCATTAATACCAGGTTGTAAATGATCTTGGCAGCAATGAATTCCACCGGCGATGCAACCGAATAAAAATAAAGCATCCGTCCCTTGCTCTCCTGCAAAAAACTTTTGGCCACGGCATTCACACAGATGAACAGCTGGATGGTCCAGAACAACCCGTTCCAGACCGTGGCATCCGGCCGGTCGATCGACAGGTAAAGAACAAAAATGGTGGAGGCGATGTAAAGCAGGATACCGTAAAAAGTATGCTTCTGCCTGAACTCAAGCAATACATCTTTTTTTACGAGTGTAAATATCCGTTTGGTCATCATTGCAGGTTAATCTTTCAGTTGGGCGCAGATCCTGCACCGGGGTTCGTACACATCTTTTTCACCCAGCAGCACCTGCCCGCCTTCATTTATTTTACGGTAGCTGATGTTGGCAATATTGCCGCATACCTGGCAGATGGCATGCAGTTTGGTAATATAATCAGCCTTGGCCAGCAGGTTGGGCATCTGTCCAAACGGGTTGCCCAGGTAATCCATATCCAGCCCCGCCACGATCACCCGGATCCCTCTCTGGGCCAGTTGCTCACATACCGTACTTATCTGGTCATCAAAGAACTGGGCTTCATCAATACCCACCACATCCACATCCTGTGCAAGCAATAAAATGGTCTGCGAATTATCTACCGGCGTGGAAAGTATGGCATTGGTATCGTGGCTTACGATCTTCTCCTGGTCATAGCGTACATCAATGGCGGGTTTAAATATCTCCACCTTCAGGTTGGCTATCTTCACCCGCTTCAAACGCCGGATCAGTTCCTCGGTCTTTCCGCTGAACATGCTGCCGCAGATCACTTCTATCCAGCCTCTCCGCTCTCCCTTCAGGTTGGGTTCAATAAACATTTAGCTATATTTTTTAAAAATCTGTTTGTAACTTGGGGACCGCAACGCATTATTTACGCCTGCCTCCCTAAACCGGGCATCAAAAGTATATTAATTATCATGGAAAGAGTGGAAACACTCCTTAAAAAATTACAGGAACAGTTTACGCAAAATGCCTCCCCGGAGCAATTGCTGCTTACCGTTCAGATGCTACAGGCGGAATTGCTTCACCTGCAGGGCAGTCATGGGCCTTCTGTGATCAACCAGGATGTGGCAATAACTGTTTCAGCCATGATGGCCGCGGTAAACCAGCCGGGCAACAACCATATTGATATGGAGATAAAAACAGTGGAAGTGCTGCAGGTAAATGAAGCCGAGATCGAAGCCGAGCTGGAAGAGATAAAAAGGAATGCTGAAGCCGTGCAGAAAATGAGCATCCAGAACAAGCCGCATATCATTATCGACAGCGAAGAAGACATCCCTACCCTTACCCACCAGCATCAAAATCACCACAAACCAAAACCCGGACAGGATAAAAAGGAGATAAACGAAACGGTTGGTACCAATATCTCCGCTTCGCTGAATGAAAAATTAAAACAATCGAGGATCGACCTGGGCGATACCCTTACAGAAGTTCCCATCCGCGACCTGCGGAAAGCCATCGGCGTTAACGACCGGTTCCTGTTTATCAATGAACTTTTCCGGGGCGATGAACCGGCCTATGAAAGAAGCATCAAGACCATCAACAGTTTTTCCATTTTCCCCGAAGCCGAGTACTGGATACAGCGGGAATTGAAAGTAAAGAATGGCTGGAACGACAGCAACGAGATCGTTCAGCAGTTCTATCATCTCGTTAAAAGGCGTTTTTCCTGAATGAACTGAATGATCTTCCCGGATGCACCCCCGTTTGCATATACATAGTTCTTAGCCGCTTCGCCCCTTCTTTTTAATTCATCTTCATCAGCCAGCAGTTTATTCAATGTGCCCTCTAAATTCAACGGGCCATCAATGCTGATGCCTCCTGTTGCCTCCACAAGACCGGCCGCCTCAATGAACTTATCATACACCGGCCCGAATACCACCGGTTTGCCATAAACAGCAGCCTCCAGCACATTATGCACCCCGTCTTCTCCAAAACCGCCACCTACATAGGCAATGGTTGCATACCTGTATAACCGGGAGAGCATACCGATGTTGTCGATGATCAAAATGTTTGAAGTTTGAGGTTTGTGGCCTGCCTGTCCGGTAGGCAGGTTTGTGGTTTGTGCCAGCTGGGAATAGAAGATTGAATCCGGGAATGCTGCTTTTACATCTTTTAAATTCTCTTCATCGATCTCATGTGGTGCGATGATGAATTTTACCCGGGGATGCTGTTTTACAAAATGGATCAACTCGATCTCATCCTCTTCCCAGGTACTCCCGGCCACCAGCACAATATGGTTGCCGCAAAATTCTTCAATATGGGGAACCGGCTGATGGGTTTCTGCGATCCGGATCACCCGGTCGAACCGGGTATCGCCGTTGATGCTTACGTTTTCGGTTATGCCGATCGTTCTTAATAATTCCCCCGAGGCTGAATCCTGCAAAAAGAAATGGGAGAAGGATTGCAGCATCTGCCTCCATATCCCTCCATAGTTTTTAAAGAAAGGCTGGTTCTGCCTGAATATGCCCGACACAAGCAATGCAGGTACCTTACGCCTTTTTATTTCCTTCAGGTAATAAAACCAGTATTCGTACTTCACCCAAAGCACCAGGGATGGGTTCACCGCATCCAAAAACCGTTTTGCATTGGAAGGAGAATCCACCGGCAGGTAAACGATATGATCAGCGCCTTTATAATCCTTCATCACTTCATAACCGCTTGGAGAAAAAAAAGTGAGTACAATTCTGATCTCTGGATTTTGACTTTTGATTTCTTCCAGCAAAGGCCTGCCCTGTTCAAATTCGCCCAGGCTGGCACAATGCATCCATATTGTTTTGGCGCTCGTGGGGCGGAGCCTGGAGTTGACCTCAGCGAAGATGTTTTTTCTGCCATCCAGCCATTTCCTGGCCTTGGGGTTCCATACAGAGGCGATCCTTATACCTGTAGTATATAAGACAAGGAACAGATCGTATAAGAATTTACCCGGCATGTAATTTCAACAAATCTAAAGGCTATTTTTTAATACCAGCCGGTGTATATTACAAATTCTTCATTCATACTGCAATCCTTATCTTTGCGCCGCATAAAAACATATATATGAGGCCCCTGCAAATGGTTGATACCAAGACCCAGTACCACAAAATAAAGAAGGAAGTGGATGATGCCGTGACAGAAGTGATGGAAAGTTCTATGTTCATTGGTGGTAAAGTGGTGAATGAATTTGCCGCAAACCTGGCAGCATACCACGGCAGCAAACACTGCATCCCCTGTGCCAACGGAACCGATGCACTCCAGATCGCCATGATGGCGCTGGGCTTAAAGCCCGGGGATGAAGTGATCACCCCGTCCTTTACGTATATAGCCACGGTGGAGGTTGCTGCCCTGCTGAATATTAAGCCGGTCTTTATTGAAGTGGATCAAAGGACCTTTTGCATAGATCCAGCTGCTATTGAAAAAGCCATCACCCCAAAGACAAAGGCAATTATTCCGGTACACCTGTACGGCCAGGCTGCCGATATGGAAAAAATAATGGCCATTGCAAAAAAACACAACCTGTTTGTGATTGAAGATAATGCACAGGCCATTGGCTGCGATTATACATTCAGCAACGGAACGATCAAAAAGACAGGAACCATTGGTCATATCGGCTGTACCTCATTTTACCCTTCCAAAAACCTGGGGGCATTTGGCGATGGCGGGGCCATGTTCACGGATGACGATGACCTGGCCGGTAAACTCAGGATGATCGCCTCCCATGGGCAAAGCAAACGTTATTACCACGATGTGGTGGGCTGCAATTCGAGGCTGGATGCCATACAGGCCGCCATACTCAATATCAAGCTGAAACACCTGGACGAATACATAGCTGCCCGGAGAAAAGCGGCTGATTTTTACGATAAGGCATTTGCAGAAAATAAAAACATATCTATTCCGTTTAGGGAGGGCAACAATAAACACGTATTCCACCAGTATACGCTGGTATTGAATGGGGTTGACCGGGACGGGCTGAACCAGTACTTATCAGAACAAGGCGTGCCTTCCATGATCT
This sequence comes from Chitinophagaceae bacterium, assembly GCA_016710165.1. Taxonomy (NCBI): domain Bacteria; kingdom Pseudomonadati; phylum Bacteroidota; class Chitinophagia; order Chitinophagales; family Chitinophagaceae; species Chitinophagaceae bacterium. The sequence goes on along the minus strand of JADJLJ010000002.1, from coordinate 778,810 downwards.
ATTACCCGGTACCGGCACACCGGCAAAAGATGTTTGATGCATTTGGCGGAAGCAGTTATGAGCTCCCGGTAACAGACTGGTTGACGGAAAGAGTGATCTCCCTGCCCATCCATACCGAACTGGATGAAGAACAGCAACGTTTTATTGTAAGTAAAGTGCTTGAATTTGTAAATCGTTAATGGTTATCTGTTAAAAGTTAACGGTATGGACAGCCTGAGGTCATTCGAAGAGTTGAATTGCTGGAAAGAAGCGGTAATATTAAGAAGGGAATTAAAACCACTGATCGATGGTTTGCCGAAGAATGAGGAATACAGGTTGAAGGACCAACTGGTTCGGTGCCTGAGGTCAGTAACAAATAATATTGCAGAAGGATACGGCCGGTTTAATCACCAGGAAAATATCCAGTTTTGCAGGATAAGCAGAGGATCTTTGCACGAAATAACAGATCATTTGATAATTGCTGCTGAAGAAAATTATATAACGCCGGAAGAATTGAGCATACGAAAAGAACAGATCAATAAATGTCTGGCAATTTTAAACGGATATATTAACTATCTGAAAAAGGCAAAAGAAGCCGGCACAAACAAATAACAGATAACTATTAACAAATAACGTACATGAAAATTGCAGTTGTTGGCACCGGTTATGTCGGATTGGTCACGGGAACCTGTTTTGCCGAAACAGGCAACAGCGTTACCTGTGTTGACATAGATAAAGCAAAGATCGAAAAATTATCAGGGGGAGAACTGACCATTTACGAACCCGGGCTTGAAAAACTTTTTATCCGCAACCAAAAAGAAGGCCGGCTGCATTTCACTACTTCCCTGAAAGAAGGGATTGCAGGAGCACAGATCATTTTCCTGGCCCTGCCCACGCCTCCCGGCGAAGACGGCAGTGCCGACCTTAAATACATCCTGGGTGTAGCCGGTGACCTGGGAGAATTAATAACGGAATATGTGGTGATCGTTGATAAAAGCACCGTACCCGTTGGCACAGCAGAAAAAGTACAGGCCGCCATTGCAAAAAATGCCCGGGTTGAATTTGATGTGGTTTCCAACCCGGAGTTTTTACGGGAAGGAGTTGCGGTGGATGATTTCATGAAACCCGACCGGGTGATCATTGGCACCGGTTCCGAACGGGCAAAAAAGATAATGAACGACCTGTATGTTCCATTCGTACGCCAGGGCAATCCTATTATTTACATGGATGAAAAAAGTGCGGAGCTTACCAAATATGCAGCCAATTCTTTTTTAGCCATGAAGATCACGTTCATGAACGAGATAGCGCATTTATGTGAGCGCCTGGGAGCCGATGTGGATATGGTTCGCAAAGGCATCGGCAGCGATGAACGCATCGGCAGGCGTTTTTTATTCCCGGGAATCGGTTACGGCGGCAGTTGTTTTCCCAAAGATGTGCAGGCGCTGGCCAAATCCTCAAAAGATGCAGCCTACAACTTTAAGATACTGGATGCGGTGATGGAAGTGAATGAAAAGCAGAAGATGCACCTGATCCCCAAGATAAAAAGCTATTTCAACAATGATCTGAAGGGTAAAAAGATCGCTGTCTGGGGTTTATCATTCAAGCCAAACACCGATGACATACGGGAAGCGCCTGCATTGAATATGATCGAAGCATTACTGGCGGAAGGAGTAACGGTCTCTGCCTATGATCCGGAAGCAATGCCCAATGTAAAGGCATTACTGGGAAACCGGATCCGTTTTGCAGAAAGGCAATATGATGCACTGGTGGATGCCGATGCACTCATCATCGCAACAGAATGGAGTGAATTCCGGACGCCCGATTTTGCCAATATGATCGCCTTACTGAAAAATAAAGTAATTTTCGACGGAAGGAACCTCTTCGACCTGGTAAAAATGGAAGAACTGGGATTTCATTACGAAAGTGTGGGAAGAAAGGCAGTTGTCCCTAAGCCCTGAAGGGGAACGTAGCATACTAAAATTAAAGATCAATTTAAGTTACCGAAGTGCCTGCAGATAAAAATATGACGCAATCAAACACCCCGCCAGCTGGCGGGGATGGTGGCAAGGCCAGGGGCAAAGTGCTCATAACCGGCGCTGCCGGATTTTTGGGTTCACATCTTTGCGACCGTTTCATCAAAGAAGGATACCAGGTGATCGGTATGGATAACCTGATCACCGGCGACCTGAAGAACATTGAGCATCTTTTTAAACTGAAAGAATTTGAATTCTATCACCACGATGTTTCCAAGTTCATTCATGTGACCGGTAACCTGGATTATATCCTTCATTTTGCATCGCCTGCCAGTCCGATCGATTATTTAAAGATCCCCATCCAGACCTTAAAAGTGGGCTCGCTGGGTACACACAATTGCCTGGGCCTGGCGCTGGCAAAAAAAGCAAGGATACTGGTAGCGTCCACCAGTGAAGTATACGGTGACCCGCTGGTACACCCTCAAAATGAAGAGTACTGGGGCAATGTGAACCCGGTTGGCCCGCGGGGAGTATATGATGAAGCAAAGCGTTTCCAGGAAGCCATGACAATGGCCTATCATACTTTTCATAATGTAGAGACCAGGATCGTACGCATATTCAATACATACGGCCCGCGCATGCGGCTGAACGACGGAAGGGCCCTGCCTGCTTTCATTGGCCAGGCACTCCGGGGCGAAGACCTTACTGTTTTTGGGGATGGAAGCCAGACCCGCAGTTTTTGTTACGTGGATGATCTTATTGAAGGCATCTACCGGTTGCTGATGAGTGATTATGCATTACCCGTGAACATCGGTAACCCCGACGAAATATCCTTGAAAGATTTTGCCGAAGAAATAATCAGGCTTACCGGGACAAAGCAAAAGATCGTTTACAGGGAATTACCAAAAGATGATCCGAAGCAACGGCAGCCAGATATTACCAAAGCAAGGAAATTGCTGGGATGGGAGCCAAAAGTTTCCAGGGCAGAGGGACTGAAGATCACGTATGAATATTTCAAAAGCCTGCCCAAAGAAGAATTGAATAAATTGCCAAAAGAATTCGCTCCTAAATCCCCTAAAGGGGACTTCAGTGCCTGAAACTTTGGATGATACAATGTTAAACAAGAGGAATACAATATAAAAACCAAAAGAGCTTAAAGTCCGCCGGTTGGCGGGTTTCGGGCATTTCATTTATTATGTACCAGGAATTATTAGATAAGAAAAAGAAACTGGCTGTAATTGGCCTTGGCTATGTTGGCCTGCCCATTGCACTGGAGTTTGCCAAAAAGATAAAGGTCGTCGGCTTCGACATCAATGCCCAGCGGGTAGAGATGATGCGGAATAAGATCGATCCAAGCCAGGAACTGGAAACAGCTGACTTTGATGGATGTGACATTGAATTCACCAATGACCTGGATGTGCTTCGCCAGGCTAATTTCTTTATTGTAGCGGTCCCCACTCCTGTGGACGAACACAATGTACCCGACCTGAGACCGGTGCAGCGTGCCAGTGAAACCATCGGCAAGGTTATTAAGAAAGGAGATTATGTGGTCTATGAAAGTACGGTTTACCCGGGTTGCACCGAAGAAGACTGTGTGCCCATCATTGAAAAATTATCGGGCCTGAAAATGGTGGATGATTATAAGATCGGCTATTCGCCCGAGCGGATAAACCCGGGTGATAAGGAACATACCATTACCACCATCACCAAAGTAGTGAGCGGGTGCTGCGGGGAGAGCCTGGATACCATTGCCAAAGTGTATGAACTGGTGGTAAAGGCCGGCGTTCACCGGGCATCTTCCATTAAAGTGGCCGAAGCCGCAAAGATCATCGAGAACACCCAGCGAGACCTGAACATAGCATTGATGAATGAACTTTCCATCATCTTCGATAAAATGAACATCAACACCTATGAAGTGCTGGAAGCAGCCGGGACCAAATGGAATTTCCTCAAGTTTCAGCCAGGCCTGGTGGGCGGGCATTGCATTGGTGTTGATCCTTATTACCTCACCTACAAATCAAAGAAACTGGGTTATAATTCGCAGGTGATATTGGCCGGCAGGTTCATCAATGACGCCATGGCAGGCTATGTGGCAAGAAAGATATTAAAGCATATCATTCGCTACGACGGCAATGTGAAAGAGGCAAAAGTGCTGGTAATGGGTGCCACTTTTAAGGAAAATGTAAGCGACATACGCAACAGCAAAGTTGCGGATGTGGTGAAGGAACTGAGGTCATTTTCTTTAAATGTGGATGTGACCGACCCCTACGCAGAAAGTGATGAACTGAAACATGAATATGGCTTTGAACTCACCCCTGCACCCGGCAACGACTACGATGCGGTGATAGTGACCGTACCTCACAAGGAATATAAAGATCTGGACGATAAATATTTTGCTTCCATTACCAAGGAACATGCAATGCTGGCAGACCTTAAAGGGATCTACCGTGGCAGGATCAGTTCCAGAAGGTACTGGAGTTTGTAACCCCATATCCGCCGGCTGGCGGAGAGTTGTAAATGTATTACGAATAAGCAATAACAGATAAAGAGAAAATGAGTGTACAAAAAAAAGAATCGTCAATTATCCCCCCTTCAGGGGATGGGGGTTTTCATACAAAAGACCTTACGCATTCCTCTTTTCTGGTAACGGGTGGCGCCGGTTTCATCGGAAGCCATATAGCAGAATACTTATTGAAGCATGGGGCAAAAAAGGTGCGGGTGCTTGATAACCTGTCAAACGGGTTTCAATCCAATCTTGATATCCTGAAAAATTACCCGGCTTTTGAATTCATGGAAGGAGATATCCGTAACCCGGATACCTGCCACCATGCCTGTACAGGCATGGATTATGTAAGCCACCAGGCAGCGCTGGGTTCCGTACCAAGAAGTATCAAAGAGCCTGTTTACTTCAATGAAGTGAATGTGGGCGGCTTTGTGAATATGCTCAAAGCTTCTGTTGATAATAATATCAAACAATTTGTTTATGCCTCTTCTTCCTCCGTGTATGGCGATGAACCAACTTTACCAAAACAGGAAGACCGGGTGGGAAAATGTTTATCTCCCTATGCAGCCACCAAGAAGACAAACGAATTATATGCGCAGGTCTTTGCAGACGTTTACGGCATTAAGCTCCTGGGATTAAGGTACTTCAATATATTTGGCCCGCGCCAGGACCCCGACGGGGCCTATGCGGCCGTTATTCCCCTGTTTGTAAAAAGCATCATGAAGCAAACACCCGTTTATATCAATGGGGATGGTGGCCAGACCCGTGATTTTACTTATGTGGACAATGCGGTTCAGATAAATATCAAAGGAATGCTTACCGATAATGCAGCAGCGCTGAATAAGGTGTACAATGTGGCCATCGGTGAGAATTTTTCAGTGAATTACCTGTACCAGGCCTGCTGCGATCAGCTTCACAGTGATGCAGCCCCTGTTTACCGGGAATCCAGGGCAGGAGATATCCGGAATTCACTGGCTGATATCTCGCTGGCAAAAAAATTACTGGATTACCAGCCGACCCGGAAGTTTGAGGATGGCCTGGCTGAGACGATCGAATTCTTTAAGAAAAAATATTCCTGATAAGGGCCTCATTATGCCATTCACTAAAACAGAATTTCCAGGCTTGCTCATTTTTGAACCCGTAGTCTATGGAGACAGCCGTGGACATTTTTTTGAAAGCTATAATGAAAAGGTATTTGCCGCAGAAGGCATCCATATGAAATTTGTGCAGGACAACCAGTCAAGATCATTCCATGGGGTTATCCGTGGCCTGCACTACCAGCTGAACCCGCATGCGCAAACCAAATTAGTACGGGCATTAAGCGGAAATATCCTGGACGTGGTTGTTGATATACGCAAAGGATCCCCTGCATTTGGCAAGGTATTTTCAACAGAACTGTCTGCTGAAAATAAAAAACAGTTATTCATACCCGCTGGCTTTGCCCATGGCTTTTCGGTATTGAGTGAAACGGCTGAAGTGCTTTACAAATGCAGCGCCTATTATAATAAAGAATCGGAAGGCGGGATCCTGTACAATGACCCTGTTCTGAATTTTGACTGGAAGATACCCTCCGGCACGGAAGTGGTATCCGGCAAAGACCTGGAAAATCCCTCTTTTGCAAATTGTAAAAACAATTTTGTTTTTTGAAAAATAATACCCATGCTGTTCTGGTTACCGGTGCAAACGGGCAACTGGGCAATGAACTGAAAGTCATTGCTTCCAGATACCCTGCGTACCATTTCCTGTTTGTTTCACACAAGGAACTGGCCATTGATGATTTTGCTGCGGTAACAGGATTCTTTGCTGAGAACCCCGTAGCATACTGCATCAATTGCGCAGCCTATACGGCTGTAGATAAGGCAGAAGCAGATGCCGGAAGCGCATTCCGCATCAATGCAGATGCGGTGGCAAACCTTGCCAGGGTATGCAATGAACAGGATGTTCAGCTCATCCATATATCCACCGACTATGTTTTTGACGGCAACACGGATCAGCCATACAAAGAAACAGATCCGGCCAGCCCCCTGGGAATCTATGGAGCTTCCAAGCACATAGGAGAAACAGGGGCTTTGCAAAACGATCCCTCCTCCATCATCATCCGGACATCCTGGTTGTATTCATCATTTGGGAACAACTTTGTAAAGACCATGCTGCGGTTGATGAAAGAACGGGAGAACATCAACGTGGTGAACGACCAGTTTGGCTGTCCTACCTATGCAGCAGACCTGGCAGATGCGGTCATCAAGATCATTTCATCGGGGATCAGCAAGCCGGGTATCTATCATTACTGCAATGAAGGCATCACCAGCTGGTATGAATTTGCTCTCGCCATTAAAGAATTAACCAATTCTGTATGTACCGTCAATCCAATTCCAACGTCCGCTTATCCCACGGCTGCAAAAAGACCGGCTTACTCGGTGCTGGATACCTCAAAGATCAAAGCAACATTTGGTATTACGATCCCCGGATGGAAAGAAAGTCTCAAAAATTGTATCGGGTTGTTGAAATAAGATGTGCCGGCTTTCCTGACCGGCACATGAAAAAACTTATCACTGGTTTATATCCTTTCCTGCTTCCAGCATTTTAATAAATCCATCAAGAACATCTTTATTGGCCTTATCCGGTGCCAGTGGCTGGGCTGCTTTGGCGTATTTCAATGCATTCCTGAAGTCACTGTTGGCCGAATAGCCCCTCACCAGTCCCATGTGCGTGGTATAAACATTGGGATTCTTTTGTGCATTCAGTTTAAATGCTTCCAGTGCCTGTACCGGTTTTTTCTCCCGCAGCAATTGCCTTCCGTAATTGTGCAGTTCCTGCAAGGTGGCCAATGGCATGGCTTCTTTCATCAGGGATTCTGCTTCAGCATTTTTCCCCAGTTTGGCCAATACCGATGCTTTCGCACCAAGCGTCCTGAAATTCCGCTGTCCTACAAATACGCCTGTGATGGCATAATCACTCCACTGCAATGCTTCTTCAAGATTTACATTCCGCTGCACACAGAAATCAATGGCTTCCACCCAGGCTTCCCAGCGGAATCCCTTTTCGTTCCGCAACTCTTTCCGGAAAGATTCCAGTTGTGTCTTAACATAATCTACCTCTACCCGGAAAGGTATCTTCAACTTTTCCCAGAGCAATGCAATGCCGGCACTGTTCTCTTTCTCATCCATGAATTCATATCTCAACCGTTCCACGCTTTCAGGCAAGGAAGCGGTTTTAACATGCACCCGCAATGCATCTTCCTTTGGATCATAAAAATAAGACCCCCAGGAAGTGGAATTCTTGCTGAAGATGATGGTTGCATCCCCGTCTCCCATTGCCATGAACAGACCATAGGTGCCGGCCGGCAAGGCTTTCCCTTCTACCGTCACATCGGTGCTGAAATAAATGGTTGTATTCTCGTTGGCGCCTGCCCTCCAGGGCGCAGCTTTACTCGTTCCAAACCCGAGATCGGCAAATCCTTTATGAACAAGCTCCCCCCATATTTTACCTTCCCTGCCCTTAACAGCAGGCCGGTCGTACTGAATGGTTACATCCGTAATACCGATACGCTCCGATACGGATGCCTTTTTATTACCTCCATCGGCTATTGTATGAAGAATCTGGGAAAAGGAAATTGAAGAAAAGAGCAATGCAGTTAATGCAAGAAATGATCTTCTGAATAACATAACAGTCGTTTTAGTGACTAAATGTAAATAGTAAAAGGCAGTCCCGGGGTATAATAATGATAAGTGGTCAACATAAAAAAGGCATCCGCCGGCGGGCGGATGCCTGTGAATAATATTACCGGGAAGCCCTGTTATTTTAAAACAAAACTTTCCAGGAACTTGGTGGTAAAGTTCCCGCTGATAAAATTCTCATCTCTCATCAGCTGCTGGTGAAAGGGGATGGTGGTTTTCACGCCTTCGATCACATACTCACTCAATGCCCTGCTCATGGTGTCAATGGCCTCTTTGCGGGTTTGTGCCACAGCGATCAGTTTGGCGATCATGCTGTCGTAGTACGGAGGAATAACATATCCTGCATACACATGGCTGTCAACACGTACCCCATGCCCGCCGGGCTGGTGCAGTACGGTGATCTTACCGGGAGAGGGACGAAAATCGTTGTATGGATCCTCTGCATTTATACGGCATTCAATGGCATGCATCTGGGGAAGGTAATTTACTCCGCTCACTTTTTCCCCTGCCGCGATTTTTATCTGTTCTTTGATCAGGTCGAAATTGATCACTTCTTCCGTTACACAATGCTCTACCTGTATGCGGGTGTTCATTTCCATGAAGTAAAAGTTGCGATGCTTGTCAACCAGGAACTCTACCGTACCCACTCCCTCGTAACGGATGGCATTGCAGGCTTTGATTGCAGCGGCGCCCATTTTATCCCGCAGTTCAGCCGTCATAAAAGGGGAAGGTGATTCCTCCACCAGTTTTTGATGCCTGCGCTGTATTGAACAATCCCGCTCGCTTAAATGGCAGGCAGTACCATACTGGTCGCCAGCCACCTGGATCTCAATATGGCGGGGCTCTTCCACAAATTTCTCCATGTAAATCCCGTCGTTCTTAAAAGCGGCAGCGGCTTCTGTTTTGGCCAAGTCCAGGTTACGTTCCAGTTCGCTTTCTTCCCAAACGATACGCATACCCTTACCACCCCCGCCGGCAGTTGCTTTCAATATTACCGGGTAACCAATTTCTTTGGCGATCGACCTTGCCTCTTCAATACTTTGCAATAGTCCGCCGCCGCCGGGCACAACGGGCACACCTGCCTTTATCATTGTTTCCTTGGCGGTGATCTTATCCCCCATTGCATCGATCATCTCTGGTTTGGGGCCAATGAATTTTATTCCATGGTCGCCGCATATTTTCGCAAACTTGGCATTTTCGGCCAGGAAACCATAGCCGGGATGTATGGCATCTGCATTGGTGATCTCTGCAGCAGCCATGATATGTGCCATATTCAGGTAGCTGTCGGCACTGGCAGGTTTGCCGATACAAACTGCTTCGTCGGCAAACTTCACATGAAGACTGTCCTTATCGGCGGTAGAATATACGGCCACTGTTTTAATACCCATTTCCCTGCAGGTACGTATGACACGGAGAGCAATTTCTCCACGGTTGGCAATCAGTATCTTTTTAAACACGATAGTTTGAATTAAAAATTAAAAATTAAAAATTAAAAAATCATCAACCGGGATAGTGGCCTTTTACTTTTGACTTTTTAATTTCTACTTAGGAAGGGTCAACTAAAAACAGGGGCTGGTCGTACTCAACGGGGCTGGCATCTTCCACCAATATCTTCACGATCTTTCCTTTCACTTCGCTTTCAATTTCGTTGAAAAGCTTCATGGCTTCAATGATGCAAACTACCTTTCCGGGAGTAACCTCATCTCCCACACTTACAAAAATGGGTTTCCCGGGACCTGCCTGGCGGTAGAAAGTGCCGATCATCGGGCTTTTTATGGTAACCAGGTTATCGGCCTTCGGTTCAGCCGCTGGTTTTGATGCTGCCGGAGCCGTAGCTGCCGGAGCCGGTGAGGATACGGAAGGTGCCGGGTAAGCCGGTACCGAACCGCCGGTATATATTTTCTGTACAGGATCTTTTTTCTGTTTTACTGTGATCTTTACCCCTTCTTCCTCAATGGTGATCTCGCCGATATTGGTTTTGTTTATGAGCTTTACTAACTCCTGGATTTGCTTGATGTCCATGTGCTTGGTTTAAGTAGTTAAGTATTGATATTGAAACCGGCTGCTAAGATAGGGTAAGATTGATCATAACTGCAACCTAAAATTTAAAAATAAGCCGAAAACAGGCCTTTTATGGCCAAAAATGGCCAAAAATACCCCAAAAATGGCCAAAAAATCAGCAAAGTTACTAAAAGCAAAAATGGGTAACTGATGTATCAATTACCCATTTTAGAGGCTTGTTCAATCAATTTTTTAGTCCTTCACCCGCTCAACATACTCACCGGTTTTGGTGTTTACACGAATCAGTTCACCCTCATTTACGAATAAAGGTACGTTTACCGTTGCCCCGGTTTCAACGGTGGCGGGTTTTAAGGTACGTGTGGCAGTATCCCCCCTCATACCGGGTTCGCTGTATGTAACCAGCAATACGATCTTGTCCGGTAACTCTACCCCCATTGGCAGGTCTGTTTCGCCATTGATCAATACAGATACTTCCTGGCCGTCTTTCAAAAACTTAGGAGCATCTACCATATTCTCCTGTACCGCTATCTGCTCAAAGGTTTCGGTATCCATGAAATTGTAACCGGTATCGTCTTTATAGAGGAACTGGTAAGGTTTTTTCTCCACCCTTACCGGGTAGATGGTTTCACCGCTGTTCCAGGTAACTTCTATGGTACGGCTGTTATCAACCCCCTTAAGTTTAGCCCAAACCTTTGCTGCGGCGCGGGCTGTTTTATTCTGCCCGAATTCAATAACACTGTACAGGCTGCCATCTACTTTGATGATGAGCCCTGAACGCATATCTGCTGTTGTTGCCATAATATCTTGTTTTTTATCCCGGTTTTTACCGGGAGGCTGCAAAAGTAATGATACTGGGGCTAAATCCGAAATTCAAGGTCAACAAAAACCCGTTGCGCACGTAACACCCGCTTATCACATTTACCTGTAGCTTTGTAAAAAAACGATACTTGAAAAAGGCCTTTTTAATACTGTTTTTAGTTTGTGCAGGGTACCAGGGAATGGCCCAGGCCGATACTGCCGGAATCTACCTCCGGTTTCCCACGATCCCCCCCTTCCGCCTTACAAATCTGGCAGACAGCAGCCAGTTTACAAAAGACGACCTGGCAGATAAGAAAGCTACGGTGTTCATTATTTTCAATCCTTTTTGCGACCATTGCAAGCATGAAACAGAAGAGCTGAAAGCCAATATCGGGCTTTTTAAAGAGGCCCTGATCATTATGGCCTCTCCCATCGACTATGCGCATTTGAAAAAATTCTATGAAGCGTACCGGATCGCTGATTATCCCGGTATCGTTATGGGCAGGGATCCCGGTAATTTTTTCGGAACCTTTTTCAACATCCGTACCATCCCCTCCGTATTTGTTTACAATAAAAAAGGGAAATTTGTAGCCGCCTTTGAAAGGCCCGAGTCCATTAAAAAGATCGCCGAAATCTTATAAAATCAGTTTTCCCGAGGCCTTAATTAATTACCTTTGCGCCGGAAATAATTTCTTCAACGTATAAATAGATCATACATGAAAGTAACTGTAGTTGGTGCCGGTGCCGTTGGTGCAACCTGTGCCGACAATATTGCCCGTAAAGAACTTTGTACCGAACTGGTATTACTGGATATCAAAGAAGGCGTTGCCGAAGGCAAAGCGATGGATATGATGCAGACCGCCACCCTGCTTGGATTTGATACCCGGATAACCGGCTGTACCAATGATTATACCAAAACGGCCGGTACGGATGTGGCCGTGATCACTTCCGGTATTCCCCGTAAGCCGGGCATGACAAGGGAGGAACTGATCGGTATCAATGCCGGCATTGTAAAAACCGTTACACAGAATATCTTACAGCATTCACCCAATGCCATCATCATTGTTATCAGCAACCCGATGGATACCATGACATACCTGGCATTAAAATCAAGCGGGTTACCCAAGAACCGTATCATTGGCATGGGCGGTATACTGGACAGCAGCCGTTTTAAATACTACCTGTCAACAGCCATGGGTTGCACGGCTACCGACCTGCAGGCCGTTGTTGTGGGCGGGCACGGGGATACCACCATGATCCCATTGGCAAGGTTAGCTACCTTCCAGGGAACACCTGTGGCCAATTACCTTGATGCCGATGCGATGAAAAAAGTAGTGGCGGATACCATGGTTGGAGGAGCAACACTGACCGGCTTACTCGGCACATCTGCCTGGTATGCACCCGGTGCTGCCGGAGCTGCATTGGTGGAGTCCATTGTACGGGATGAAAAGAAACTATTCCCCTGCTGTGTTTACCTGGAAGGAGAGTACGGCCAAAAAGATATCTGCATAGGTGTACCGGTGGTGGTTGGAAAGAATGGCTGGGAGAAGATTGTGGACTATAAACTGAATGCCGAAGAACAGGCTGCTTTCAACAAAAGCGCCGATGCGGTAAGAAATATGAATGATGTACTGGCTACCCTCAGTCTCTGATTCATTTTCAATAGGTTATTAAGGCCCCTTTATAAAAATAAAGGGGCCTTTTTTATGAAATATTGCTACCTTTAATTCGTTACTTAACGTACATGAAAACCAATCGCAAGAGTCCGGGGGGGCGTCTCCCCGGTCTATGTTATATACTACCTCTGCTTATGTGCGGCAACAGTATTGCCCAGGTGGCAAACCTGAATCCCGGATCCGGCAAAAATATTCCTTCCCGTTTAACTTCTCTCCCTCAAAATGACCTCTTTGGAACTTCCGGTTCTTTTATAGAGAACATAGGCCAGTATAAGTATACCCTGGCCAACTACGGAAGGATGGGCAGGATCCTTTACGGGTATGAAGGATTGGATATGCCCGTATTGTTTACGGCAAAGGGATTGATACACCTGCAGCGGGCGACAAAAAAATTATCACATGAAGAAATGGAGCGGCTGGAAAAAAAAGGATGGAAAGAAAGGGATATCATAAGAAATTATACCGTTAACCGCACCATCAGCATGGAATGGGTCAATGCCAACCCTGCTCCAGGCATTATTGCAGAAGAAGAAAATCCGGATTATTTCACGTACGGGCTCCTGGCACAAAAAGCAAAAACTTTCCGGAAGATCACCTACAAAGAACTTTATCCCGGTATTGACCTTGTCTATTCTTTTGCAGCCGGTAAAAAGGGGGGATTTGAATACAGCCTTATTGCAAAGCCCGGCGCTGACATCAGCAAAGTGAAAATGAAATACGGCGGGGAGGTTAAAAACATCCGGCAGGATAAGAATGGAAACCTGGTCATTGCATCGGATACAGGCAGCATTTCTGTTTCCGTTGCACAATGTTATTACAATGATAACAGTAACCGGAAATTCACATCGCCTTTTAAAATTAATAACAACAGCATCCATTTTAAACTGCCTGGGGATTATGACAGGCAGAAAACACTGGTGATCGATCCCTTTGTTTCAGGTACGGGGGGGCTTTCAGGCACAGACGGTGGTAAAGCAAAAGACATTGATTTTGATTATGCGGGCAATATTTATGTTGTGGGCGGTGGTGATGGTACGGTACAGCGTTTATCCAAATACAATGCTTCCGGTGCGCTGCAATGGACCTTCAATGGTTCGCTGAGCAGCCCTTCCTGGAATTTTGGAGGGGCACACGGCGGATGGGTGGTTGAAAAAATAAGCGGTAATATTTACCTGGGCCAGGGCCTGGCAGGCGGCGGCTTCAGGGTAATACGGCTTACATCCGGTGGTTCGTACGACAACTACATAACGCCTGCTGATCCTTTATTTGCCGAAAACTGGAAAATGCTCTGGAACTGCAATGGGGGCACACCGAAGATTCTGATAGCAGGCGGAGGAAGTTCTTCCAATATTGAACTTGCCTATCTTTCGCCTCCTTCAACCGATATCCACGCGTCAAACATCACCGGCATGAGTACGGGGCATAATGATATTTCAGATATTGTTTCCGACCCGGTTTCAGATGACCTGTATACCATATTTTCCACCTCCGTTCTCAATCCTGGGGGAGACAATAATATCTACAAACACAAAGCACCGTATAGCCCGGCAGACATGGCATGGGCCCGATCGCCCGGTTATTTTGCCCTGCGGGAGCCAAGCAACCGGCCTTATATGAACGGACTGGATAATTCCAGCAACACTCTGGCAGTTAATTCCCGGTACCTTTTTTACTGGGATGGGAAAACCTGGCTGCTTTTAATAAATCAGACGGATCGCCTGCCGGATCGCCATTCACCCTTTCAACCAATACAATGCTGATGCAGGGAGGCATCGTTGCGGATGAATGCAATAATGTCTTTGTCGGTTCATCGAATGGGATCATTAAGGTTTTTAATTTCAACGGATCTGCCTTTGACGATAATGCGGCACCGGATATCAGCATAACAGGCAATCCTTCCGCTGCGGTATATGATCTTGCCTACGACCAGGGCAAGAATCTTTTATACGCCTGCGGCAATGGATTTGTTGCTTCATACGATCTGTCATCTTATTGCACGATTGCTGTTTATAATATTAATCTGAATTCAGACTGCTCTTCTTTATCTGTTACCGCATCCGTTGACCCTGCGCCTCCAACGGGCTCTGTAGTTACGTATGAACTGTATGATGGCGCTGTGCTGGTCAGCAGCAATACCACAGGAATTTTTACCGGTTTAACAGCTGGAAAAAATTACCGGATCATTGCTGTCATAAACCAGTCGTGCAGCGGTACCCGGGCGGTCAAAGATTTTACAACCGCCGCTCCTCCTTTGTTAAAAGTAAATAACCCGGCAGGAATTTGTGGCGTAAGCACTGTTGATCTTACAGACCCGGCAATTACTGCAGGTTCGGCACCTGGCTTAACATTTACTTATTGGTTAGATGCAGCCGCAACAATTCCTCATCCCGATCCAACAAAGACAAAAGCAGGTATTTATTATATCAAAGCTGTTACAGCAGGCGGGTGCAGCGTTATTGCCCCCGTGGAAGTAAAGCCATTAACTTCTCCCAAAGCCAATGCGGGGGCTGATACGGTTGCCTGCTCCGGAGATAATATCCAGCTTAAAGGAAGTGGTGGTGTAAGTTATTTGTGGACTCCCGATACGTATCTGAACAATGCAAATATTGCAAACCCCGTTGTTAAAAACCCGGGAACATCAGGCAGCATTACCTATCACCTGAAAGTAAAAGATGTGAATGGATGTGAATCGCAAACGGCTGATGAGGTGAAAATAACATTTGCAGCACCCGCCACTGTCTTTATTGACGCCGACAGCGTTGTTGCCTTCAATCAACCATTACAGTTGAACGCCATTGACCCTGCCAATGGCGGCTTTATTGATTACCGCTGGTCGCCGACCCATGGATTGAATAATCCCTTCATAAAAAATCCTGTGGCAAAATTAGACAGGGATATGACGTATACCGTGCAGGCAACAAACACCTATCATTGCACAGCAACTGCCCGTATCAGCATCAAGGTATTCAGGGGACCTGAAATTTATGTACCCAATTCTTTTACGCCGAACGGGGACGGGCTGAATGATGTGCTTAAGCCCATACCGGTTGGCCTGGTGGAGTTTCATTACCTGAAGATCTTTAACCGTTTCGGCCAATTGCTGTATACCATTACAGATCCTTCAAAAGGATGGGATGGGAAAATAAACGGGCGGGAGCTGGACTACGGAACCTTCATCTGGATAGGAGAAGGAATAGATTATAAGGGAAATACCATTATGCGGAAGGGGGCAACCACGATCATCCGGTAAAACAAAGATGATTCTTACTAACTCACCCCGTCAACCTGCATTTCTTTATTTATTTTCAAAACCAGCCCCTGCAGCACTTTTCCCGGTCCGGCCTCTGTGAATTGTTTTGCACCGCCTGCGATCATGGCCTGAACACTCTGCGTCCATTTAACCGCACCGGTCAACTGGTCAATTAAATTCCGCTTTATTTCTGCGGCATCGGTTACTGCCCTTGCCACCACATTCTGGTAAACCGGGCAGGAAGGATGGTTGAAATGGGTGGCATCAATGGCAGCTGCCAATTCTTCTTTCGCCGGCATCATCAGTGGTGAATGAAAAGCGCCACCTACCGGCAAGACCAGCGCTCTTTTTGCACCGGCGGCTTTCATCCGTTCACAGGCAATATCAATTCCTTTAATGGTTCCGCTTATGACCAGCTGGCCCGGGCAATTATAATTTGCAGGAACTACCACTTCGCCTGTTTCAGTAGTTACGGCCTTGCATATCTCTTCTACTTTTTCATCGGCCAGTGCCAGCACCGCTGCCATGGTGGAAGGGTTCATTTCGCAGGCCCGCTGCATGGCCTGTGCCCTGATCGAAACAAGCATCAATGCATTTTCAAAACTAAGGGCGCCGTTTGCCACCAGTGCTGAAAATTCTCCCAGGGAATGGCCCGCCACCATTCCCGGCCTGGCATCAGGCAATGTTTTAAAAGCGATCACGGAATGCAGGAATACGGCCGGTTGCGTAACATTGGTCTGCTTCAGGTCCTCATCCGAGCCATTGAACATGATATCCGATATCCGGAAACCAAGTATCTCATTTGCCTGTTCAAACAGGTCTTTTGAAAAAGGATCTGAGTCGTATAGGTTCTTTCCCATTCCGCTGAACTGGGATCCCTGCCCGGGGAATATATATGCATGAGCCATCGTTGGACGTTTAATCGTTTACTGGTTTATTGGTTTATTCGTTTGGAGATCAGTCCTTTTTTTGTTTATTCAGATTCTCTTTCAGTACTTTGATATACCCGTTCAATTTTTCATGGATTATTTCCAAAAGATTCACCAGAATATCATATTCTTCTTTATCAACTAAATTTCTTCTGGCCGATTTTTGCAGCCAGTTTTTTGTCTCCAAAATTGAACCCCTGCTGTAAAAGCAAAAATTAATATTCTCTTTTATAAAAAAACGTCCATATCCTTCTGCTTTATTCGCTGAAATAGAATCTGCTGCTGCAGTCATTTGTTTCCCAATACCAAACTTCGCAAAATTTTCCCATTTATCTACCATAAACCATATCGGGTCACTAAAATCCTGGGAAAGGTCATAAACTTCCAGATCTTCAAGGGTATGCATAAAAAAAGTTTATCTGAAGTTAAAAAGTTCTAACGACAAATAAACGGGTAAACTAATAAACAAATAAACTTAGTGCAGTTTGGCGCTGATCAGTTTCACAAACTCACTGCGGGTCTCATTCTTTTCAAACTCACCCCAGAATGCGGATGTGGTCGTAACCGAATTTTGTTTCTCCACTCCCCGCATCATCATGCACAGGTGCGATGCTTCAATGACCACTGCAACACCTAATGGCTGCAGTGTTTCCTTTATCGAATTCAGTATCTGGTGTGTCAATCGTTCCTGTACCTGCAGGCGGCGGCTGTACGCATCCACCACCCGTGCGATCTTGCTCAGCCCGGTAATGTATCCATTGGGAATATAAGCCACATGTGCTTTCCCATAAAAGGGCAGCATGTGGTGCTCGCACATGCTGTACAATTCAATATCCTTCACGATCACCATTTCGCTGACCTCTTCATGAAACTTGGCTGAATTCAGTATCTCGTTTGCATCAATGCCATATCCCTGTGTAAGGAACTGCATGGCCTGTGCCAGGCGTTCAGGGGTTTTCAGCAATCCTTCCCTGTCCGGATCTTCTCCCAGCAATTGCAAGGTACTCCGGTAATTCTTCATGAGCCCGGATGTGGTTGCATCATCATACTGCTCGATCTTCTTATAAGCCATTTATTTTACTTTAATGCCTGTTAAACAAGTTTGCCTGTTGTTAGTTCGCAGGGTATTCCACAAAATTCCGTTCGGTTTCATAAAGCCGCACGTGCAGGTCGTATTTCGGGTCGATCTTTGCCCTTAATATTTTATAGATAACAACTACTATGTTTTCTGCGGTAGGGTTCAGGTTCCTGAATTCTACCAGGTCCTCATTCAGGTTTTTGTGATCAAAACGGTCAATAACCGTTGACCTGACCAGGTCACTCAGCCGTTTCAGGTCGTATACATAACCCGTGGCAGGGTCCGGTTCGCCAACCAGTTTCACGATCAGTTCATAATTATGCCCATGAAAGTTCGGGTTATTGCATTTACCAAACACCCTATCGTTGGTTGCTTCATCCCATGCCGGGTTGTACAGCCGGTGGGCTGCATTGAAATGCTCTTTACGGTAAACAGCTACTTTTTCACTCATATTAAACACTATTGATGCGGGCCCCTTGTCTCTGAAAAATCTGAAAATATTTCCGTTTAATCAGGTGCAATGTGGCAGGCGGCTGAAACAGAAGTCTGCTGTTCAAAACACACCGGCTATTGAAGCTAATTACAAATAAAGTTAAGAATTGTTTGCAGCAAAGAAAAAATTAATCTCCGTAGTACTCGGTATATATCTTGGGAGTTTCCCTCAGTTTGAGGCAATGGAGCTGAACCCCCTTGGGCAGGTGTGGTACCAGTTGATCCCATATCCCGATCACCAGGTTTTCGATCGAACACATTTTGCCGGCCATGAAATCCACGTCCAGGTTCAGGTTCTTATGGTCAAGTTTTTCAATTACGTGTTCGTTGATGATCACTCAGTTTTTTCACATCATAAACAAAACCGGTATCCGGGTCCGGGTCGCCCTTTATGGTCACATGCAATTCAAAATTATGTCCGTGCCAGTTCTCATTGGCGCACCTGCCAAATACTTCCTCATTCTTTTCCCTGCTCCAGTTGGGATTGTACAGTTTATGAGCCGCATTAAAATGTTCCGTCCGTGTGATGTAAACCATTTAAATCTCCAAAATTTCGGCAAAGGTAGCTGCAAAATCCTGAAATATGAAGCGTAAACACGAAATTTGCCCCATGCAGATCTTATTACTATCCGCAACCGAGCAGGAGATCAAGCCATTCTCAGATGCCAATACCGGAACAGATATACTGGTTTCGGGTGTGGGGGTACCTGCTGCCATGTATCACCTGCAGAAAAGGATGCAGCAAATAGACTATGACCTGATCATCCAGGCCGGCATTGCCGGTACATTTAATTCCGGGGTCCGGTTGGGGCAGGTGGTACTGGTGAAGCAGGATACATTTGCCGACCTGGGAGCAGAAGAGAAGGAGAATTTTATACCCTTGTTTGAATCGGGCCTTGCTGACAAGAATGAATTTCCTTTTACAAACGGCTGGCTTGTAAATAACAGTAAACTGATGCAACAAACAACTCTGGAAGTTGTATCAGCGGTTACAGTAAATAAGGTAAGCGACAGCTTATTACAAAAGCAGCAGCTTGTAAAGCATTTTAATGCCGGTATCGAGTCGATGGAAGGAGCTGCCCTGCATTATATTTGTTTGCAGGAGAATATTCCCTTCCTGCAGCTAAGATCGGTATCCAATTTAGTGGGAGAAAGAGATAAGACAAAGTGGAAGATGAAAGAGGCGATAGATAACCTGAATACAGAATTATTGAAACTAATTCACGGATTAACGGATTAACGGATTAACGGATTAACCCCCATCCCCTAAAGGGGTATAAAACATAATCTTAATGAAACTTACTTTAGGCTTTTCACCCTGTCCCAACGATACATTTATTTTTGATGCACTGGTAAATAATAAGATCGATACCGGAGGCCTGGAGGTTGACGCAGTGCTTGAAGATGTACAAACCCTGAATGAATGGGCTATGGAAGGCAAACTGGATATCACTAAACTGAGCTACGGCGTATTGCCATTGGTGCTGGATAAATATATCTTATTGAACAGTGGCAGCGCTTTGGGAAGGGGTGTTGGACCCTTGTTCATTAAAAATGCAGCATTCAAAACCGGAAAAATCGAAGATTGTACCATCGCAATACCCGGCGAAAATACAACCGCCCATTTGTTGTTCTCGCTGGCGTATCCCGATGCAAAAAAAAAGGTCTTTTTACGGTATGATAAGATAGAGGATTTTGTACTGGAAGGTAAAGGCCCGGGGGTCATCATTCACGAAAACAGGTTTACCTATGCAGCAAAAGGACTGGAAAAAATAACAGACCTGGGTGATCACTGGGAGAAAGAAACAGGCAATGCCATTCCTCTTGGCGGCATCGTAATTAAACGGGATACTGACCAGGCTGTTCAGCAGGAAGTGAACTGGCTGATCATGAAAAGTATTGAATATGCATACACACAATATCCGCAGCTGAATGATTATATCCGGATGCATGCACAGGAAATGAGTGAGGAAGTAATGCGAAAGCACATTGACCTGTATGTGAATAAGTACTCCCTTAACCTGGGAACAGAGGGAAAAAAGGCAGTTAATAAATTATTGGAAGTATCCGCACGAATCAACAAGGGCGTTCCTGTAACCGGCAATGTCTTTTTAGATGATACTAATCCCTGAGTCCAACAGTCATATCTTTCTTTAATGCCTTACCATAAACTTCCAGGCAACGCTTTCTTGCAAGATCATGTTCAACGACCGGCTTTGGATAACTGAATTCATTTAGTTCCGGAACCCATTTTTTTATATACACAAGTTCAGGATCGAATTTCTGTGTTTGCAGGTAGGGATTGAATATCCGGAAGTATGGCGCTGCATCACAACCGCTTCCGGCTGCCCATTGCCAGCCACCGTTGTTGGCGGCCAGGTCGAAGTCCAGTAATTTTTCTGCGAAGTACGCTTCCCCCAAACGCCAATCCAGCAATAAGTGCTTCGTTAAGAAAGAAGCGACGATCATCCGAACCCGGTTGTGCATGAAGCCGGTCTCATTCAACTCCCGCATGCCTGCATCCACAATGGGATACCCGGTTTGTCCCTTACACCAGCTATCAAATTCGCCGTTGTCCTTTCGCCATTCAATTTGGTCATACTCCGGTTTAAAAGCCTTGCCGGTACCTACCTGCGGAAAATGCCAGAGTATCATATGGTAAAAGTCACGCCATATAAGTTCATTCAGGAAAGTCTCACTCAGGCCCACACTTCTTTGTACCAGCTGCCGGATGCTTACGGTACCGAATCGAAGATGAACACTTAGTTTAGAAGTACCATTTACCGCCGGAAAGTTTCTTTGATCCTGGTATTTTTTCACCAGTTGTTCATCCAGGTCTTTAGACGGGAATACAACCCGTGACCCTATAAATCCGATGGATCTCAGATCCGGAACGGGTATGGGATCCTGTTTATAAAAGTTATTAAAGTAGTTTTTGGTCGGGTAAGACCTGAAATGATCATCCGTTAATCGTGACTTCCATTTTTTACTGTAGGGAGTAAAAACAGTATAGGGTTTACCATCGTCCTTAATCACTTCATCATTTTCAAAGATCACCTGGTCCTTAAAGGTACACATACGAACCCCCTGTTCATCCAGCAATTCTGCGATGCCAGCATCTCTTTCTGTTGCATAAGGCTCATAATCGTGATTGGTAAAAACCTGTTCAACCCTGTACCTGGCAAGTAGTTGCCTAAAAGCTTCCTGGGGTGTGGAATGGATCACTTCCAGGGAAGACCCCATTTTCACCAGGGCAGACTGTAATTCTTCAAGTGCAGCATGTATAAACTCCACCCGACGGTCGGTCTTATTCTCCAGTTTATCCAGGATGTTCTTATCAAAGACAAAAACGGGTAAAACCGGTTTGCCTGACCTCAATGCATGGTATAGCCCTGTATTATCTTCAAGCCGTAGGTCCCGGCGAAACCAAAAAATATTGATGGGCTGCATATCCCTGGCGGGCATTTATTTCAGGATATAAACAGCCTTATTTCAAAATGGTTGAGAATATACCTGAATAAATTTCCCGGGTATAGCGGTTGGAATATTTTTTATCCCCCATGCTTTGTACCCAGCGGATATTGGATATGGAATTGGTCAGGAACACTTCATCCGCATCCAGCAGTTCTTCAACACGGATGGGGGCTTCCCGGACCCTGATATCATTTTCAGCAAGGAGTTTTATTACGTTTTTCCGGGTAACCCCTGCTATACAACCCTCATCCAGCGGCACGGTGCTGATCACTTCGTCTTTGATCAGAAAAATATTGGCTATGGAAGTATCGCATATTCTTCCGGCATCATTCAGTACCACCGCATCGTTCCATTTTTGTTTTTTAGCATGCAGGGCTGCCATTACATAAGGCAAAAAATTATTGTGTTTCAGGTTAGCGAGGCAGTCCCTGCTTTTTCTTGCTTCAGAATAAATGCCCATGGTCAATCCATTGCTGTTCCATTGACCTGCGTTGTCTGGCAAGGCCCAGGTTTGAATAAGATATTCCGGGTTATGGTTTATTTCATCATATAGGCCGCCATTACCCCGGAAGAGGCAAAGCCTGATCCTTGCCAGTTCTTTGTGCCTGTTTTTTTCCAGGAGTTCAAGGATCTCTGTTTTCAATTTACCGGCTGTTAAATGGACCGGTATCCTGAACTGCAGCTGATCTAATCCATTCCACATGCGTTCAAAATGATCATCAGCAAAAAGCAGTTGCCCTTTATGGCTTTTTATTGTTTCAAACAATCCGTCCCCATATCTTAACCCCCTGCTGTTTGCCCCGATAACGTTCCTGTTTTCCTCAAATAATTTACCGTTGTAACTGAAATATTCCATTTGACAAATATACTACAACCTTTTGCTGTCCATTGCCGCCACAAAACAAAGCCCCCGGTAAACCGGGGGCAATTCTTCATTACAGTTTTAGAGACCAGAATTAAAACGAAAACGCATCAATGGCTTTCGTCCAGAATATTATGTTTTACGGCATACATGATCAAACCGGCTGTGCTTTTTGCACCGGTCTTTACTTTCAGCTTATCCCTTATTGCTTCTACGGTACGGGGACTCAGATCAACAATATCTGCGATCTCCTTGGTACTCTTTTCCTCGCACATTAATTTCAGTATAAGGATCTCCTTTTCATTCAAATGGGCTTCCTGCTGCAGGAGCCGGGGCAACGCATCATTTTTTGCTTAAGGTTGGTAAGCAGGGGCTTTGTTGGTAAGGAATTAAAGTAATATTCCTGTTCGAAGCATGTTTTAATGGCTTCGTAAATGATCTCGCTGTCGCTGGTCTTGGTGAGGTAGCTGTTGGCACCTATCTCCATGAGTTTTGTGATCATGCTGTGATCGTCCATCATGGTAAGCATGATGACCCGTACATCGGGGTAAAGTTTCTTTATTTCGGGCAGGGCCGTGATCCCATCCATGATGGGCATCTGTATATCCAGGAGGATAACATCCGGCCTGATCATTTTAAGCATGTTCAGCAAATGCATCCCGTTATCAGCCTCCCCGATCACTTTTACGTCTTTTTTGGCACTTAAGGCCGTTTTAACGCCCGCCCGGTACAGCACATGATCATCGGCAATAATAACCTTGATAGGCTCACTCATATTTTCATTCGGCATCATATTATTTGGCATTTAGGGGTTACGAATACCCCATTATAACGTAGGCCGCAAGTTCAAATTATATCCAGAGATAATAAAGCGTGTAATTACCCTATGTTGGAGATGGGGTTTTTACGAAATCTTCCGCGTGGTTTACCTTTACTGAATTCTATAGGAAAAGGACTACATCTGTTGTAAGCATAAAGGTACTCAGTTTTTCAGGAAATAATTGAAAGAGAATTGATAGATCGGAAGGGAATAATCAATTTCAGGTTGCCTGATGTACCTGTAATAGATCACTTTCAGGTTTACCAGGTTATTTATTTCCACACCAAAACCTATTGAGTATCCATGATACAGGCCGTTCGTGTTGATTGCCGGCAAAAACTCTTTAATGTGTTTTGGATTGGTATAGCAGGCCATATACCTTACTGTCGTCCAGAAAACACCTACATTTTTGGCATTATTCCTTTCCCACGCCCCCGTTTGAAAATACAGTCCGGATGATATAAAACTATTTAAATAATTGGTTGGTCTGCCGGTTTGGGGATCTGTCATTTGCCCGGCCCTGTATCCAGTGAGCACCCGTCCTCCCACATGGTACAAAAAGCCTGTTCTGGTAGGTTTTTGTGTACGCCTGAAATAGATTATTCCGTCAACAGAAATATTTACCAACCCGCTAAGCGGGTTGATATACTGGCTGACCAAATGATCATTACTTCTTTGTAACCCCCCTGAATTACTTTGATTCTGAAAATTATTGTTGGAGACCCCGCCATATATCGAAAGAGGAAATGCAAATTTACCCGGCTCGCCGATAAACAACCGGATAAAGCGGGCAGATGCATTAACCTGTCCATTATTTACGATGTCTATAAAACCAGATGTAAAGATCTCAGGCTTGTGATCACGGTTTACAATAAGGCTATCCCGCTTTTTCTCCGGTATCTGACAAAACATAAAGGAACAAACAAGAATCTGAATAATAGAAAGACAGATGAATTTATTCATATCCTGAGATAAATTCTTAAAAGGCAGGGCGATACAGGACTCCATACCACCCTGCCATAATGAATTGATTTCTGTGAACTAGCTGCAAGGACCTTGAGAGCATTTTATCCCTGAACCAGCCTGTTAAACCTATTTAAATTGCAGCTGAATAGCTTAGTCAATAATGGCACGATCCTGAACCGGATCCCATTGCATTATTCATGCAAGATCCGGGCGCAACAATGAATAACAGGAGTTAGTTTTGATTCCGGCCGCCACATCCCGATGTTTATTTCCTGCTGACTCATTTCCTTTTTTTAAACGGATTCCCCGCTATTAAATAAATGACCACGATGACCAGTGTCGTAAGGAATGTAACAGCAAAGCCGGGAAGACTGATGTCAAGGATAAACATATGCTCAGGTTAACGATTTTATATAGGTATTCAACTCCTCCTTTTGTTTTACACTGAGTGAATCGATCAAATTTGAATACGCTGCCAGGATCTGTGAAAAATCAGAATTATCAATTGAAATTTTCTGGCCGGTCAGAACATAGCGGGACCGGATGTTCAGAAATGTGTTTTCCAGTAAGTCTGATTTTATTCCCTTGCCCCGGAAGAAATCAAAAAGAAGGTTGAACTTTTCAAATGAGAACCGGATCCTGGCATCCGGATTTAACACGCCAAAATTTGAAGTACTGACCAGGCTAGGATTCGTATTGTTTTGATTTGTGCAGGTTGCAACACCCCAATAACAACCACAGGCACCGGTCTGCGTGTTCGGATTCCAGCAGATACAGCAATCGCTGAACAGGCAATTGGAGGTGCATGTTGAATTGCTGGGAGCAGTGCATGTGCACGTGGGGGCAACAAAATCCTGGCAGTAGGCTGAAATCGCCAGGATCACAGTGGCAATGAATACGCTTATACTCTTTTTCATTTTAATACGGTTTTATCATTAAGTTGAAGAGGCCTTTGCCCCGTACACAGTTCAACGCTGTGTCTTACCTCCAGTATTTAAGGCGCTGTGTCAGAAATAATTCCGCCTTTACCTGATAAAGGGGTTAAGGCGGCGGTTTGCCTCTTATTGCAAGGTTCAATTGCTTCATAAAGGGGGTACGGATTAAAATCTGCAGCAAAAATGACAACCCTGATTTTTAAATAAAAGGGAAAAACAACAGAAAAAAGGGGGATTTTCCAAGAAAAACTATTCGGAAAGATGAGTAGTATTGTGGAGAAAAAAAAGCAATTTGAAACTACATTATATCATAGTATTATTTGGCACAGGTGTAATTTTAATGGCATTTTTCGTAGCCATTTTTTTTTCAAAAAAAGAAAAACCCTTCTATTTTAAATACATTTTCTATTTATTATATTGGGACTTTTATTATCAGCCAACACTATCAAAAGCAATAGTACTGCTTGGCTTTTTAATAAGAAAATTTCAATCTACATTGAACAGCTATTATTATTACTTCAGTGCTTAATGCTTGGTTTATTCTTTCTTGAGATACTTAAGATTTCGAAATTTGTAAAGAAAGTAAAATTGCTTCTATTTTTATCAGTACTCTTGCAATGTATCTTGATAATTAATGTCAGACTAACAAACACTGAAATTAGACCCGCAATTATACCTAATTTATTTTTTCTTGCTCTTTGTTTTCTCTATATCAGAGATCTAATGACAAATAAGCCAACATTAGTGCTTGTAAAATCTTCCGCTTTTTGGATAGTCATGGGAATATTTTACTCATCTTCTATTGGCTTCCCTGTAAATTCTCTAATTTCATTTTTTCCTAGGGATCAGCACATTATTAATTTACGATTACAAATCTTTTCAATTGCAAATATGGCCGTATAGTCCTTTATCTTTTTATTATAAAAAGTTATTTATGCTTAAAGCACCCACAGAATTTTTAGTGGTATTTATTATAATTTCAGTAATTCTGATTCTTTGCTTGGTTGTATTTATTACAGTAATCATTTACCGTTACCAGCAGAAACAAAATGCTTATTTCAAGGATCTCGAAGCACTTAAAATATCCCATCAGAATTCCCTTCTCCAATCCCAGTTGGAAATACAGGAACAGACCTTTCAGAATATTTCCAGGGAGATCCACGATAACATTGGCCAGAAACTCACATTGGCTAAACTTCATTTAAATACACTTAGTTACAGTAATATTGACCAGGCCAATTTGCAGGTCAACGATTCTGTAAACATGATTTCTGAAGCTATAAACGACCTGAGCGATATCAGCCGGAGCATGAACAGTGATATCCTCTTAAACAATGGCCTGATCAAGGCGCTGGAATTTGAAGCGGCCCAATTGATAAAATCGGGTAAGTATACAATTGACTTTTCTGTAACCGGAAATCCTGTTTTCCTGGATGCCAATACCGAACTGGTCCTTTTCCGTATTGCACAGGAAGCATTGAACAATATTATAAAACATGCCGGCGCTTCTGCCATAGATATACTTTTACATTATGACAACTGTTCATTGACGATGATCATCAAGGACGATGGGAAAGGTTTTTACACCGGTGAGCATTCCTTTGGAACCGGTTTGCCGAACATGAAAAAGCGGGCCGCTGCATTAAAAGGCAACCTGGTGATCAGCAGTACCCCGGATGTATCCACGCAGATAAAAATTGAAATACCACTTTATGAAAGAAACAATCCCATATAAACTCATCCTTGCCGACGACCATATCCTGCTCCGGGATGCCCTGGCGAATCTTATCAATAGTTTTGATGAGTTCCGGGTCATTGCCACGGCCGGCAACGGGGAAGAAGTAAAACAGGCGATCGGAAACGGCAACCGGCCTGATATTATCCTCATGGACCTGAACATGCCCGGATCAGACGGCTATGAGACATCGGAATGGCTGCAGGAAAATCACCCGGAAATAAAAGTAATGATCCTGACCATGTACGACAGTGAAATGGCGCTGATACGGCTCCTGCGTATTGGCGTGAACGGCTTCCTTAAAAAAGATATCCATCCTTCCGAACTGAGAAATGCCTTACTGACGGTATCGGCAGGAGAGTATTATTATTCCAACCGGACAACCGGCAAGATCGCTTCTTTATTCCGGAAGAACCAGGAAAAGAGATCACCGATCGAAAATGCGATCCTGAATGATACGGAGATCAGATTCCTGAGACTGGTTTGCACCGATATGACCTATAAGGAAATTGCCCATGCCATGCACATGACCCCCAGGAATATAGACACGTACCGGGATGCCTTATTCGATAAACTGGATGTAAAAAGCAGGGTGGGACTGGCCATCTATGCCATCAGGAACGGGATTGTGATCTTTTAGATCTATTCGATGAGCTTATTACGCATGCCGTACATGATCAGTCCACCGATGGTCTTGGCATCCACCTTGGTCTTCATGTTCTGGCGTATGGTTTCAATGGTGCGGGGGCTGAGAAAGATGATCTTGGAGATCTCCTCTGTTGTTTTATCCTCGGCCAGCAGTTTTAAGATCTTGAGTTCCTTTTCGTTGAAGTGAACAGGGGTATTGCTGCCGTAATGCTGCCGCACGTTTTTCTTCTGCATCAGTTTACCCATCACGGCCTTGTTGACCAGTTCATTGAAATAAAAATCATCGTTCATGCAGGTGAGAATGGCCTCGTATATCTCTTCGGGATCCGTGGTTTTGGTGAGGTAGGCATTTGCCCCCATTTCCATCATCTTGCTGATCATTTGCTGGTCGTCGTACATGGTAAGTACAATGATCTTGATGTCCTCGTATTCCTTCCGGATGAGCTGGATGGCGTTGATCCCGTCAATTTCGGGCATCCTTATATCCATCAGCAACACTTCCGGCTTTTTAATAGCGATCTTATGCATCATGTCCTTCCCGTCCTCGGCTTCCCAAAGCATTTTCAGGTTCTCCTTTCCGGAGAGGGCCATTTTAATGCCGTCACGGAAGATCTTGTGGTCATCGGCTATCGCGATCTTAATGATGTGGTCGTTACGCATGGTATTCTCTAAGGGGGGTTAGTAAATCCTGCTCAAGTTACAATTTTCATCTTATTTCAGCAATTTGGCCAAAAAAACACACGGGGCCTATTCCATAATTAATTGATTTTCAAAAGAACGCGAAAAAATACTTAGTAATTTTACTAGCCAACTTCATCGTTGATCTACCTGCCCATCCTGTACTTATACCCGTTCAGAAAGTAAATATTACAATTGCAAAATAGGGCACAAATGCTCTTTCACAGAACCCCGAGCCTATATACTTTTGTACCAGTTGATTGACATTGGTTCACTACCTGTTTTATATCCAAATATCCAATAGAAATTAAGAAAATTTCCAATTATCCAACGAAGAACCTGTTTGTGCTTGTGTTGCCAGTGTCAATCAACTTTTCTTTAAAAATTCCGTTTGGATCCAATATAAAATACTGAAAAACAACTATTCGGGCTTTTACAAGCATGAGTAAGAGCCCGGTATTACAGAAACCCTGTTTGATCCGGTATCCTGGAAACCACCTAATTAACTTCATAGGGGCCTCCGCGTAAACCCCCATAACCCGATAGTAAAATTGCTATGGTAAAGTTACGATTTACTCCATAGTAATTTTACTATTTTATTTTAGTATATTTACCCTAAATTTTGAAGTTAATTTACTAACATATTATTTCCAAACCCTTTCTGGCATTGAATTTGACATGATTTAACAGGAATGTCCTATGACCTAGGGGGTTGCTAAGGTTTAGCTTTTGGGAGAAGTTTACATCTCAAATTACTTAGAAACCTTAAAACTAAATTATTATGATTTACGGAATTATCGATTTACTGGTTGAGTGCTTTGCTTAAGCGTTTGAAGCAATTAATATTTTTGATTTCAAAATCCAATGGTTATTTTTGATAAAATAATCATTTTTTATTTCACAAAGTCTTAGATATATTACTTTTGCTTCTGAATTATTACCTTTTCTTTTTTGCCTAATTTATTATAAGCAAATAATTACAAAAAAGAAGAAGGTATTTTTTTTGTATGCATTAACAGTTTCATTGCTTGTAATAATCGGTTATACTTTCCGATATATATACGACGACAGATTTAGTTATTATTTCGTAGTAAGAATTTATAATATATTTGAATATTGCTTACTTGCATATTTCTTTTCCTTACATGTAAAGAATGAGATAATTAAGAAAATTTTATTATTCTCTTCTATACCATTTACCATATTTTGTGCTTATGACTTTTTAACTGAGAAAGTCTCCGGATTACCTTTTGTACCCCTTAGCGTTGAATATATTGTTTTACTTCTTTTCATTATTTATTATTTTTTTGAGGTAATGCAAGAAATGCTTTTTGAGCCAATATATCAAAAAGCTATATTTTGGGTATCCGTCGCATTCATTATCAATTTTTCCGGAAATTTCTTTTTGTTTCTATATTCCATGAACAGTTTTAATGATGAAACATTTAGGAAACAATATATTATTATTTACACAACTGTTACCGTGATTAAAAATATACTTTTATCTATTTCTATAATTATTAAAGAAAATAATGAACCTGTATCTGCTCCTCACCTTCCTTTAGATATCGATTTAGACAATTTTCATCCTATTAAGAACAAACCATAATAGCAAAACCTACAATGTATTTTTTACAAGCGACCAATAATTCTGCAGGAATAAACACAACTTTATTTCTAGGAACTTTGGGCATGCTCACTCTTGCCATAGCCATTGTGGGTTTCGTAATTTTCCACCAGCGCAAAGTGATCCGGTATAACAGCCAGTTAAAGAAATTAGAGGAAGAGAAGCAACAGATACTGTTAAATGCCTCCATACGCTTCCAGGAAGAAGAGCGTAACCGCATTGCTGCCGACCTGCATGATGATGCCGGCCCATTGCTGGCCACCGCCCGGCTTTACCTGAATGAGAACCTGGTAAACCAGGAAAAAGCCCAGCAATTACAAAGTATTTTCAGCGCCAAACAGATACTGGATGACGCCATCCTGCTGATCCGTAATATCAGTCACAGCCTGATGCCCCCCACCCTTAAGAATTTCGGACTGGAAAGCGCTTCTACCGACCTGTTCCAGAAGATCGGCGCCAGCGGAAGCCTGAACGCAAGCGCACGTTTTCATGATTACCGCACCCGCCTGAAAGTGGAACAGGAACTGCTGGTCTTCCGGATCATACAGGAACTGGTAAATAATATCCTTAAACACAGCAATGCCGGCTTCATTCACCTGACACAGAATGTGAGCGGCAAAAAAATGTATTTCCGTATTCATCACGATGGTACCGGTATCGTACAGGCCGATTTTGAAAAACTGAACCACAGCACGCTTGGGCTTGGTTTAAAAAACATTGCCAGCCGTATCAAAGTCCTCAACGGAAGGATATTCTTTGAAATTGATCCAAGCCATACCTATTACAAGGTAACCATAGAAATTCCCCGGGAACCAGCCATTTAAATACCCGGTTCAGGCATGATTTTGGCCGGATTGATCTTCAACCGGAACATTTACACCGGCTAATCACTTATTTACGGGTGAATTTGAATTTTCTTTTCTTAATTTTACGACACTGCCGTAATTATGAATGAAATAAAAGTTGCCATTGCGGATGACCACAAGATCTTCAGGAAAGGAGTGATCCTTTCCATGCGGTCTTATACCAATATCAAGTTCGTTATGGAAGCCGATAACGGGGAAGACCTGCTTGCGAGGATACCGGAAGCCCAGCCTGATGTGATCCTATGCGACCTGAAAATGCCTGTAAAGGATGGCATCGATACCACCAAACTCATTACCAAGAACTACCCCAATATCCGGGTCATCATTCTTACCATGTACGAAGATGAGCGTTTTGTGGGGCATTTAATGGACTGTGGTGCTGCCGGCTACCTTCTCAAAAGCACCGAACCGTCTGAGATCAAAAAAGCCATTATAGATGTAATGCGGACCGGGTTCTACCTGAACCCATTTGTGAATAAGGTACTCATCAAAAAGAATTACTCCAAACAGAAATTCAATCCTACCCTTACATCGGAAGTGGTATTGAGCGAACGGGAAAAAGAGGTGCTTACCCTGGTCTGCATGGAATTTACAGCAGCCGAAATCGCCGCAAAAATGGATATCAGCGCCCGGACAGTAGAAGCGATCAAAGACAGGCTGATGGAACGGTTTGGCGTTAAGAACTCTGTAGGACTGGTGTTCTATGCCATGAAGAATTCGCTGATAGACTAGTACCGCTTAAAACAACCCAAATAAAGTAGAATCTATATTGGTGATCACCTGCCCAAGGTGTTCCTCATTTTCTGCAAATTTATTCTTATCCGCATCAACGATCAGTAAAGGGCCTTCTTTGTAATTATCGATCCAGTTATTATAGAACTCATTCAGCTTTTTTAAATAATCCAGCCGGATGTTCTCTTCATATTCCCTGCCCCGCTTTTGTATTTGTGCCACCAGCGTAGGTACGGAGGCTTTCAGGTAGATCAGCAGGTCCGGCGGCTGCACCATTGTTTTTAATGTCTCGAAAAACTTATAATAGTTATCAAAATCCCGTTTGCTCATCAAACCCATATCATGCAGGTTGGGAGCAAAAATATTCGCATCCTCATAAATGGTCCTGTCCTGGATCACCGTTTCAGTACCCCGGTGAATTTCCAGTAATTGATTAAGGCGGCTGTTCAGGAAGAATATCTGCAGGTTGAAACTCCAGCGGGGCATGTCTTCATAAAAATCATTCAGATACGGGTTATGATCCACGTCTTCAAACTGGGGGATCCACTTGTAATGCTTGCTCAGCATTTCCGTCAAGGTCGTCTTACCGGCTCCAATATTCCCGGCCACTGCAATATGCTTTGGTTTTTTTGTCTTTGCCATGCCCTATCCCCTAAAGGGAAACTTTAGTTAATAAAATTCTTGCCCGTTTACCTGATATTAATGTTTGAAAGTATGCAAACTTAGCAATATCACAAATATATTTTCTCCTTTTATTCCCTCTGGAGAACGGGGGTCAATAATACTTTAACCCCATCGCTTCCCGCACCAGTTTCATCGTGGCATGGGCGCTTTTGTTGGCTTTTTCTGCACCCTGTTCCATGATCTGCTTAAGCCCCTTTTCATCATTCAGAATAGCATCTACCTTGTTTCTTATGGGAGCTATGAAGCCAACCATATCTTCGGCAAGCTGCTTTTTCATATCCCCGTAACGGATACTGCAGTTGTTATAATCCGCTTCAAATTTTTGCATCACATCTGCACTGCTCACTAGTTTCATCAATAAAAAGATGTTCTCGATATAATCGGGCTTGGGGGAACCGGGTTCTGTTGGACCGCTGTCGGTCTTTGCCTTCATCACTTTTTTCCGGATCAGTTCATCATCATCCGCAAGGTATAAGGTCGCCATCTGGTTTTCGCTTTTGCTCATTTTGCCTGCCCCGTCAAGGCTTGGCACTTTAACCAGTTCCTGGTTAAAATTAAATGCCAGTGGCTCCGGGAAAACCTCGCCATAACGGTGATTGAACCGGTTGGCGAATGTACGGGCCATTTCCAGGTGCTGCTCCTGGTCTTTACCTACCGGTACATACCGGGCACGATGCAGAAGGATGTCTGAAGCCATTAAAACGGGATAGGTCAGTAACCCGGCGTTTACATTTTGCGGGTTCAGCCGCACTTTATCTTTGAAGGTGGTTGTTTTTTCCAGTTCCCCTTTATAGGCCATCATATTCAGGTAGAGATAAAGCTCCGCCGTTTCAGGTACATGGCTCTGGCAATACAATGCCACTTTATCCGGGTCGAGCCCGGAGGCGATATTTTCGGCCAATACCCGGTGAACATTTGATCTCAGTTCCTTCGTATCCGGGTGGGTGGTCAATGAATGCAGGTCGGCAACCATGAAATAACATTCAAATTCCTCCTGCATTTTCACATAGTTACGGATAGCCCCGAAATAATTTCCCAGGTGCAAAAAACCGGTGGGGCGGATCCCACTCATTACTATTTCTTTCTTCTTTTCCATAAAACTTTGCCACAGTTTCGTCTTACACTGTCGGATGGCGAAGATAACGAAAGTCGATAGTGAATGGTCATTGGCGCTCTAAAAATTAGCTGCCGTTCAAATAAAAAGCAAAACCAGTAAAGCCAAAACTGACCTATATTTGTTTTATGGAAGTAAACGACGCGTTGGTGGATAAACTGGCTCACCTGGCCCGGCTGAAATTTGACGACACCGGGAAGGCTGCCATCCGGAATGACCTGCAGAAAATGATCCGGTTTGTCGACAAACTGAACGAACTGGATACCACCGGTGTTGAGCCTTTGTTGCACATGAGCGATAACCTGAACATCCTGCGGGCCGATGAAGTAAAAGGAAGTATTTCCAGGGAAGATGGTTTAAAAAATGCCGCTGTCCATGATGAACATTTTTTTAAAGTGCCCAAAGTCATTAAAAAGTAGTTAATCAGTATACACGTATCTACTAACGGATTAACCAATTAACAGATCAACGAATTAACAGCATGCAAAGCATCATTCATCTCGAGAATATCCGCAAGAGTTACTACCTGGGCAAGCACGAGCTTCAGGTATTAAAAGGTATTTCCCTGGACATTTTCAAGAATGAGTATGTAGCCCTGATGGGACCAAGCGGTTCAGGGAAATCAACGCTCATGAATATCCTGGGCTGCCTCGACAGCCCCTCCGGCGGAAAATATCTTCTGAATGGGAAAGACGTAAGCCGCATGCCCGATAATGACCTGGCCGAAGTGCGCAACAAGGAGATCGGTTTCGTTTTTCAGCAGTTCAATTTATTGCCCCGGCTGACAGCAGCAGAAAATGTGGCACTCCCGCTCGTTTACAGTGGTGTAGGCAGAAAAGAAAGACAGGAAAGGGCAATGGAAGTTCTGAAAAAGGTAAAACTTGATGACCGCAGCCACCATAAGCCCAACGAACTGAGTGGCGGACAAGCCCAGCGGGTTGCCATTGCCCGGGCATTGATAAACAACCCCTCTATTATTTTAGCAGATGAACCAACCGGTAACCTGGATTCAAAAACCTCTTACGAGATCATGGAGATACTGAGTAAGATCCATATAGATGGAAATACCGTCATCCTGGTCACACACGAAGAAGATATTTCGCACTATGCCCACCGGGTCATCCGGCTGAGGGACGGGGTCATTGAAAGCGACAAAGTGAATGAAAATCCACTGTCGGCTGCCGTTCCAGCCTGATTAATTGCCTTGCACTAAACTAATCCCGGTAATTTTTGTTGCTTTACATACCAAAAGCAGGATACAACATGGCCATTAAAATATATACCAAGACCGGAGACCTGGGAAAAACCAGTCTGATCGGAGGCACCAAGGTTGCCAAAAGCAATATCCGCATTGAAGCATACGGCACGATCGATGAGCTGAATTCCTTTATTGGCTTAACTGCCGACCAGCTTACGCATGAACATTCAAAGAATATCCTGAAAGAGATACAGGACCGCCTGTTCACCATTGGGTCTTCCCTGGCCTGTGATCCGGACAAAGAACCTTTATTGAAAATACCCGACCTGGAAGAAACCGATATCGAACTGCTGGAAAGGGAAATTGATACGATGAATGACGAACTTACCCCGATGAGATCTTTTATTCTTCCGGGCGGACATACAGCCATTTCCACAACACATGTTACCAGGTGCGTATGCCGCCGTGCCGAAAGGCTTTGTGTAAATATGCAGGAGCATGAACTTTTTGTAGAGCCGCTTGTGATAAAATACCTGAACCGCCTGAGCGATTATCTTTTTGTATTGGCCAGGTATGCCGGGCATTTATCGGGAGTAGAAGATATTCCCTGGAAACCGAGGGTTAAATGATCCTCCCGTCTTTCATGTGCAATACCCGGTCACTCATTTTTGCCAACTCTTCATTATGTGTTACAATCAGGAATGTCTGATCAAAACGGTTCCGCAGGTCAATGAACAACTGGTGAAGTTCCCGGGCATTGGCACTATCGAGGTTCCCTGTGGGCTCATCGGCCATAACAATGGCCGGCCCGTTTACCAGCGCTCTTGCTACCGCTACCCGTTGCTGTTCACCGCCTGAAAGTTGCTGGGGTTTGTTATCCACCCTGTCGCCAAGTCCTAAAGTTTTCAACAATTCCGTTGCTTTTATTACCACTTCTTTCTTTTTAGTACCGGCAACCCAGCCCGGGATACAAACATTCTCCAATGCGGTAAATTCCGGTAAAAGATGATGAAACTGGAAAACGAACCCGATATGCTTGTTCCGGAAAGCAGCCAGCTTTTTCCCGGAAAGGGTCTCAATGTGCTGATCATTCAAAACGATATTTCCCTTGTCTGCTTTGTCCAAAGTGCCCAGGATATGCAGCAGGGTGCTCTTTCCGGCGCCGGATGAACCAACAATGCTTACGATCTCGCCCTTGTTAATGGATATATCAACACCCTTGAGCACTGCCAGGTTACCGTATTGTTTATGAATATCTGTTGCGGTTAACATACCCCGAAAATAGCTAATAATTGCAAGTTTTGGCTGCACGGCACAAGCCCCGGGCTAAATAGCATGTCTGATAAAATAAATTCCGGAAAAAGCCGTTTAAAAAACACTTTTGGTTATTTCGTACGAACCTATACATTTGCAAAAAAATAAACCCTTTAGAAGATGTTTTGGACCTTAGAATTAGCCTCTCATTTGGAAGATGCCCCCTGGCCTGCCACAAAAGATGAACTGATCGATTATTCGATCCGTAGCGGCGCCCCGATTGAAGTAGTGGAGAATTTACAGGAACTGGAAGATGAGGGGGAGATGTATGAAGGCCTGGAAGATATATGGCCCGATTACCCGAGCCAGGAAGACTTCTTCTTTAATGAAGATGAATATTGACCCACCCCCCTCCGCCCCCTAAAGGGGGAAACTTAGAGTCTGAAAATTTTATAGCCTGATATTGTTTAAAAAGTGAGAGCCTTTCAATTTTTGAAAGGCTCTCACTTTTTTATTTTCGTGAATTGTTTAAGATCTTGAACTCCAGGTTCCCCCCTTTAGGGGGCGGAGGGGGTTTCCATCTTCTCGATCACGGCCTCGGTAACCCCGGTAAAAGAGAACCCACCATCGTGGAAGAGATTCTGCATGGTTACTTTCCGGGTCAGGTCGCTGAACATCATCACGCAATAATTGGCACACTCGTCTGAACTGGCATTGCCCAAGGGACTCATTTTCTCAGCATAATCCATGAAACCATCAAATCCTTTTACCCCGCTCCCGGCCGTGGTACGTACCGGCGATTGAGAGATGGTATTTACCCGAACGTGTTTTTTAACCCCGTAATGATACCCAAAACTCCGGGTGATACTTTCCAGCAAGGCCTTTGCATCCGCCATTTCATTATAATCCGGGAATACACGCTGTGCAGCAATATACGTTAGCGCTACCACGCTGCCCCATTCATTGATCGCATCCATCTTCATAGCCGTGGCAAGTACCCGGTGCAGGCTTACTGCTGAAATATCAAGTGACTTGGAATTGAAACCATAATCGATCTCGGTATAGTGCTTTCCTTTGCGCACATTTATGCTCATGCCGATGGAGTGCAGGATAAAATCAACGCCGCCGCCAAAATGCTCCATGGATCTGGTGAGCAGGTTGGCTACGTCTTCATTGCTGCTTACGTCACAGGGAATAACGGGCGCTTTAACCACTTCGGCCAGTTTATTGATCTCCCCCATACGCATGGCAACCGGCGCATTGGTAAGCACCAGTTCGGCCCCTTCTTCATGGCATTTCAGCGCCGTTCGCCAGGCAATGGACCGTTCATCCAGCGCACCGAATATGATTCCTTTTTTTCCTTTCAGCAGATTATGAGACATAGTAGCCTGTTTAGTGATTTAGGGGTAAAAATAACAATCTTATCTTTTAAAGAAAAAATCTTTATAGTGATTTAATACCAGGCCGAAAATAAATACCCATACCACAATGCATGCCAGGTGAGCCAATACATACATGATGAAGAATGCCACAGAACGCTTCGGATCGATCATTCTTTTCAATAAAACATGCGTAAGATAAGCCAGGATGGTTGCGGTGAGAATAAGCAGTAAGACTCGCGGGTTGTACAATGCTGATATTTTACAATGATCAATTTCCCACCATCTCCCTCGCATTCTGCAAGGCGGCAGCCGTAGGTTTTTCTCCTCCCAGCATCTGGGCAATGCTGGTGATGCGTTCATCATTGCTGAGCAGCCGGATGGATGTAACGATCTTGTCATTGCGGATGGCCTTGTACACAAAATAATGGGCATCGGCCCTTGCGGCTATCTGCGGCTGGTGTGTGATCGATATCAATTGGTGGGAAACAGTTAGTTCCTTCATGATATTACCTACCTGCCTGGCCGCTTCTCCGCTGATGCCGGTATCAATTTCATCAAATATCAGGGTGGGCAGTTGCAGTTTACGGGCAACAAGTGATTTTATACAAAGCATCAGGCGGCTTAATTCACCACCGCTGGCTACTTTATACAGGGGTTCAAACCGGTTGCTTTTATTTGCATCAAACAGGAATCCGATCTTATCTGCCCCGTTTTCAGTAAGACTGTCCAGGTGGCCAACCTCCGCCTTAAACCTTGCATTGGGCATACCCACTTTTGCCAGCAGTGCATTCACATTTTCAATGAACGGTTTGGTTGCTTTTTCCCGGTTTGCTGAAATGGTCATTGCCAGTTGTTCAGACTGTTTCAGCAATTCGTTGGTCTCTTTTTCCTTTTGCCCGATGGCTTCCCCGATGTTTAGAATATAATCCAGTTTCTGCTGCAGGTCAGTTCTGATCTGCAGCAATTCGTTGGTGCTGTTTACCCCATGCTTCTTCTGCAGTTTATAGCCAACCGATATGCGGTCGTTCACAAACTGGATCCGTTCGGCGCTGTAATGAACACTGTTATTGATGTGTTCCAGTTCATCGGCAATATCCTGCAACTCCAGTTGGGCGCTTTGCAGACGTTTGGCCAGCGCCGCAATACCGGAATGGTATTCATCCAGCGAATGCAGTTTGTTTTGCAGGGACTTTAACTGCTGAACAACCGGTTGTTCGCTTTCTTTCAGTTCATAACAGATGCCGCTCAACTGCAATTTTACATTTTCCGCATTGTTCAGCAGCCTTAATTCGGCATCCAGTTCCTCCAGTTCATTTTCCTTAAAACCAGCTTCCTCCAGCTCATCAAACAAAAACCGGTTATAATCCAGTGCTGCGTTGGCTGCAGTTTGCTGTGACTGCAGGGCTTCCAGTTCCTTCTTTGACAGTTGAAAGGAATGAAAGACTTTCCTGTATCCTTTCAGCAGTTCACTGTTACCTGCCAGTGCATCCAGCACCTCCTGCTGAAAACCCACCGAATTCAGTTCAAGGGTATCAAACTGCTGGTGCAGGTCAACCAGCACCAGGCTGAGGGATCTCAACTGGTTCAGGTTAACAGGCGTATCATTCACAAATGCCCTGGATTTGCCATTCGGGGCTATTTCCCGGCGTATCACCAGTTCTTCCCCGGTATCCAGGTCATTCTCTTTTAAGAAATCAAGGATGGCTTCTTTACCTTCAGCATCAAACTCCGCTTCCACAAAGCACTTCTTTTCCTTGTCCTGCAATACGGTGGTATCGGCCCTTTCGCCCAGTACCAGGTTGAGCGCTCCCACCAGGATACTTTTACCTGCTCCTGTTTCACCGGTGATGATATTCAGTTTGCCGGAGAATTCAATTTCCAGTTCGTGGATGATGGCATAGTTCTGTATGTGCAGTTTGCGTAGCATGGTTCTTTTGCAGAAGCAGCAAATTAGTGAATTTAGCAGAGCATTTTGGAGGATTTTTACCACATAGGCACTGAGTTTTTTTCACAGTGAACACAAAGGGCCATTGTTTACATTGCGAAATAAGTTTGTGTATGCTTGGGTATAAAAATAAAATGGTCAGACGGGGCGCCAGACCATGATTTGTGGTCAGACGACGCTGACCATAAAAGAGCCCACAAATCGTGGACTCCCGTATCTTGTATCGCCCTCATCCCTAAAGGGAGTTGAGCATCCAGTATCTTGTATCCTGTATCCCGTATCGGCTTTTTATTTCACCACCACAGAATCATTCAGGTCAGAATCAACGAGGATACGCCCGCAGTTCTCACAAACCATGATCTTTTTGCGCAGTTTTATTTCGCTCTGCTTTTGCGGAGGAATGGCGTGGAAGCATCCACCGCAGCTATCCCTTTCCACGGCTACCACGGCCAGGCCGTTGCGGTAGTTCTTACGGATACGGTCGTAGCTCATCAGCAGGCGTTCGTCGGCGTGTTTACGGGCAGCGTCTGCATCTTTGTTATAATGCTTTTCTTCCTTTTCTGTTTCGGCAATGATCTTCTCCAGTTCGCCTTTTTTACCAGACAGGTTCGCTTCTTTGTTGCTCACTGCCTTTTTAGCCAGTTCCAGCTGCTTTGCTTTTTCAGCGATTTCCTCGGTGGCGTCCTTGATATGTTTTTCGCAGAGCTTCACTTCCAGCGTCTGCATTTCAATTTCCTTGTTGATGGCCTCAAACTCACGGTTGTTCTTTACGTTCTCACTCTGCTTCTCGTATTTCTTAATGAGGGCTTCTGCTTCCTTGATGCCGTTCTTCTTCTGTTCAATGAATTCCTGGATCCCGTTTATCTCCTCTTCTACCCTTGTCTGCTTGGCGTGCAGGCCTTCGATCTCATCTTCCAGGTCTTTCACTTCCATGGGAAGTTCCCCTTTCAGGATCTGGATCTCGTCCAGCTTACAGTCAATTTTTTGTAAAAGAACCAATGCGCTTAATTTTTCTTCGATTGAGAATTCTTTAACGGCGGCCATTTGTATTTGAAGTTTATTTTAAAAATTACAGGAAGTAACGCACCGGGTTGGTTTTTACCCCTGTTTTAAGGACGGCAAAGGTAGGGAATTTTTGGGTCAAAATGTCAAACAAAAGGTCCGTAGTATACTGTTCGCTCTCGTAGTGGCCGATATCGGCTATGACCAACCGACCATTGGCATCAAAAAACTCGTGGTACTTAACGTCGCCGGTTATGTAGAAGTCAGCACCAGCCGCTGTTGCAGCTCCTACCAGGAAGGCCCCGGCCCCTCCGCAAAGGGCCACTTTTTTAACCGGTTTGCCCAGCAGGGGGGTATGCCGGATCACCGAGAGGCCGAATTGTGCCTTCAGCAGTTGCAGAAACACTTCCTCCAGCAGTGGATTTACCAGTTCGCCTACCAGCCCGCTGCCGGTACCTGGGTCCTGGTTCTCCAGTCCAATAATGTCGTAAGCCACTTCCTCATAGGGATGGGTGGCCATCATGGCAAGGAGTATCTTTTTTTCCAGCCAGGCAGGATAGATCATTTCCATCCTGATCTCCTCTTCCGTATGCCGTTGGCCAATGTTACCGGCGAAAGGATTGGTTCCTTCACCGGGTTTAAAAGTGCCCTCCCCTTTTGTATTGAAACTGCATTCGCTGTACCTGCTGATATGCCCGGCGCCGGCAGCAAAAATTGCTGAACGCACTTCTTCCGCATGATCCACCGGAACGAACGTGTACAGTTTTTTCAGGATGGCATTCTTTGGTTGAAGAACCATTCGGTTTATCAACCCGAGTTTATCAGCAATGGCGGCATTCACCCCATGCAGCACATTATCGAGGTTGGTATGGATGGCGTAAATGGCAATATCGTTTTTAATGGCAGCAATGACCGTACGCTCCACATAATTCTTACCATTTATCTTTTTCAGTCCGCCGAAGATAATAGGATGATGGGCTACAATGAGGTTGCATTTCTTTTCGATGGCTTCCAGCACCACGTCTTCGGTCGCATCCAGGGTAATTATGATGCCGCTGCAATCCCAGGCAGCTTTGCCGGTGAGCAAGCCGGCATTATCATAACCCTCCTGCAGCGCTGGCGGTGCCGCTGATTCTAAAACAGCTATGATCTCCTGTATCTTCATCCTGCCGGGTTTAAAAAGTGGTCCTTATCCTTTCAGTTTATTCACCAGTTCCACGTATTCCTTCATGGCATCCCCGGAAGCCTTTCCCTTTAAAGAGGACCATGCATCGTATTTTGCCTTGTTCACAAAGTCGAAAGGATTGGATGGCGCTTCACCGCTTACATCGCCTTCGGTAGACTGCTTGTACAATGAATATAACTGCAGCAATGTTTCGTTGGAAGGTTTCTCAGATAACTGCTTGCTTTCCGTTACTGCTTTTTCAAATTGTTCTTTCAGTTCCATTAGAGTATTTTTTTGCGAAGCTACGGAAAGGGAATTAAGTTGCACCGGAAAACAACAATCAGGTAATCCCGCAAATTATTCCGAAATTTACCCCATCATGAGCCTGGTAAACCGGAGGAGCAGATTTTATCTTCTTTCATTTCTTAAACACGACTTTAAGGCAAGCATCACTGTCTTTTTTGTCGCATTGCCGCTATGCCTGGGCATATCGCTGGCATCGGGTGCCCCCATGTACTCGGGACTGCTGGCAGGCATCATCGGCGGCATGGTGGTGAGCCTCATCAGCAGGTCGGAGTTGAGTGTAAGCGGACCGGCGGCTGGCCTAACCGCCATCTGCGCTGCAGCCATCACGCAATTAGGCTCCCTGGAAATATTCTTTCTTTCAGTAGCTGTAGCCGGGCTTTTGCAGGTACTGCTCGGTGTTTTCCGGCTGGGTGGCTTCACCCATTTTATTCCCTCGGCTGTTATTAAAGGAATGCTGACTGCCATCGGCATCATCCTCATCTCCAAACAGGTCCCGGCTTTCATCGGCTACGATAAACCCGACTTCTGGTCGAATGAATTATTCAATATCCTCTCGTTCAAAAATGTGTGGAGCAATGTGGACAGCCTGTACAAGCACTCATCAGCCGGTGTAATAGTGATCGCCCTGCTTTCCATCATATTGTTATATGCCTGGAAGAATACGCTGGCTAAAAAAATAGATTTCTTACCTACTTCTTTTATCACGGTGCTGTTCGGTGTGCTGCTGGCATTTATCTTTCAAAAATATGTCCCGCAACTGGCGCTTAAACCCGGCCAGTATGTCAATGTGCCAAAAGATATTTTCTCCCAGATCAGGTTTCCGCAATTCAATGCGCTGTTCAGCAATATGGAAGTATGGCGCAACGCCATTGTGATCTGTTTTGTGGCAACGCTGGAAACGCTTTTAAGTATTGCCGCCATTGATAAGCTGGATCCCTACAACCGCATCACACCGCAAAACCGGGAACTGGTG
This sequence comes from Chitinophagaceae bacterium, assembly GCA_016710165.1. Taxonomy (NCBI): domain Bacteria; kingdom Pseudomonadati; phylum Bacteroidota; class Chitinophagia; order Chitinophagales; family Chitinophagaceae; species Chitinophagaceae bacterium. The sequence continues at coordinate 736,067 of JADJLJ010000002.1, read as the reverse complement.
GCACAGGGCTCGGCTAATTTTTTCAGTGGCTTACTGGGGGGCATCCCCATCACCGCTGTTATCGTACGAAGCTCTGCCAATGCGGAAGCAGGTGCCAAAACGCGGTTATCGGCCTTTACACATGGATTGTGGCTGCTGCTGGCTGTACTCTTTGCCATCCCGGTCATCAATCTCATTCCGTATTGTGTGCTGGCTGTGATCCTTATCCGAACGGGATATAACCTGGCAAAACCCAAAATGATCATCTCGGTGTATAAGCAGGGACGAGAACAGTTCATGCCCTTCATCATCACCGTTGTTTCCATCCTCGTCACCGACCTGCTGATCGGCGTACTGATCGGGATCGGTTATTCCATTTATTTTTAGTGAAGCATACCTACCGGGCCGGTTTTACCATGAAAGAAAGAATGGAAGGCCACACCAAACATTTCAGCATCGACCTGGCACTGAATGTAAGTTTCCTGAACAAGAAGAAATTCATGGAGATGCTGGATGGTCTGCCGGAGTATTCCATCGTGGAGATCAATGGCTCCGACAGTATTTACATCGACCGGGATGTGCTGGAGATTTTCCAGGACTTTAAAGCAAAGGCACACCGCAGGCATATACAGCTTATCTTAAACGATATACCGGAAGTGGAGACCATTGAACTGCATTGATCTTTTTTCTGCAAACAGTTTGCTTGTTTTTATCTTATTAAAACGAAATAATGAATATCCCCAAACTATTCCTCTACTCTATGCAACTGACCAGCCGGCATTACCAGCTGCTGGATGAACTGGTTGGTAAAAGACCAGGCGACACCCGTTTTGCCTGTATTGAAAATGCAGCAGACATCATTGAAGGATCCGAAAACTGGGTGCCCGGTATCCGCCAGTCGTTGGCGGAAAAGGGATACAAGGTTGAAGCGGTTGATCTCAGAAAATTCATGGAAGATAAAAAAGCCCTGGCTGAAAAGCTGGAAAACAAAGACGTGATATGGGTTTGCGGTGGGCATACCTATTACCTGCGCTGGATATTAAAGGCAAGCGGGGCAGATGCGTTAATAAAAGATCATGTGGCGGCAGGCAATGTTTATGCAGGCTGGAGCGCAGGCGCCATCATGGCCGGGCCTTCTACAAGATATTTTGACCTGATGGGTGATGACCCGGAAGAAGCGCCCGGGATCATTTATGAGGGGTTGGATCTTACCGGCACGGTCATTGTTCCGCACATGGATAATACAGATTTTGCTGAAGGGGCAAAAAAAGCAAATGAAGCGCTGATCAAAGCAGGATTTAATACAGTAATGCTGAAAGATGACCAGGCCTGCATCATTGATGGTAATGAACAAAGGATCATTGGTTAAATACCAAAACAGATCTGGCACCCGGCAGGCAGGCGTTTATCGCACAACATTACTGCCACAATACCCTTTATCTACTTTATATACCTTCTATATCCTGGTTACTTTATCTACTTTCTTCACTTCTTCCCTTCCATCATCTTATCATAGGCTTTTTGAATTGCATCCAGTTTGGTTATATAGATGCTGCGGCCATGTGTACCGATGATGATCTCATTCTCCCGCTGCTGGATGGCAATATCATGCACGGGCACACGGGGCATGCTGTTGTCAAGGGTCATGAAGGACTTGCCCCTATCAAAAGATGTATAGAGGCCGTTATCGCTTCCTACATAGATGATGCTTTCTTTTTTCGGATCTTCCTTCACCACGTTCAGAGGCTCGGCAGGAAGGTCGGTACCTAACTGTGTCCAGCTGCTTCCGTAGTCTTCACTAACAAAAAGATAAGCGCCGAAATTATCATTACGATAGCCGTTTAAAGAAACGTAAATTCTTCCTTCTTTAAAAGCAGACGGTGCAACCCGGCTTACATACATGCCCTGTACGGCCCTGGGCAAACTGTTGCTGATCTTTGTCCAGGTATACCCGGCATCCCTGCTTACATGAATATTCCCGTCGTCAGTACCAATATATATCAATCCAAACTTCATGGGCGATTCTGCCAATGTGGTGCTTGTACCAAAAGGGATATCGCCTTCTTTGGCCCCGTTGGTGAGGTCGCTGCTCAGCGCTTCCATCTTTTCGCCTTTCTGCAGGCTGCGGAAGAATTTATTGCTTCCGTAATAAAGAACATCCTGGGTGTGTTTACTCAGCCAGATGGGTGTTTGCCAGTTGAAGCGGAGTTTCGGTTCCCCCAGTTCGTTCCGCGGGTAAAGGGAAAACCCCCTTCCTCCATCCGTATTACGCCGGCTATAAAACCCGAACTGAGAACCAACATAAGCAGTTTTATTATCTCTGGTATCCACCTGCACCTGCATGCCATCGCCGCCGCCGATCTGCTTCCAGGGGTACACGCCTTCATAGTCCCACTGGTCTTTGTCTTTTGAGGTGGAAGGCCCGAACCAGGTGCCGTTGTCCTGCAGGCCGCCGTAGATATTATAAGGCTTTGCATCATCCACCGTGATGGCATAAAACTGGCCAACCGATGGGGTATTTGCCTTGAACCAGTGCCTGCCGTTGTCATAGGTAATATTGCAACCACCATCATTGCCGGCTACCCAATGACCATCCCGTGCAGGATTCATCCAGCAGCCGTGCCAATCGGCATGCGTGGCCTCGTTATCGGTTGCCTTGAATGTTTTGCCACCATCCTCGCTCAGCATCAGGCTCACCCCGCTTATCACTACCTTATTTTCGTTGGTACTGCTCACGGAGATCTCGCCGAAATAATAACCGTAGGTGTTGTAAAGGTTCAGCTCTTTGGTATTCACTTTTCGCCAGATGGCGCCGGCGTCATCGCTGCGGTAGATCTCACATCCGATGATGGGCGTTTCAAACAATGCGGTGTTGGCGTTAAGCAGATAATCATATACAGCCGTTGGCTTCAACTTTTCACTCCTTACCATTTCCTTTACCGAAGCTGCTTTGTATTTCTCCGGGAAACCATTCTTCTTTAAAAAGCTATCCAGTTTGGCGTCGTCCAGCGCCAAAAAACCTTCCCGGGTAAGGTCTTTGAAATTCTTAAGCACATAGTTGCTGTCTTCTTTTTTCTTAGCCGTATCGGGGCGGTGGTCCTGGTTATCCAGGGTAGCATAAATGATGTTTGGGTTGGATGGAAATACTGCCAGCCCGATCCTGCCCAGTCCGTTGCCGGCTGCAAAGCCGCTTCCGGCAGCAGTTATAAGCTTCCAGGTATCTCCACCATCCATAGTTTTATATATACCTGAGCTTTTTCCACCCTCTTCAAAATTCCAGGCCCGGCGGGTACGGTACCACATGGCTGTATACAACTCATCCGGGTTCTTCGGGTTGATGTCCATATCCACGGCGCCGGTATTATCATCCACATACAGGGTTTGTTTCCAGGTCTTACCGCCATCGGATGTTTTATAAACACCCCTTTCCTTATTGGCAGAATAGAGGTGCCCCAACACGGCTACCCAGGCTGTATTTTTATCCGTTGGGTGAAGGATGATCCTGCCGATATGATGGCTTTCAGGCAGGCCGAGCCATTCCCATGTCTTTCCGTTATCGGTGCTTTTGTAAACACCCAGGCCGGCATAAGAAGAGCGGCTGCTGTTCACTTCACCGGTGCCAACCCAGAGTGTCTTTCCCGGCCAGTCCACAGCAATATCCCCGATGCCAAATGCATTCTCCTTATCAAAAACGGGCACCAGGCTCTGGCCGTTATTATTGCTGTACCACAATCCGCCGGTGGCATAGGCCACATAAAACTCGGTGGGGTCTGCCGGATTCACATCCACATCCACCACCCGGCCGCTCATGATGCTGGGGCCCACGTTGCGGAACTTTATGTCCTTCAAAAGACTGTTGTCTTCCAGCAATTTTCTTTTCTGCAAACCGTTCAGTCTTTCAGCAGCCGGTGTTGGCCTGGTCTGTGCAGACAGGTAATTAACATTTATTAAAAAAAGGATTAGCGTAAATTTGAATAATCGTTTCATTGCAGCAGGTTTGGTATTGATAACATTAAATACAACATCATGCAGATTTTAAAAATACGGCAATTGTGGGTACTGGCCATCATCCAGTTTTTGTTTTTGATGAGCGGAACGGCGCAGTATAAGACCTACAAACTGACGGAGAACGGCGACACCCTCAATGCCATCGACAACAGTGGTAAGAAACAGGGCAAGTGGGTGATCCACGTGGATGAGATCCGTGGTGAGCCGGGCTACGAGGAAGAAGGTCTTTTCAGGAACGACAAGAAGGAGGGCGTATGGCGTGTGTATAATCTGAACAGCGACCTGATCGCCGTGGAGAATTACAAACTGGGCGGCAAGCACGGGATACAGCAGTATTATACCTACCTGGGCGAATTATACCGGGAAGAATCCTGGCTGGGGTATGACCCCGAGTCGCCCTACGATACCATCCCGGTGTATGGCGAAGGCAATAACGAGATCGTTGATTTTAAGATAGTAAAGGCCGAGCAGTACAGTGTAAAGCACGGCGAATGGAAATTCTATGATCCGGCCTCGGGTGGACGGATAATAAAGCTGGAAACATACTTCAAGGGGCACCTGCAAAAACCCGGCGGCGATGCCGTGAATGTTGCCCCGGTACCGGTTGATAAGAACAAGAAAGTGGAAAAAACACCCGAGATGCTGGAATGGGAAAAGAAAAATAAGGGCAAGAAGAATGCATTGAGGGATGGAAGGACTACGGGGGGATGACCGGCATATTGCCCGGAACAATGTTAAAATATGATCTTTGTAACTGTGAATTGGCTATTGCAGACCCTGGCTGTGATTCGAGGCAGACTGGATTCTATTTCCCCGGTTCTTCATTGATTAATCGTTCCGGTCGGTGAAGACACCGACCAGGGGTGACGAAGAATGCACTAAGGGATGGAAGGACGACGGAGGGATAATCTTTTTTAAAAAAAACTCCGGGCCTTACACCGGAGTTTTATACCCAGACAAATAAAAACGGCTTATTTAACCGGCACCAGGCTTATGGCGCATCCGCCACTGGTTGCCAGTTTCAGGGTCAATATTGTTTTATTATCCACCACCTGTTTGGTTATTTTATAGGCTGCCGGGTTCTTGTCGTAACTGGCTTCATCGGCATCGGCATAAATGGTGGCCGTGTATTTTTTACCGGCATCCAGGAATCCCAGGTCAACCGTTGTTGTCCGTGCATTCTCATCGGTGATAGAACCGATGAACCAGTTGTCTTTCCCTTTTGCCTTTCTTGCCACAGTAATGTAATCGCCGGGCTCAGCTTCCAGGTACTTGCTGTCGTCCCAATCCACGGCCACATCTTTGATGAACTGGAAGGCATCCATTTTCTTTTCGTACGCCTCCGGCAGGTCGGCCGCCATTTGCAACGGGCTGCAGATGGTGACATACAAAGCCAGTTGTTTTGCCAACGTGGTGTGAATGGTCTCTTTTTTATTCTTATCCCAGTAATTCAGTTCCAGCTGAAAAATGCCCGGCGTATAATCCATCGGCCCGCCCATGAAACGGGTAAAAGGAAGGATCACATCGTGTTCGGGCCGGTTGCCATCACTCCATGCATTGAACTCCATGCCCCTGGCAGCTTCACAGGAAAGCCAGTTGGGATAGGTACGGTGCAAACCGCTGGGGCGAACGGGCTCATGTGCATTGAGCATGATCTTATAGGAAGCTGTTTTCTTTGCCACCCGCACATAATGGTTCACCATCCATTGCCCGTCGTGGTGTTCGCCACGGGGAATGATATGACCAACATACCCTGTCTTCACTGCAGCGTAACCGAATTTTTTCATGAAGCGGTAAGCGGTATCCATCTGCCGTTCGTAATTGGTGACCGAAGCAGAGGTTTCGTGGTGCATGATGATCTTCACTTTTTTAGAAGCAGCATAGCGTTGCAATTCCTTCACGTCAAAATCAGGATAGGGCGTTACAAAGTCAAACACGTTTTCCTTGAACTGCCCGAACCAGTCTTCCCAACCGGTATTCCATCCTTCCACCAGCACGCCGTCAAAACCATGCCCGGCCGCAAAATCAATATACCGTTTTACATTGGCCGTGGTGGCGCCATGCTTACCGGTTGGTTTCAGGCCGGCTGCATCAAAACTGGTGGCATTCTGGCTGCCGGCATAATCCCAGGTTGATTTACCAATATGCATCTCCCACCATACCCCCACATACTTGATGGGTTTGATCCAGGATGGGTCTTTGATAACAGAAGGATCATTCAGGTTGAGGATGGTATGCGAAGCAAGGATGTCTGTTGCTTTATCCGAAACGATGATGCTGCGCCAGGGTGTTTTTGCAGGGGCCTGCAGGTAAGCCTTGTTGCCCAATGCATCCGGGACCAGGACAGAGGTAAGTGTGAAATCCGATTTATTGATGAGCAGGTTCATGGCAGGGTAATTCACCAGGGCAGCTTCGTGGATGTTGATGTACAGGCCATCCTTTGATTTCATCATCAGCGGGGTTTGCGCCGCATGTTTATCAAAGAATGTATGGGCATAGATATTGGCAGCATATTTCGGGTCTTCTGCATTGATCTCACTCAGGTTGCTGGTGTTTGGATTGAATTCATTGCTGTCAAAATCGCCGGGTATCCAGAATGCTTTATGATCGCCGGCCAGGTGAAACTGTGTCTTCTCATCTTTAACAATAAAATGTGCCAGGTTCTTCTGCTCGGGGAATTCAAAACGGAAACCAAGCCCGTCATCGAACACCTTAAAGATGATGTTGAAGCGGATGGCTTTGTCACCCCCCTGCGAAAGTCCCACGACCAGCTGGTTGTAATTTTCCCGGATCTCTTTCACATCTCCCCATACGGGTTTCCATTTTGTATCGTTGCTGGTTTGGGTGGATGAAATGATGGCAAGCCCTTCTGTAAGCGCCGGCAATGCCTCGTCCGTCATGGTCTTCTTCAATTCAAATCCCATGGAAGAAGGAAGCAGCACGGCCCTGGTCTTATACGTCAGCTCATACATGGGGGTACCCTTATCACTCAACCAGAAACCCAGTTGAATATTCTTACCGGGCGAGTTGACAATGGTTTTGGACTGGGCATGAATTCCGTAACCAGCAAACAGGGAAATAACAACAAGAAGGATTCTCTTAAAAGGCATGACAATCGTTTTAGGGTATAAATCTAACAATTTAATGTGTAAAATTTACACACGATTATTTTTTATTGAAAAAATCCCGGAAGAAGGCCAGGTGGTACGGCACAGAACTGCGCCAGTAATCCCAGTTGTGAGCACCGGCCCTTTCCGTATACTGGTGGGGAATTTTGAGGGCAAGCATTTTTTGATGCAGCCTGCGGTTGCCCCCGATGAAAATATCGTTGACCCCGCAGTCGAATATTATTTTCAGCTTTGTGCCGGTATATTTTTCTGCCAGGCCCAGGATAGACAGATCTTGCCAGTTCTTCGCATAACGGACCGTATCCCCTATCCGTTTGGGCAGGTCAAACCGGTACCCTACTTCTTTGAGGTCAAGCCCGCCGCTCATACTCCCGGCAGCGCCAAAGATATTGGAGTGCCGCAGGGCAAGGAATAAAGCGCCGTGCCCGCCCATGCTGAGCCCGGTGATGGCCCGGTGGTTCCTATCGGCGATGGTCCGGTAGTTCTTGTCAACGTATCGCACCACGTCAACGGTGATATATGTTTCGTAGCGGTAATTTTTATCAACCGGGCTGTCGAAATACCAGCTGCTCACTGCTCCGTCCGGGCAAACAATGATGGTTTGATACGTGTCTGCATGGTTCTTTAACTCCGGTGCCCGGATGATCCAGTTGCTGTACCAGCCATCATAACCATGCAGGAGATAAACCACCGGAAACCTTTTGGACTTATTTTGATAGCTGCCTGGTTTTATCAGCACCGCTTTTATCTGCCTGTGCATACTGTTGCTGTAGATGGAAACCGTATCGACCGTACCTGCATTTGCAGTCGCTGAAAAAAAACATATGCATACGCACAGGAAAATAAATTTTACTGCTCCTTTCATGTTGAAACTTTATTTGATCTTCAGGCTAAGCTCTTTCAATGATCTTTCCAGTTCCTCGATCTTATTCTGCTGTTCCTTTACCGCGTTGATCAGGAGAAACACATAAGCCTGGTTGTTCACCTCCCGCAGGTCACTGAACTCCTTATATGATCTTTTTGATACCATGTATGGGGCGACCTTCTCCAGGTCCTGGGCCAAAATGCCTATCTGCACGTCATCCGTTCTGTAAGGCGCTTTGTCTGTGTATGCATACATCACCGGGTTGATCCTTTTGATCACATTCAGTCCATCCGTAAAATTACCGGTAACTGTTTTGATCCGTTCATCAGAAAATACCGCCCAGACCCCCGTGGCATTATTGGCCGTACCATTGACAGATAATTTTGCGGTGGGCCCTGTTGTACCGATGCCCACACTGCCCTGGTTTATCACGAGTCCTGTTTCGAACCAGCCTGCTGTATAATCCTGGATCTGGAGATAACTTCCGCTTCCATGATGTTGTATCCGGCCTGCATCTGCACCGGCTTCTTTAAAAAGCAGTCCCACAGGTAAGGCATATGCTTCAATGGTAACCTGGTGTTCCCCTGCTCCCTTCACATGCAGCACATCGGAAGGATTTGAAATACCAATACCCACGCTGATATTGCCTATATCGCCCAGCACCAGGCTATTATTTGAAGTGACCGTTGCATTATAACCGATGGCTGTTGCATTGGTAAGGCCTCCGGAATTGATGCCTGCCTGGTAGCCGATGAAGGTACAGTTGGTTCCATTACTTCCGTTAAGTCCGGTATTTGTTCCTACAGCCGTGTTTCCATCATTATTGGTACCCGCCAACGCATTATAACCAACGGCTACATTATTACTGGCGTTATGGTTTGTCCTTAGTGCGTTGCTTCCCACGGCAGTATTGGTTGAACCGGTAGTGTTTTCTGCAAGTGCCAAAGATCCTGCAGCGGTATTATCAATTCCGGTGGAATTCAAGGGAAGTGTTGTATTCCCCACTGCTGTATTATTAGAACCGCTGCCGGATCCTCCCATAGCAGAATAACCAATGGCCGTGTTGTACGATCCGCTCCCGGTATTGAGGGCCTGGTACCCGTTGGCCACATTATAACTTCCTGATCCGTTCCCTTTCAGGGCCTGTGATCCGGTTGCTGTATTATAGTTGCCACTGAAGTTGGAAGAAAGCGCCTGGTAACCGATACCCGTATTCTCATTACCACCCAGGTTATTAAATAATGCTTCTCTTCCATAAGCTGCATTCTTATTGCCATCAAAGTTCTTGTTAAGCGCCTGGTATCCCATTGCTGTGTTATCGTTTCCTGTCATGAACGGTGAACCATCAAGTGCATAAGCGCCGAATGCTGAATTATTCGATCCTGTTGAAACATGTGTCATTGCATTAAACCCAAATGCAGAATTAAATGCGCTCTGGCTGCTAAAACCAAGTGCCCAGGCGCCGGTTGCGGTATTGGCAACCCCGTCTATGGCTGAAGCAAGCGCATAAGTACCCATTGCCGTATTACTGGATCCAATTGTATTGGTATAAAGCGCCTGGAAACCTATGCCTGTATTCTCAATACCCGTATTCACATTACCTGCCTGGTAACCAAGGAACAGGTTACTGTTTACATCGATCAATCCGGCTTTTTGATTATTGACCCGGAAACTAAACGCTACGTTATCGGTAGTGCCGATGAAATTTGTTGCTGCAGATGTTCCGTTGTTGCCGGTTAATGACCAGGCAGTACCGGAAACAACCTTTGCCCACGCCGATCCATTCCAGTAATAATAACCGGGTGTTACATTACTCACGGTTACGGTATTATAGATGAGCAGGCTGGTGGCAGGACTTGCAATCGTTGTTACATCCGTTGTTCCTGTTAAAGCCACCCTGGGGATAAGTACGCCTTTGTTAGTGCTGCTTACATCCAGTATGGAAGATGCATTGGCCGTGGCCCCGGTCGTGTTCACTGCAAGGCTTTGTGCACCGGTTTTCAGGGGCGGCAGAATAAATAAACAGGCCGCAGAATACAATACAATGCTTTTAAATTTATGGGCCAGGTGGTGTTTCATATTTGAAGATTTCATTTTAAAATTCAAGGCTGTTTTTTATACGACCAGTAAGGTAGTTAATTTTTGTTCTTACTCCCCTGCATGATGGCAATAAAAGAACTAACAGCCTGTTATAAACATGAGGGTATAAAAAAAAAGCTGCCTCCTTGGAGACAGCTTATATTTTTCAGATCGGTGTACTTAATTCTTTATTTCTTTCTGCATCGGGTTCACTCCGCCAACGGCTCCCCTTGGCTGGCCACCGCCTCCTTTGAACAACTGGAACTTACTTGGCACTGCAAAAGCAGGCCAGGTGTTATTACCCGTGTTAATGTCGGCAGTTTCCCTCATCGGGTCGATCAGAATGGATGCTACCTCTTTATCCTTCATAAAGGTTTTGATCACTTTATTCTCGTTCTTGCGCCAAACCTGTACCGCTATCCTGTCCACCTGCTTGGTGCCGTCCTTGAATGTCCATTCAACGATGATGGGCATCACCAGTCCGCCTTTGTTGCTGAAGGTAAGTTCATACATATACTTGCTCCCGGCAATGGCAAAACGTTCGGCTTCTGTATAATTGTTTGCTGTTACGGCCGGGGCAGTTATTTCAAATGGGGTACTGTCAATTTTTGCAAGTCCGCGGTCGTACCTCCAGTAAAAATCCCTTAAGGATTCATCGGCATCGGTGGCAAACACGATCTTCTTGTCTTCCCTGTTTCGGATCTTGGAGATATCATCGAAGGTATTTAACACCGGTTTTGCTACAGGGATCTTCCTGGTACCGGTACCGGCATTGGGTGCAGCAGGCGTTTCGGTATTAAGTACCGACCATTTTACGGTATCCAATGCAATATCGCAGGCTTCGGTTCCATAGAACCAGCCTCTCCAGAACCAATCCAGGTCTTCAGCACTTGCGTCTTCCATGGTACGGAACAGGTCGGCAGGTGTTGGATGTTTGAATGCCCAGCGTCTTGCATATTCCCGGAACGCATAATCAAAATTCTCCCTTCCCATGATGGTCTCACGCAGGATATTCAAACCGGTTGCCGGCTTGCTGTATGCATTGGGACCAAACTGGATGATGTTCTCGCTGTTTGTCATGATGGGCTCCAATTGGTCTTTAGGCAGCTTCATGTAATCAACGATCTTGTAAGCAGGTCCTTTGCTGACCGGGTATTTATTATCAAATAATTCCTCCGTCAGGTATTCAACAAAAGAATTCAGGCCTTCATCCATCCATGTCCATTGTCTTTCGTCGCTGTTGATGATCATGGGGAAGAAATTATGTCCCACTTCATGTATCACAACACCCAGCATACCATTCTTGGTTCCTTCGCTGTACGTGCTGTTGGCGCTGTAGTTTCCGGTTGCGTCTTTTTCTGTACGGCCAAAATTGAAACAGATCATCGGGTATTCCATACCATTGGCTGCTTCTAAACTTTGGGCAACCGGGTATGGATATGGAATAGAGAATTTTGAATAGCTCTTAATGGTATGTGCCACGGTTTTTGTGCTGTACCTGCGGTAAAGGGCATAGGCTTCTTTTCCGTAAGCGCTCATGCACATCACTTTCTTTCCTTCCACGTTGGTTGGCATGGCATCCCAGATGAATTTACGGGAAGAACCCCAGGCAAAATCACGGACCATATCGGCTTTGAATATCCAGGTCTTCTTTGCTTTGGATTTTGTCTTTTCTTTTTCCTTCGCCTCATCCAGGGTTACGATCTCTGTAACATCTTTGGCAGTTTGTGAAGCATTCCAGCGCTGCAGTTCCTTCGCGGATAGAACCGCCGGGTAGTTCTGGCACTGGCCGGTACTCATCACCACGTGATCGGCCGGTACGGTCATGGCCACTTTATAATTTCCAAACACCAGTGCAAACTCGCCGGAACCCACAAACTGGTGATTCTGCCATCCCTGGAAATCGCTGTACACACAAAGGCGTGGGAACCACTGTGTCATCGTATACAGGTCATTACCGTCTTCGGCAAAATATTCAAAACCGCCACGACCGCCATATTTTGTTCTTTCGATGATGTTATAATTCCAGTCAACCTTAAAGACAAAACTTTGCCCGGGTTTAAGTGACTGGGGCAGTTCGATACGCATCATGGTCTTGTTGATGCTGTACTTCAGTAATTTACCGGAAGCATCGGCCACCCGGGTTATGTTAACCCCGTATTCCTTTTCCTTATCAAGCTTTCCGCTGTACCTGGTTATGTCCTGCTCCGTAATGGTCCGGGGCATGGTATTGCTGCTTTGATAACCCGAATTGTTAGTATTGCTGTGCTGGTTTTCATCCAGCTGAAGCCAGAGGTAGGTCAACACATCGGGAGAGTTGTTGTAATAAGTAACTGTTTCTTTACCAAATAAACGACGGTTGGGTTCATCCAGTTCGCAGGTAATATCATAATCGCAACGTTGCTGCCAGTATTTGGGACCGGGTGAACCACTGGCGGTACGGTATTCATTTGGTGTGGGAAGAATGGTTCCCAGTTGTTCAAACCGGTTACCGTGGTTGCTGCCCGGGTTGTTCTTAATGTCCTGGGCATTTGTGCAAATGCTGACGAACAACAAAAGCACAATGGCTGATACTTGTTTCATTTTAGATTATTGAGGTTTTGATTTATTTTAAGATTTATCAGTACAACTTCGCTTAAGCTTTGTAGTACTAAGCCGGGAAACGTTCCCAGGCCATTTTAGCTGCTATGCTGAATGCAACGACCGACAAACTCCATACCCACCACTTCCTTTTCAGTCCTGCTTTGTTCACCACCAGGAAACCTGCCAGTAATATCCCCATCACCACCACAACCTGCCCGGCTTCCAGTCCTATATTAAATCCAAAAAGGCTCCACCCGATTCCCTGGTCCTTTGCCAGCATGAAACGAAGGGCATTGGCAAAGCCAAGCCCGTGTATCAGCCCGAAGAACAAAGCTAAAAAATAATTCAGCCGCAGCGACCGGGGTTCATAATCCTTCTCCAGCAGGTTCAGCACCGCCGTAATTACGATCGTGCAGGGTATTAAAAATTCCACCCATTTATCGCTTACCCGGATAACGTCGTAAACACTTAATGCCAGGGTGAGCGAATGCCCGATGGTGAAAGCAGTTACCAAAACCAGTACCTGTTTCCAGTTGCCGATGAGGTAAATGGCGCTTAAAGCCAAAACAAAGAGCAGATGATCCAAAGCATCCCAGGCAACAATGTGATGCCAGCCCATTTCAAAATAAAATCCTAAATCCCCCATCAATGTGTTTTCCCTTAGGTGTTTGTAGTAGCTTTGACCTTCAAATATCTTTAAAGAAACGATTTTTTACTAATCTCTTTGCTAAATGGCAGGTTTCTTATTTAAGTGGTTGATGGTTGGCGGATTTTTACTTACCGGTCCGGCCCCGGCAGAAAAGACGTTTCACCCCATCTATGTTAGTGTTACCGAAATTGAGCACAATGCCAGGGACAAAACACTGGAGATGAGCTGCAAGATATTCACCGATGATTTTGAAAAAACGCTGCGGCAGCAATACAACACCCCTATTGACCTGCTGAACCCGAAAGATAAAACGGCGATGGAAAAATTAGTGAGTGCCTATGTTCTGAAACATCTTATCGTAAAGACGGACGGGAAACCTGCTGCATTTCAATTCCTGGGCTACGAACAGCAGGAAGAAGGCATTGTCAGTTTTTACCAGGCGAACAATATCCCCTCCGTGAAAAAACTGGAGGTTACAGATAATATCCTTTTTGAATACAAGAAAGAGCAGATCAGCATCATCCACGTAATTGTAAATGGCAACAGGAAAAGCACCAAGCTTGTCAATCCGGAGGATAAGGCCGGTTTTGAGTTTTAGGAATACTGTTACAGGTTTGAAGTTTGAGGTTGGGTGTAAACCAGTTTGTAGTTTATGGTTTGTAGTTGGGAGTAAGCAGGTTGAAAAGTTTTTAAACTCATTTTACTCTCTCAAACCATAAACTTCAAACCACAAACTTATTCCCCCATCTCCTCCTTTATCTCTTCCGATATCTTCACCAGCAGTTTATCGATCCGCTGCCCATCCATGTCAATGATCTCAAAATCGAATCCCTTCCAGTCAAAACGTTCGCCCGTTACAGGAATATGCTTCAGTTCGTACAATACAAAACCAGCCAGGGTGTCAAAATCGTGTTCGCCTTCATTCATCCATTCCGTCTTTTCAAAATGGCTTAAAAAATCATAGAAGGGTATCTGGGCATCTACCAAAAAGGTCCCGTCGGTCCTGTTCACTATCCCATATTCTTCCTGCCCGCTTTGCGGCACATCGCCTACGATCGCTTCCAGTATGTCGTTCAGCGTAATCATCCCTTCCAGGGTACCGTATTCATTTACGATAAAGCAACTATGGATTTTTGTCTCCTTGAATTTTTCCAGCAACTGGTACGGGCTGTTATTCTCCGGAACAAAGATCGCCGGTTTGGCCAGGTCTTTAAGCAGGGTTGACGGTGATGCTTTTAAGATATCCTTTACAAAGACCACCCCGGTAATATCATCCACCTGTTTATCACATACCGGGTAGGTGGAATACGTAAGCACATCAAACCGGTCTTTAAATAGCTGCACCGTATCCAGCTGGTCGAACCAGACGATATCGGTACGGTGTGTCATCAGGGAAGTGATGTTCCGGTCGCCCAGGTGAAATATACGCTCAATAATATCCTTTTCTTCTTCTTCAATGGCTCCGTGCTCACTGCCTTCGGAGATCATGGCTTTGATCTCTTCTTCGGTCACCTGGTTATCAGTAACCTTCAGGTTGAAGAGTTTTACAATAAGGTGGGTGGATGTGGTGAGTAACCAGATAAAAGGGAACGTGATCCTGCTCAGCCAACCCATGGGCCTGGCTAAATGCTTGGAAATATATTCCGGCCTTGCCAGGCCAATCCTTTTGGGAACCAGTTCTCCCAATACAAGAGAAAAATAAGTAAGCACCACAACGATCACGGCAGTAGCGATCCCCTCGCTGTAATTCCTCGACCATTCGAAGCGGCTGAAATATTCAGCAATGGGGGTCTTTAATTTCTCCCCGGAAAAAATACCGGTCAAAAGACCAATAAGCGTTATCCCAACCTGCACGGTAGAAAGAAAAACATCCGGATGACTGGCCAGCTTCAGTGCCGATCTTGCCTTTTCGTCGCCTTTATTTGCCTGGCCTTCCAGCCTTGCTTTCCTGGATGATACCAGGGCGATCTCGGCCATGGAAAATATCCCGTTAACCAGGATAAGCCCGAATATGATCAATATTTCTGTCATGTATTATTCTAAACCGTAGGTTCTGTTAAACGATCTGCCCGACAAATATCCGATAAGTATTCCAATTAGCCCCCCGCATATTACATCCAGGGGATAATGCACGCCTACGTACACCTGTGCAAACGAAATAAGGAGTGCCCAGGGAAAGAAAAGTACAGGCCATCCTTTAAAATGATCCCTTAATATCATATACAGGAACATGGCCATGCCAAAATGGTTGGTGGCATGCGAAGAAACAAAACTGTTGCTTTGAGGGCGGTAACCCACCAATACATGTATCCACCCGGCAAAGGAAGTTTCATTGCATGGCCGGAGCCGTTCAATATGATTCTTTAAGATATCGGCGCTCACAAAATCGCAGAGCATGACCGTACCGGCAGCAAATAACAGCATGATCCAGCCGGTCTTTCTGAAATTGATAAGTACCAGCAGTATTAAAAACAGGTAAAGGGGATTCCACATGGAAGCATTACGCAACCAGGGCATCAGCCAGTCGAAGAACGAATTGCTCCATTGGTCATTGATGACTTTGAATAAATGCCGGTCGTAGGCCAGAAGTTGATCTGTCATTTGCTGCAGGCCTGTTAAATTAAGCCGCAGCCAAAAATAATTAAACTAATTTTGTCCACTTTAAATAATTGTGCATGTTGTTTTTGGAACGAATACCCAGGTTGTTGCGGTGGATCTTTTCCGTGGTATTGCTGTTGCTGATCGTGCTGACCATTTCGCGGCTGATCATATTCTGGAAATTCAATCCGCCGGGCAAGGCTTTTTCGGGTTCGGCATTCATCATGGGCCTTCGTTTTGATGCACGGATAGCCTGCGTGACCGGGCTGGCCATGATGCTGCTGTGTGCAGTCCGGGTATTGAACCCCTTTAAAAATCCCAAAGCAAGAACCTTCTGGAATATTTTATTGCCGGTCATTTTCCTGCTGATGCTGCTTGTTCTTGCCATCGATTTTTATCATTTCGATTACCTGCACCAGCGCCTGAATGCAACCGTACTGAATTACCTGGAGGATGCAGGCATCTCTTTCAACATGATGTGGCAGTCCTATCCCCTGCTGAAAATAACCATTGGGCTCATCCTGTTTTTTTTCCTGGGCAGGTTCCTCTTCAGCAGGTTGCTGGCCCGTTACCAGCAAAAGGATGGTTTCTATAAAAGAAGGGGATCCTGGCATACATCATTTCTTTCTTCATCCTGGGCGGGTTCATTTTTGGCAGGATCGGCCAGTTCCCGCTACGCTGGAGCGATGCATATACCCTGAGTGATGATTTTAAAGCGAACCTGGCGCTGAATCCCTTCCAGAGTTTTTTGAGTACACTTAGTTTCAGGAATTCATCGTACGATATAAAAAAAGTAAAGGAAGCTTACCCGTTGATGGCTTCTTACCTGGGCATACCTTATTCCGACAGTGACCGGCTGCAGTATACAAGAAGTTATACCAATCATTCGCCTGTCAACGGGCGGCCGAATATTGTGCTGGTCATCTGCGAAAGTTTCAGCGCTTATAAAAGCAGCATGTATAATAACCCGCTGAACACAACACCCTATTTTGCTGAATTATGCAGGAACGGGGTTTTCTTCGACCGCTGCTTCACCCCGGCGTATGGAACCGCCCGTGGCGTATGGGCCACCATCACCGGCATACCCGATGTGGAGAGCCCGAAGACCGCAAGCCGCAATCCCAATGCGGTTGACCAGAATACCATCATCAACGAGTTTAAAGGTTATACCAATTTTTATTTCCTGGGAGGAAGCGCCACCTGGGCAAATATCCGGGGAGTGCTCACAAACAATATCCATAACCTGAAACTATACGAACAGGACGATTACAACGCAAAGAAGATCGACGTATGGGGCATCAGCGATAAGAATTTATTCCTGGAAGCGAATAAGGTTTTAAAGCAGCAGACCAACCCGTTCTTTGCCATCATTCAAACAGCAGATAACCACCGGCCATACACCATACCTGAAGAAGACAGGGCGGAATTCAGGTCCGTTCATTTTTCTGCCGACTCATTAAAGCGTTTTGGTTTTGAAAGCAACGAAGAGATGAATGCCTTCCGTTATACGGATTTCGGTTACCGGAAATTCATGGAAGCAGCCAGGAAGGAAGCGTATTTTGACAATACCATTTTTGTTTTCGTGGGCGACCATGGTATCCGTTACAACGGCACGCTGGAATATTTTCCCAAAAGCTGGACCGAGCAGGGCCTTACCTGTGAGCACGTGCCGCTGTTGTTTTATGCACCGAAATTTTTACAGCCGAAGCGGATCAGCGATGTTTGTTCGCAGCTTGATATCCTGCCTTCAGTTGCTTCACTGGCCCGGATCCCTTACCGCAATAATTCGTTTGGCAAAAACCTCTTTGGTTACGATCCGATGTTTCCACCCGGCACAGATACTGCAGCCGGGAAATATGCTTTTGTGATCGACCATGATGTAAAGACCATCGGCCTGGTCAGCAATGCATACTATTACCTGAAGAATTTAAAGACCGGTAAAGAAGAACTTGTTTCCATGACAGGCAATGACCCGGTGCCGGCCAATGCTGAAACCGACAGCATAAGAAATCACCTGCACCAACTTACCGATGCCTATTACGAAACAGCCAAATACCTGCTGCTGAACAACAAGAAGAAGCAATAGGGTTTCCGTGAATATGCGTATTTAACTGTGTCACCCGTGCCTGCCTGCCCGCAGGTAGGTTTCTATCCCTGCTTTCGTTAATTTCGCTTTCTTTGTTCAGGCTTAAGAAAATTTAAACGATGCTCATCAGCTGGCGGGTCCCTAAAACTATACAGTGGATAGTGAAGCTATTCTTCATTTACCTGTTCATATTTACGGCATTCCGGATCGCCACGGTCATCTTCTTTAAACCCAAATCCACCGGCATCCTGGAACTCCTTCCTTCTTTCTGGCTGGGCCTTAAATATGACCTCCGCTGGATAGCCATCATCTTATCCCCCATTCCCCTGTTCTCGTTATATCCGACGCTTTCCCCTTTTTTCAGCGAAAGAAGTAAAAAGCGCTGGACATTCTACCTCGGCATCATCACGCTGCTGGTACTGTTCTTCTATGGTGCCGATTTTGGCCAGTTTGCCTACATCAACGCCCGGCTGAATGCCGATGCCCTCATTTTTGCCGAGGACCCGAGAGAAAGCCTCCAGATGGTATGGCAGAGCTACCCGGTAGTGTGGATACTGATAGGCCTTGCAGGGGCCGTGGTGATGATGACCTGGATGTTCCGCCGGACGCACGTGGATGTGGCCGAAAAAAACATCAACATACACAAATTCACTTACCGGCGCAGGTGGCATGCGGCTGCATTGCTGCTGATGACCTGGTTCATTTACGGGTTTCTTACGCTAAAGCCGCTTGATTTTTTCAGGGCATTTAATTTAAATGATGAATTTAAAAGCAATCTTGCCCTGAACCCCCTGCAGAATTTCTTTACTACGCTCCGTTTCCGGAAGCCCGATTACAACAACCATGCAAAGGAATATTACCCGGTGATATCCCGGTTCCTGAACCTGGATAAATACAACCTCCAGCAAACCACGTACAGCCGGCTGGTACAACCCGGCAGCAGGGCTTTTGAAAGCCAACCCAACGTGGTGCTGGTGATCTGCGAGAGCTTCAGCATGTATAAAAGCAGCATGAGTGGCAACCCGGTCGACCCGACACCCTATTTTAATGAAATGTGCAAACAGGGTATTTTCTTCGACCGGTGCTTTACACCCAGTTTCGGCACGGCCCGGGGCATTTTTGCCACTATCACCGGTATTCCCGATGTACAGCTTTCAAAATTTGCCACCCGTAACCCGGAGTCGGTGAACCAGCGCACCATCATCAATGATTTTGACGGTTACGGAAAATTTTACTTCATCGGCGGCCGCAGCCAGTTCAATAATTTCGGCGGGCTCATTTCCAACATCCGGGATGTGCAGGTATATGAAGAAGGAAAATACAAAGCCGAGAATATCAACGTATGGGGTATCAGTGATAAAAATCTTTTCCTGGAAGCCAATGATGTGCTTTCCAGGCAGCAGAAACCTTTTTTTGCCATCATACAGACTGCCGATAACCACCGGCCGTATAACATACCGGCAGAAGACAGCGACTTTGTAAAAAAAACAATGGACGCAGATACACTGCAGAAATATGGCTTTGAATCACTGAAAGAATACCATGCATTCGCTTATACCGATTACTGCATTCAGAAATTCATGGACAAGGCCAAAGACCAGCCTTATTACAACAATACCATTTTTATTTTCACCGGCGACCACGGCGTGGAAGGCAATGCCGAAGCCATTTATCCCAAAGCATGGACAGAACAACGCCTGAGTGATGAGCATGTTCCCTTGCTGTTTTATTCCCCCTGCCTGGTCACACCGCAGTTGCGGAAAGAGACCGTATCGCAGATCGATATATTGCCAACCATCGCCGGCATGATACAGCAACCCTACCTGAATACCACCCTGGGACGGGACCTGCTGGACAAAGACAAAAAAGAAAATGCGGCTTTTATCATCTACCATGCGCCCGGATGGATCGGCGTGGTGACGGATTATTATTTCTACCGCAAAAACATCCGTATAAAAAAAGAGGAATTGGTGCCGGTTCGCTCCGGGCCCCCTGCATTAACTGCCGGGCAACAGGATTCTGTAAAAAAGCATTTATCCCAACTCACTTCCGCCATTTACGAAACGGCCCGGTGGATGCTGTTCAACAATAAGAATAAATAGCCACAAAGGCACGAAGTCACCAAGTGAAAAAAAACAAAGTTTTTTTTTTAGTGCCTTCGTGTCTTTGTGATAAAATAAAAGTCTGATCAGGCTTTGATCTTTTTTGCGATCATCACCATCCGGGGTGATTTTTTTACGTCATAGTTGGAGAAAGAATAATCGCCGAACACCTCCTGCATCTGCAGTCCCTGGTAGGCGAACATCTCGGTAAAATCGCCGAGGGAAAATTTGGCAACTTTTTCTGTAAATACCAGCGGCTCCTTCAGGCTATGGTCTTCCACAATGATCTTCTTGTAAAAATGGGTCTCATCATACCATTTGGTTATGATGAAATTGATGCCTTCTATTTCCTTTTCGGCCTGGTGAACCAGGTGGTCTTCGGCATAATGCACATTCAGGAAATCCATCACAAAGATGCCGTTTCTTTTTAATGATTGCGCAATGGTGCGGATGCCATTGTCGTGCTCACGCCTTGTCCGGAAATAACCGAAGCTGGTAAAGAAATTAAACGCGTAGTCAAAATAATTGATCCAGAAAGGCAGGCGCATATCATGCCTGTAAAAATGCAGCGTATCGCTTTCAGACTGCAGTGCTTCGTGGATGCTGTCATCGCTCAGGTCAATGCCGGTAACATCAAAACCCTTGCCTGCCAGCTGAACCGAATGCCTTCCTTTACCACAGGCAACGTCCAGCATACAACAACCGGGTGGCGGTTTCAGGTACTGGATCAGGTTATCGATAAAATTGGCAGCTTCCCGGTCGTCCCTGTTAAAATAGAGCAGGTGATAGTAGGGAGAATTGAACCAGTCTTTGAACCAGGTTTGTTGCATGGGGCAAAGTTAATAGTTAATAGTTCATGGTAAATAGCAAATGGTAAATAGTAAATAGTAAACAACAATGAACTATAGCTATGAGCCAGGCTTTTCTTATCTTTGCCCTCCCTAAACAGAGTAAGAATGGCATTGATAAAGAGCATTTCGGGCATCAGAGGAACCATCGGCGGAAAGACCAGTGATAACCTTACCCCCGTTGATATCGTGAAGTTTGCAGCGGCATACGGAAGCTGGCTTTTACAACAAAGCAGCAATAAAAAAGTAGTTATAGGCCGCGATGGCCGTATGAGCGGCGAAATGGTGAGCAGCCTGGTGGTTAATACCCTCATTGGTCTCGGGCTTGATGTGGTGGACCTGGGCCTTAGTACCACCCCCACGGTTGAAATGGCTGTTAAATTTGAGAACGCCGCAGGGGGCATCATCCTCACTGCCAGTCATAACCCCAGGGAATGGAATGCATTAAAACTTTTGAACAGCAAAGGTGAGTTCATCAGTGGCGATGAAGGAAAACTGATATTAAAATCGGCAGAAAAAGAAGATTTCAAATTCGCAACGGTTGATAAGCTGGGCACTTATACAAAAGACGACAGCCTGCTGAAAAACATATTGAAGCGGTGGTTGAATACGCACTGGTGGATGTGAATGCAATTAAGAAAAAGAATTTTAAAGTAGTGGTAGATACAGTGAACAGTACCGGCGCCATTGCGGTGCCTGCTTTGCTGAAAGCATTGGGTGTTACTGACATAGTGATACTGAACGGGGAAGTGACCGGCAACTTTGCACATAACCCGGAGCCATTGCCCGAGCATTTGACAGAGCTGAGCAAAGAAGTAGTGAAACAGAATGCTCATTTAGGAATAGCTGTTGACCCGGATGTTGACCGGCTTTGTTTTGTTTGTGAGGACGGGACCATGTTTGGCGAGGAATATACCCTGGTTGCGGTGGCCGATTATGTGCTGGGTAAAAGAAAGGGAAATACGGTCTCCAATATGTCGTCCACCAAAGCGCTGAAAGAAATAACGCTGAAACATGGCGGGGAATATTCCCCCAGCATGGTAGGTGAAGTGAACGTAGTGAACCGGATGAAAGAAGTGGATGCCGTGATCGGGGCGAAGGCAACGGCGGCATCATTGTTCCCGACCTGCATTATGGCAGGGATGCGCTCATCGGCATTGCGTTGTTTTTAACGCACCTGGCGCAAAGCAAAAAAAGCATCAAACAGCTAAGAAATACGTACCCGGATTATTTCATCAGTAAGAATAAGATCGAACTGACCAACGGCACCAATGTGAAAGGGATATTTGAAAAGATAAAGGACCTTTACAAGAACCAGCCGATCAATACCGAAGACGGGCTGAAGATAGAATTTGACAATGACTGGGTTCACCTGCGTACCAGCAATACCGAGCCCATCATTCGCATTTATGCCGAAAGCGATTTTGAATCGAAGGCGGATAATATTGCAAAAAAACTGATGCAGGATATCGGGAGGATGATGTAAAGCCCCCTCCGCCCCCTGAAGGGGGAACCTGGAGCAGGCAGATAATATGAACTTTTAAATATCAGTCAGCTTGTTTTAAAGAACTGCCTGGTATAATTTATAACCTTAAAACAAAGTTCCCCTTTAGGGGACAGGGGCATGAACAGAATCTACTTCGACAACGCCGCCACCACGGCACTTGACCCACAGGTGCTGGAAGTCATGATGCCTTACCTGACCGAAAAGTTTGGCAACCCCTCTTCCATTTATTCATATGGAAGGGAGACACGCATGGCCATCGAAACAGCCCGGAAAAGCGTGGCGAAGATCCTGAATGCACACCCCGCCGAAATATTTTTTACCAGCGGCGGAACCGAAAGCAGTAATACAGCTATTGCTGCGGCAGTAAGAGACCTGGGGTGTAAACACATCATTACCTCTCCCATTGAACACCATGCCGTTTCGCATTCGGTGGAGTACCTCGATAACATGGACGTTGCCAAAGTGAGCCTGGTGAAATTATTACCCAACGGGCATATTGATATTGACGACCTGGAAAAACTGCTGGCCGCCAGCGAAGAAAAAACACTGGTCACCCTGATGCACGCCAATAACGAGATCGGCAATATGCTCGACATGAAAGCCGTGGGCAATTTATGCAAACTGTACAACGCCATCTTCCACAGCGATACGGTACAAACAGTCGGGCACTTTCCATTCGACCTGAGGAATACACCCGTGCATTTCATCACCGGCGCTGCCCATAAATTTCACGGGCCAAAAGGCGTGGGCATTTTGTACATCAATGAGAACGTAAAAATAAAACCCTTTGTACACGGTGGTGCACAGGAACGTAACATGCGGGCAGGCACCGAAAACCTGTACGGCATTGTTGGTTTTGCCAAAGCGCTGGAACTTGCTACCGCTAATTACGAAGCTGACAGTTCGCACATCGGTACGCTGAAATACTACATGATGGATGAGCTGAAGAAGAATATCAAAGGCGTTGCTTTCAATGGAGACCCGTTGGGCAGAAGTTTATATACCGTACTCAGTGTAAGTTTTCCCAAGACTGAAAAGTCGGAGATGATCCTCTTCAACCTCGACATCAATAATATCTGTGCCAGCGGCGGCAGTGCCTGCACCAGCGGCGCCGACCAGGGTAGTCACGTGATCCGTGCCATCAACAACAACCCCAACCAGGTAACGGTACGTTTCAGTTTCAGCAAACACAATACCAGGGCGGAGGTAGATGCTGTTGTGGAGAAGTTGAAGGAGTTGATGTAAACGAAAAGCTGATACAGGATGCAGGATACCAGATACCGGTTGCTGGATACGGATTCCTAATTAGCTGTCATGCTGAGCCCGCCTGACGGTAGGCAGGGAACGAAGCATCCCCTTTTGAAACGTCATTGCGAGGAGGAACGACGAAGCAATCTGCTGAAATACAAATCCCCTTTATCAGAGCACAAAAATATCTACTACTTCCCCTTTGTGTTCTCAGTGTAAATTCTTCGTGTCTCCGTGGTAACCCTCCGACACTGCTCAGTATAACCTAAAAGTGATACCCCAGACTCTCCTCTACTTCCTTTGCCAGCACCGGTAATTTCTTCCTGTCAACCAGGTAACTGTTCAGCTGCGCCAGTTCTTTAAAGATATAATGTTTATCCATGGCCGCTTTTAAATAACCGGCGCCGGTACTTCCGCCGGTACCGATGCGGCTGCCGATCATGCGCTGCACCATGTTGATGTGGCGGTAACGCCAGGCGCCAAGCTGGTTGTCTATTTCCAGCAGCGTATCCAATAACTGAAACGGCAGTTCCATCATGGGGTAACCATGGTACAGCATGATGAACAAGGCCGAGCGGCAGGCCCTGGGAGAAAAATTTCTTTCGGCAGAGGCAGTATTAAAGATTTCCGCAAAAGATGCGGCATTGCCTTTCTCTGCTTCGGCCAGGCTGCTCACATACACCTGCTCATAATTCTTCCAGAATGCATCGGTGATGAAAGGCATCCTTTCCAGCCATGCATTGATCAGTTCCAGCACCGACTTACCATCTTCTGCTTCTTTAATAATGGCGATATCTTTTTCTTTGAGTTGTGATAAATAATAGTTCTGCCCGTGCCGGTGCTCAAATTTCAATCCCAGTTTTGCTTCCAGCACTTTGAACTGGTAACTCTGGAAACCCGATGCCGGCCGCAGCATATCCCGGAAATCAAGGAAGTCCATCGGCGTCATCGTTTCCATGATGTCGATCTGCTGCACCAGCACTTTTAAAATGGTGACCACCCGTTTCAGCCGGTGCACCACGGTTTGCATTTCGGGAGAGTTGTCATTCACCACGGGTTTATCCATTATCCCGATCACCGAGTTCACTTCAAATAAAATCTGCTTGAACCAGAGTTCATAAGCCTGGTGTATGATGATGAAGAGCATTTCATCGTGTGCCGGTGTTTTACCCTTTTTAAAACTTTCCGGTTCCTGTGCACCGGTGATCTTATCCAGTTGCAGGTAATCTGCGTAGTAAACGGCTTTATCCATAGCAAGGTTTTATGGAAGCAAACTTACGCATTCGGAATGATACGGGATACAGGATGCAGGATACGGGATACAGGATGCAGGATACCGGATACAGGATGCAGGATACGGGATACAGGATGCAGGATACCGGATACAGGATGCAGGATACGGGATACAGGATGCAGGATACGGGATACAGGATGCAGGATACGGGATACAGGATGCAGGATACGGGATATGATCTTATCTGGCATCTGGTATCTTGTATCTGGCATTTGGCATCTGGTATCCGGTATCCCTCTTTTGTTAACCGCTTGCAAACGCCATCCCCCTTTAACATATACTTCTGTTAATAAGATGATCATGGCATAGTATTCCAATGCAGGTATCCCAGACAGTTTTTAAAACCCTGCACTCCGTTATGAAAAGATTTTTTTCTCATCGATCATCAGCAGCTTATTACTGGCAAACGTTGCTAACGCACAGGTTACGTACGGCTTAATGGCCGGCGCCAATTTTTCCAAATGGCAGGGTGATGACCTCCGGATCGTGGAAGACCTAGTTGAAAAAACCGATGGCTGGCTGGTTACCAAAGGCAAAACCGGATTTCACGTAGGTGGTTATGTGAACATTCCTATTTCACAAACATTCTCTTTCGAACCCGGCCTTGCCTACTCAAAGAAAGGATACAGCATCAAGGGCGACCTCAAAATTGATGCATTGAAATTCCTGGCCATTAATGCGGGGGCGCAGGTTCAGCAGCATTATATAGACATGCCGCTTCACCTGAAAGCAAAACTGGGAAAAGGATTGAACGTATATGCAGGCCCCCAGGTCTCTTACCTGGTCCGCAGCACCCTGAATGCAAAGCTGAGTGTGCTGGGCATTTCCCTTTTCAACAAAGGCATTGGCATAACCGAACGTTTCAACAAAGTTGACCTCGGCTTATCCGGTGGGGTAGGTTACCAGTTTGACAACGGCATCAACCTCCGGGCCGGCTATGAACACGGCTTATCAAAACTGGATAAGAATGATAATTATGATGCCCATAACCGGGTGCTAAAGGTTTCGGTTGGCTATACTTTTTAAATCCCTGGAAACAAGAAAGAAGCAGTGCCTGGAAACAGGTGCTGCTTTCTTTTTGCCTTTATCCTGCCCCTATCACCTAAAGGGGGATCTTGAGCCGGGATTTAAGATCAGCCATACTGAAATTAACCTTATGCCCGACTTCTGTTTTACGCAATGATTTTCCTTAAATTTGCAGCCCGTCAACCAATTAACGGATTAACTAATACCAATAATGGGAAGAATATTTGAAGTAAGAAAGAGCGCCATGTTTGCCCGCTGGGACAAGATGGCAAAGAATTTTACCCGTATCGGGAAGGAGATCGCCATTGCCGTAAAGGCCGCAGGCCCTGACCCGGATAATAACCCGGCCCTGAGAAGATGCTACCTGAACGCCAAGGCCTGCAATATGCCCAAGGACCGGGTGGAAGCAGCCATTAAAAGGGCAATGGGCAAAGATACCAGCAGCTATGAAGAGATCATGTATGAAGGTTATGCACCGCATGGCATTGCCGTACTGGTGGAAACAGCAACAGATAATCCCACCCGTACGGTGGCCAATGTACGGATGCATTTTACTAAGGGGCAGGGCTCATTGGGCACCAGCGGTTCTGTGGCATTTGGTTTTACGCACATGGCAGAATTTAAAATAAAAGGTACTGGGGTAAATGTGGAAGATCTTGAATTTGAACTGATCGATTTTGGACTGGAAGAAATAGGTGAAGATGCCGATGGCAATATCATCATCCGTACACCCTTTAATGAGTACGGCAATATGAGTAAGGCACTGGAAGAAAAAAAGATCGAAGTGATCAGTGCCGAACTTACGTGGATACCTTCAAATACAATAGAATTAGGTGAAGACCAGGCCAACGAAGTGTTGAAACTGGTTGACAACCTGGAGCAGGATGATGATGTGCAGAAAGTTTATCACAACCTGAAATAAGCAGATTCTTTAAAGAGACCAGGCCAGGAAATAAATCCTGGCTTTTTTGTTTTACAAATGGCTAATTTGTTAATTTACAAATAAAACGACATCGATTTAAAATCATCTCTATGAAAAAAATAATCATCTTTATTTTTTCAATTGGTTTTTCGCAACTTATCCTGGCACAATCTTTTGCCATCAATACCGATGGCAGTACTGCCAATGGCAGCGCCCTGTTAGACATAAAAAGCAGTACAAAAGGCCTGCTGATACCTCGTTTAACAAAAACGGAAAAGAACGGGATCGCCGCTCCCGCTATTGGTTTGCTTGTTTACCAGACCGGACCTGACAGTGCTGGTTTTTATTATTATCAAAACAATCAATGGAACTGGATCACAGATAATAAAAAGAGTGACAGCTCTTATTGGGGACTGCATGGTAATTTAAATACAAATCCCCCTTCCTCCGTACATACTGCTCCCATAAATGCTACAGACAGCTATTTAGGAACGCCGGATGCAAAAGATGTTTCTTTTGTTGCTGGCGGAAATGAACTGTTAAGACTAAAGCAGGTTTCCACCGGTGGAATGATCGGCTTTTCGAACAGGAACCCGGAATATGGATTGGACATGGTACTGGATGACCCGGCCCCAACAACCGCAGTTTTGGGGATGCGTATCATATCCCCTTTGCTTTTTGACATCAACAGCAATGTGAATGCAGACAAAGGATTGGTAATTGGCAACAATAAGGATAACCCGAATGAAACGGTCATCTGGAATCACGCCAACAACCTCGATGCCATTTTCCGGATAGGATTTGATCAATTCAACGGGACCATCAGGCCGGCCATCAATATCACCGGTTTGGGACAGGGCATTTACCAGCGAAACCCGAAATACATGCTGGATATTTCCTCCCTGTCGCAATTCGCCGGCACAGCCCCGGTCACAAACAAGAACGGGATCCGGATAACTTATCCAAACCAGGAGACTGCAAATGATCCGGAACGGGGCCTGTTCATGGGTGTGGGCATGGGTATTGATTACAAAAGTTATATCTGGAACTACACCGATGGCACCAGTCCAAATGCACCCGACCGGGCGATCTATTTTGGCGTAGGCAGTGATGTGTACAATGCTTCCAATAAAGCCACCATGCAGATGCAAAATGGCAAGATCAGTGTGGGTCATATTGACCCAGCTACCAGTTTTCCGGGCACCATAAATATACAGACCGATTTTGCATCCTCTGTTGCTAAAAATGGTATTTCCATTATGCAACTTTTAACCACAACAGAGTCGGCTTACCTTGGCATGGATGATAATAATAACCTGAACATTTACAAATTCGGTACCGGCGATATCCTGCTTGGTAACGGAACGTTGAACCACCTGGTTATTAAACCGACCGGTAACATAGGCATTGGCATCAACGATCCCAATGCTCTCCTTCAATTCCCCAATACCAATGCGAACAGGAAACTGGTGTTGAGGGAATCTGCCAATAACGACCACCAGTATTTTGGTTTTGGAAATACGGGTTTGGAATTGCGGTACCAGGTAAATGATGTAGGGGCCAATCATATTTTTTATGCAGGTGTAGACAACAGTACATCTAATGAGCTGTTCCGGATCCAGGGAAACGGGGATGCCATTTTACAGGGCACGCTTACACAGGTAAGCGATGTACGGTTCAAAAAAAATATTCAGCCGCTTAACCACTCACTGGAAAAGATCACTCAGCTCAATGGCTATTCCTATAACTGGAAAGATGAACAAAGGAATAAAGATCTGCAAACAGGTGTGCTGGCCCAGGAGGTCCAATTGATCTATCCCAACCTGGTTAAAACAGACATCAACGGTAACCTGAGTGTGAACTATATTGGTTTGATCCCGGTCTTACTGGAGGCGGTTAAAGAGTTAAAGAAAGAAATCGATGAATTGAAGAAAGAAAAAAGTAAATAAGGCCGGCACTTGCAATACCGGCTATATCAACTGATTTATTTTCCCGAAACCCGGAACGATACTTTACAGACCACACCATAGGAGCTGATCTTACCGTCTTTTACATGCACCTTCTGGTCTTTGATCCAGACGGAATCAATATTGCGGACGGTTTTACTTACTTCTTTAACGGCCTGCTTTACAGCATCATCAAACCCCTTGGGGGATGATGCGATCACTTCGATAACTTTTACGATTGCCATAACGATGATCTTTAGGTTAACAATGAACCTATAAGTTACGAACAAAACCAAAGAAGTGGATAATGTTTTTGAACCCGGGCTCTATGACCTTAACTCTATTTCACCCTTCATATAGTACACTCCCTTACCTTTCATGAGTACCCGGTCTCCCCTTTGCTCACACCAGAGTTCACCGCCACGTTTGGAAAGCTGCAAAGCATGTAATTTATTCTTACCTAGTTTTTCGGCCCAGAAAGGAATTAACTGTGAATGTGCCGAGCCGGTTACAGGGTCCTCGTCGATGCCGGCGCCGGGAGCAAAAAAGCGGGATACAAAATCAACATGGCCTGACGTCTTGACTGGCCCTGGTGTATTTCCTGAACGGTCAGACGAGGCGTCAGACCGGGCAGCATCTCCCGGGGCCGTGATGATCAACTTATCGATCTGCTTTTTCATCAATGAAAAATCGGGCTGGCAGTTCTTTACTGCGTCCTCATTCATCAGCTCAACTAAAATATCCCTGTGTTTGTACACGCCCACAATTTCTGCATGATCCAGGATAAAAGAAAGTTCATCGGGATAAATATCCAGCCGCTCAGGCTTCCAGGAAGGGAAGTCCATGCAGATAAGATCATCTTCCCTGGTCACTTTCAAAACACCGCTTAAAGAACTGAAGCGGATCTCCGGCCTGTCAAAATTCAAAATATTGAAGAGTACATATGCGCTTGCCAGGGTAGCATGGCCACAAAGATTGATCTCCACTTCGGGGGTGAACCAACGGATATCAAAGTCGGCAGCCTTATTTTGTGCAGGAACAAAAAAAACCGTTTCGGAAAGATTATTCTCCATGGCAATCTGCTGCATCAGTTTTTCATCCAGCCATTTTTCCAAAGGAATCACAGCAGCCGGGTTGCCGCTGAAAATCTTGCTTGCAAATGCATCAATTTGGAATAAGGTCAATTTCATTTTATTCAGCCATCATTTCTTTGATCACTGCAATGATGTCTTCCGTATTGGGCTTGCTGAAATAATCCCCGTCACTGCCATAGGAAGGCCGGTGTGCTTTTGCAGTGATTGTTCTTGGTGAAACATCCAGGAATTTGTAGCCTCCCTGTTCTTCCATCACTTTATTGAACATATAGGCCGCTGCCCCACCAGGCACGTCTTCATCAATAAAAACAATGCGGTTTGTTTTTTTAAGCGACCCAACAATGGCATGATTGATATCGAATGGCAATAAGGTCTGCACATCAACCACTTCACAGCTAATGCCCATTTTATCCAGGGTGTCTGCTGCTTCCGATACAATACGTAACGTGGAACCATAGCTTACCAGGGTTATATCTGTTCCTTCTTTTATTATTTCAGGCACACCAAGCGGTACGGTATAGGTCATCAGATTGGAAGGCAGTTTTTCTTTTAACCGGTAGCCGTTCAGGCATTCGATCACCAGGCCCGGATCATTACTTTGCAACAGTGTATTATACATACCGGCAGCCTGAACCATATTACGGGGCACACAAACATACATGCCCCGGAGTGCATTTATGATCATCCCCATGGGCGAACCGCTGTGCCAGATACCCTCAAGCCTGTGCCCCCTTGTCCGTACTATCAGGGGACAACTCTGCTGGCCGGCTGTGCGGAAATGGGTTGTACAAACATCATCGCTGAGCGGTTGTAACCCGTAGAGTAAATAATCGAGGTACTGGATCTCGGCAATGGGCCTTAAACCTCTTAATGATAAACCAATGCCCTGCCCCATGATGGTAAGCTCCCGTATGCCGGTATCGAAGATCCTTTCTGTGCCATACTTTTCCTGCAAACCACTGAATCCCTGGTTCACATCGCCGATATGGCCCAGGTCTTCCCCAAAAGCGATCACTTTATTGTTGGTTGCAAACAGCTCATCAAAATACCTGTTCAGCACTTCATAGCCGTTCACCAAAGGAGCGTTATCGGTATAATAAGGATCGATGGCCGGTACCTTTAATGCAGACCGGGGGCCCCCGTTGTAGAGGTAACTGTTATAAAGACCGGCATTCTCCGTTTTGAAGGATCCATAAAGCTGTTTTACTTCCCGGGCAGAAGAACTACCTTCCGCCAGGTCAAGAACGGTTGCCAGGGACCTCATTATATCCCTGCGCATGGGTTCCCGCAGTGCAGCCAGTTCATCAGCAACCTGTTTTACAGATGGATAGACCTGTTCCAGGGGTCGCATTGTTTCAATTGCACGGTCTACCATTTGTTTTACAGGAATGATATACTTTTCCCATGCCTTCCCTTTGCTTTCTCTTGCAAATTGTTTGGCATTCTCTTCAATATTATTCAGTTCTTCTGGTTCTGCCAGTGCATTGGCCAGGATCCATTCCCTCATTTGTTTCAGTCCGTCCCATTCCTTTTCCCATTCGAGACGCCCGGGTGTTTTATACCTTTCGTGGCTTCCGGACGTTGAGTGCCCCTGTGGCTGGGTGATCTCTTCTACATGAAAAATGGCTGGCGTATGTGTATTCCGTATCTTCTGGATGGCCGGTTCCAGGATCTCACACATACCGGCATAATCCCAGCCTTTCAGTTTATAAATATCCACCCCATTGGTTCCTTCTTTTTTCTGAAATCCTTTTAAGGCATCCGAGATGGAGGCTTTGGTGGTCTGGTATTTTTTTGGAACAGAAATGCCATAACCGTCATCCCATACAAAAACAGCCAGGGGAACCTGCAGCACACCGGCTGCATTGATCGTTTCCCAAAAATGCCCCTCACTGGTTGAAGCATCGCCGATGGTGCAGAAGCAAACTTCGTTCCCGTTATTGCTCAGGTTATTCAATGAATGGATTTCCTTGATAGTACGGAATGCTTTTGAAGCAAAGGCTAGACCCAATGCACGGGGCATCTGGCCGGCAGTAGGTGCAATATCGCTGCTCACATTCTTTCGGTCAGCCAGGTTAAGCCAATCGCCGTTCTCATCAACCATCTTTGTGGCGAAGTGTGCATTCATCTGCCGGCCTGCACTAAAGGGGTCATTGGCAACATCCGGGTCTGCATATAACTGGGAAAAAAACTGTTCGATCGTGGCAAGACCGCTTGCAAACATAAAGGTCTGGTCACGGTAATAACCAGCCCGGAAATCGCCCGGCCGGAAGAATTTGGCCATGGCAACCTGGGCCACTTCCTTCCCGTCGCCGAAGATCCCGAATTTGGCCTTGCCGGTCAGCACTTCCTTTCTTCCCAACAGGCTGGTTTCCCTGCTCTCACAGGCAACCCGGTAGTCTTTCAGTACTTCATTCCTGAAGTTGTCGAAACTCAGTTTTTCCGCTAAAGCAGCCTCGTTATTATTGGTTGTATCCATAGCCTTTTAATGTAAGGCAAAAATATAAATTAAAGGGGAGCTTTGTTAAAAATCTCCTAACAGGGTGACAATTTGGGGGCGTTGTATCCGTTTTAGTATCTTTGAGAATGTTATTTAAAAAAAACGACATGAAAAAAATATTTACACTTATTGCAGCAGTAGCCTGCTTTTCTGCAGTTCATGCACAGCAATTATCCACAGCAGCCCCGGCAAAACCAGTGGTTGTTTCAACGGATGCCGGCAGCATTGCACAGGCCGATAACCTGTTGGTTTTAAAAGAGACCGAATACGATTTTGGTAAAATACCGCAGGGAAAACCCGTTACCCATATTTTTGAAGTATTCAACAAAAGCAATGCAGAACTGAAGATCAGTAATGTTCATGCAAGTTGCGGATGCACCACCCCTGAATGGGAAAAAGACAAGGTGATCGCCCCGGGCGGATCAACCAAGATCACCGTTGGATATAATGCCGCTGCAGAAGGCCCCTTCACCAAGTTCATTACGGTTTCTTATAACGAGAACCAGTCCAAACAGATCACGATCAAAGGAGAGGTTTGGAAAACACCCGGAAGTTCTGCCCCGGAAAATAAAGGCCTGAACGATCTAAAAAATTAAACACTTAAAAATTTAATAACCATGAAGAAATTATTATCCCTGGCAGTCGCTTTTGCCTTCAGTTCATTTTTGTTTGCACAAAAAAAGGCCGCTGATGTAGCCAAATTCACTTCTGAGACCATTGACCTGGGTAAGATCAAACAGGGTATGCCTACTACTGCCACGTTCGTTGTTACAAACATCGGCACAGAACCATTGATCATTGAACAGGCCAGCCCAACATGCGGTTGTACCATTGGTGACTATACAAAATCTCCTATTGCCCCTGGCAAAACCGGAACGATCTCAGCCACTTACAATGCTGCGGCTTTAAATCATTTCGACAAACACCTGACCGTTAAGTTTGCCGGCATTGATGAATCAAAAAGCATTACCATCACCGGCGACGTTTTAAGTACTGAAGACTATGACAAATGGCTTGCGGAGACCAATGAAGCAAAAAAGAAAAACGAAACCCCTGCTCCACCGGTAAAATCGGGCAAACCGGCTGCTAAAAATTCCTTATCAAAGAGTAACAACTAACATACAGTTCACTTCATTCCAGGATCCCTGCATCTTCCAATGCAGGGATTTTTTTATCAATTACAGGAATTCTGCAATCAAAAAAACAGCAATATGACTGATAGTCAGTATGTAGCAATAAAAAACAAAAAACAGCGTTTATATAGGAACTGAGAATAAAATCACAGTGCTTACAAACCCAATCCTATGAATACACAACAAAATACCCCTGTTAAGGGCAGGCCATTTTTGATGAAAGCCTCCGGTTGTATCAAACTCCTCAAATCATTTTTTACTGTTAACTGACCGGTTCCGGGCAGTTGTATTCATATGCATTCTTTCCAAATAATCAATCCAGATCTCAAAGATCGTGTGCTAACAAACTAAAGATTTTTTGTTTTTATGGATTGTTTGGATAACAAAAAACCCTTCTTTCCAGAGGGGTTTTTACTTTTTGACCGACAGTAATGCTATTTATCGTCGGGATTGATAAAGCTGAAAGCAATGGCTGCCAAAGCGCCACCACCGAGGTCACCAACAAAATACACCCAACTATGATCCCAGCAAAAGCTGTGTTGCATGCATAACCCTATTGCTACGGCCGGGTTAAAAGCCCCGCCCGAAAAACTACCTACGGCAGTAGCCATTGCCAATACGGTTCCGCCAATGGCGATCCCATAAAAGCTGTTCCCGCTGGTTCCCCTGGCCGTAGCCACATTCAGTACAACATACGCTAACGCAAATGTTCCCAGCATTTCTGCTATAATGGCTTTTGTACCCCATCCTTCGGTTGCCCTGCATTCGCCACTTCCTTCATTTGAAAAAACATACATCACTATTAAAGCGGCAATCAAAGCTCCCGCAAACTGAAATATCCAGTACATGACCGCATCCTTCATTTCAATTTTCCCCCTCATCCATACGGATAATGTAACTGCCGGATTGTAATGGCCCCCCGATACATGACCCCCTGCATACACCATTATCATCAATGCCAATGATGCCCCTACAGCGCCACCCAATATCGCCCCCATTACCAGGAAGAAGGCGCCGATTAACTCCGTTATGTACTTGTTCATAGTTGATTTGTTTTGGTTATAAATATCTGCCTGCTAATTAAACCAAAAGCGTTCAATAGCTGTTAACAAGTTTTACACAAGAACTTATTTTACAGTAAAAACATCAGCCATGGCAATTGAACCCGGAAAACCCGCCCCTGATTTTACTTTATTTGATACCGGAAAAAACAAAGTAAGTTTATCGGGCCTTAAAGGAAAGAATGTACTCCTTCTGTTCTTCCCCCAGGCATTTACCAGTACCTGTACAAAAGAATTATGCGCCGTAAGGGATGATATAAGCCGTTACAGCAATGCAAATGCGCAGGTGATCGGGATCTCCGTAGATTCCGTTTTTACCCTGAAAAAGTATAAAGAGGACCAGCATTATGATTTCCCCCTGCTGAGTGATTTCAATAAAGAAGTTTCTGCACTTTATGGAAGTTTGTATAATGAATGGATACTCGGTATGAAGGGAGTAAGCAAACGGTCGGCCTTTGTAATTGATAAGGCTGGTATCATACGCTACGCTGAAGTGCTGGAAAATGCAGGTGATATACCCGATTTTAATACTATAAACCAGGTCCTGGACAGCCTTGATTGATAATAATTTGAATTATTTACCGTTTTAATATAAGGCAGCGCATTTTGAGCTGTTTTTAACATAATTTAGGTGTAAATACCTTTTTTTGAGGTATTGGTTATTTGAAAGATTTTACTATTTTTACTTTGTTGAAGAAAATTGTTTACATATCAATTTTACTTATTGGATTAAATTTTACTTCTTTCGCTCAAAACAAGCCTTCTGGCCCCGGTGACCCGGTTGCAAAGTTGTTAAAACCGTATCCAATTCCCGCCACCACGGTGATCAATTTCGATTTCCAGTATGGCTATGATAAGTCGTATTCCCTGCAGATATATAATTTCATGGGCAAAAAAGTGAACGAAGTGAGTAAGGTTTCTCCAAAGATCACTTTACCCCTGGATGATTTTTACCGTGGCATCTACATTTACCAGCTAAGGGACAAGAGCGGAAAGATCATTGATTCCGGAAAGTTCCAGGTGGTCAAGTAAACAGCCCTCTCCTTTTACATTACCTGTACGATCAGAAATTTCAGATACTGTGTATTTTCCTGTCCCGGTATCACGGGATGATCTGCCGACTGTGTATTAAAAACCACCTGCCTTATTCTTCTTTTTGCATCCTGGGCTGCCAGCAGTATGGTATCCAGGAATAATTTGGGCTGCACCAGGTTGGTACAGCTTGACGTGACCAGGAAACCTCCCGGCTTCACCAGTTTCATACCCCGCAGGTTTATTTCCTTATACCCGGCAATGGCCTTATCAATACTTGCCCTGCTTTTGGTGAACGAGGGCGGGTCCAGCATCACCACATCCCATTGTTTTCCTTCTTTAGCCCATTCCTTCAGTACATCAAATGCATTCACACATTCAAACCGGCATATGTTGTCCAGCGCATTTAATGCAGCATTTTTGTTGCACATCTCAATGGCATATTGAGATATATCCAGTCCAAGCACAGACCGGGCACCAAAATGAGCCGCACTTATTTCAAAAGAACCGGTGTAACAAAATGCGCCAAGTACATCTGCATCCTTAACAATATGCTGAATGGCGCGGCGGTTGTCCTGCTGGTCTAAAAAGAACCCGGTCTTTTGTCCCTGGGCAATATCCACATGAAATCTTATCCCGTTCTCTGTAATTTGTATGTTCGTATCAAACGCATCCGATAAAAAGCCTTTTTGCTGTTCCAGTCCTTCCAGTTCCCGAACGGGTACATCATTACGCTCATAGATCCCTTTGGGACTGAATATTTTTTCAAGGGCCTTAACGATAGCCGGCTTCCATACATCTATTCCCAGGGCCAGGGTCTGGATCACAAAGTGATCGTTGAATTTGTCGATGATGAGCTGGGGCAGGTCATCTGCCTCTCCAAACACCAACCGGCAGTTTTCGGTATACCCAATCCTTTGCCGGTATTCCCAGGCCTTCAATATCCGGTTTAAAAAGAAATCCTCATCTATGATTTCATCCTTATCCCGGGTGAGCAGGCGCACCATTATCTGCGATTTTGGGTTTATATACCCCCTTCCGATGAATTTCTTATCATGGGTGAATACATTGACTATTTCACCTGCCGCTGCTGCCGCATCCAGCGCCTTACCCCGGTTTACCTCGTTTGCAAATATCCAGGGATGGCCGAGTTCCACCCGGCGGCTGATGTTTTTATTCAAAAAAATACCTTTCATGGCGCAAAGGTAACATCCCTGTCATAGAGTAGGCAGCAATCGGCCGTAATTCAATGCTTTTTTGTCAATTTGACCGCAATACAGGGCTTGGCAAAATGTTTGACTGTTGTACCTTCGCAACCAATTTTAAATCCCGTATATGGAAGAAAAAGAAACAATGACGCCGGAAAAAGACGAAATGAACATTAATGCCGATGCCGATGTACCCGGGAATACGCATTTAAGCAACCCAGGGGCAGAGGATGCCATGGAAAAACTACAGGCCGAATTGCAGGAACAGAAGGATAAATACCTGCGCCTTTTCGCCGAATTCGACAATTTTAAACGCCGCAATGCAAAGGAAAAACTGGAAATGATACAAACGGCGGGTAAGGATGTGATCTCCTCCTTGCTGGAAGTATTGGATGATTGCGAACGTGCCGAAAAACAACTGGAGGAAAGCGAAGATATTATCAACAATAAAAAAGGGGTTCAACTGGTATTTACTAAACTGAGGAATACCCTCCAGGCAAAAGGGTTAAAGGCAATGGAAACCGTAAACACCGATTTTGATGTGGAGAAACATGAGGCCATCACGGAAATAGAAGTACCTGAAAAACAGAAAGGCAAAGTGGTAGATGAAGTTGAAAAGGGATATTACCTCAATGATAAAATAATCCGCTTTGCAAAAGTGGTGGTTGGCAAATAACTAAACCGGGAACTTACATGTCGAAGAAAGATTTTTACGAAATACTGGGTGTATCCAAAAGTGCAGGCCAGGACGAGATAAAAAAAGCATACCGTAAGGTTGCAATGCAATATCATCCTGACCGTAACCCCGGGGACAAAGCTGCGGAAGAAAAATTCAAGGAGGCTGCGGAAGCGTATGAAGTACTGAGCGATACCGATAAACGTGCGCAATATGACCGTTTTGGTCACCAGGCATTCAGCCCGGGCCGTGGCGGTGGCGGCGGTTACAGTGGTGGCGGCATGAACATGGATGATATATTCAGCCAGTTTGGCGACATCTTCGGCGATGATAATCCGTTCGGTAGTTTCTTTGGTGGAGGTGGTGGTGGCAGGAGAAGTTCGGGCGGGAGAAGCCGCGGCCAGCGTGGCAGCAACCTGAGGGTAAAACTTAAGCTGAATTTTGAAGAGATCGCCAAGGGTACACAAAAGACCATCAAGGTAAAGAAATACGTGATTTGCAACACCTGCAACGGCAGTGGTGCAAAAGACAAGAACAGCGTACAAACCTGCGGCACCTGTGGCGGAAGCGGCCAGGTAAGGCGGGTACAAAATACGTTCTTAGGTCAAATGCAAACGGTGACCACCTGCCCCACATGCAATGGAGAAGGCAGCACGGTTACTCATAAATGCACCGCCTGCAAAGGCGATGGAAGGATCTACGGAGAAGAAACCGTGACCATTGACATACCAGCCGGCGTACAGGAAGGAATGCAGCTTAGTTTAAGCGGCAAAGGAAATGCAGGAGAAAGGGGCGGTGCCCCCGGCGACCTGATCGTTCTTATCGAAGAAGAATCACATCCACAACTTCACAGGGATGGGCTGAATGTGGCCTATGATCTTCATATATCAATACCGGATGCGGTATTTGGCACCCAGGTGGAAGTGCCTACCATTGATGGCCGGGCCAAGATCAAGATACCTGCCGGAACACAAAGCGGAAAAATATTCAGGCTTAAAGGAAAAGGCTTTCCCAATGTAAACAGCTATGAAAAAGGCGACCAGTTGATACAGGTGAATGTATGGACGCCCCAGAACGTATCGGATGAAGAAAAGAAAATGCTGGAGAAAATGCAGTTGTCTGAAAACTTCAGGCCCAAGCCGGAGAAAAATGAAAAGTCCTTCTTTGATAAGGTAAGGGAGATGTTCTCTTAATCGGACCCGCCTTTCTTCTTTTTCTTTTTTGTTTTGGTATAAATCGCTTCGGCTTTATCTATCAACTGAAGGAATTCTGCCTGCAAAAAACTGTTTGGATTATACGATTCCACAGCGATTGCCCGTATAGCAGGCCAGTCGGCATTCCGCATGAACTTTGATTGCTTTACCTTCAACCCGAACATGGTAACTGCTGTTGCAAACTGCAGTTCCCGGTCAATACTTTTAAAATCTGTGAACGCAGCCGGACATTCTTTTACAAAATTCAGGTGGGCGGTATCATTGCACCGGCTGTAACGCATATTCACGGTTGCCACTTTATCATTCACAAAAGATCCTTCTTTAAAAAGCTGGTCTGTGGCAGGCACGATCTCAAAATAAGCCAGCACGCTGTTCCCGCTTCCCAATTCGCCTCCCTCTATGTCAATGGTGCTGTCGGCCACTGCATCCCGGCGGTTATCAAAACCGATCAGCCGGTATTCCTTTATAAGATTTGGGTTGAACTGTATGTTCATGAATACGTCATCGGCCACTCCATAAAAGGTTTGCGTAAGTTCTTTCACCAGGACCTTTTCGGCCTCCCGTATATCATCAATGTATGCATAATTGCCATTCCCTTTTTTTGCCAGCGTTTCCAGTTTTGAGTCTTTGAAATTTCCCATGCCAACACCCAGGCAGGTAAGATAAACCCCGCTTTGCCTTTCCTTGGTTATCAATTCCTCCAGTTCTTTCTCTGAAGACGCCCCCACATTAAAATCCCCATCGGTTGCCATGATCACCCGGTTACTGCCGCCTTTGATGAATGTTTTATTGGCCAGCATATAGGCAGCCATGATAGCTGACTGACCGGGAGTATCACCCATCGCAGTAAGCTCTTCAATTGATTTAATTATTTTTTCTTTTTCCGCTCCACTGGTAGGCTGCAGCCAGACGCCAACCGTTCCTCCATACGTAACGATGGAAACGGTATCTATGGGCCGGAGGTTCTTTACAAATAACTGGAAAGCCGCTTTGAGAAGGGGAAGCCGGTTGGGCATATCCATGCTGCCGGATGCGTCTATCAAAAAAACGAAATTTCCAGGAGGAATTTTATTCAGGTCAAGTTTCCGGGCATTGAGGTTCAGGACAAGCAGCATTTTTTCCATATCCCAGGGACAGGATGTGAGTTGCGATTCGATGCGGAAAAGATCATTGCCTGCGGGTTCACGGTAATGCAGGTTAAAGTAATTGATAACCTCCTCTGTACGCACGGCATCCGGGGGTACCGTGCTCTGCATATTGATAAAGCGCCGCACATTACTGTACGATGCCTTGTTTACATTCAAGGAGAAGCCGGTATTGGGATACT
This sequence comes from Chitinophagaceae bacterium, assembly GCA_016710165.1. NCBI lineage: Bacteria > Pseudomonadati > Bacteroidota > Chitinophagia > Chitinophagales > Chitinophagaceae > Chitinophagaceae bacterium. Next base: position 695,954 of record JADJLJ010000002.1, on the reverse strand, counting down.
TAACCGTATTTACAAAATCATTTTCCACCAGCTGGAAATAGGTTTCATTGTCTATATACCATTTAACGCGGGAGGTTTGCTCCAGGTTCTTGGTAACCGAGATCAGCTTAGGCCGGTTGCGGTTAACATTTGACGGAAGTACTTTAAGGCTGATATACTGCCACTGATCGCAGTTCACTTTCAGTGATTTTGATTCATACCCTTCCATGAATAATGTGAGGGAATCATAGAGAGTATTTGAAGTGATGCCAAAACCACCGCCTGTGCCGGAATAAAAATACTGGTTCTTAGAATGCAGAAGGATCTTTACATTCTGAAGGGGCTGGTTCTTTTCATCGGTAATTTCGCCGCGAAGGTAGTACTGGGCATTTGCGGCAAACGCCACCAGCAGCAACGGGATATGGGCAACCAGTTTTTTCAATAGCAGGCTATTTATAAAAAATCGTTCTGTCTTTACCAAGACAACTTTTTGTTCAGTAATGTTGCCCGGTCAGTCTCCGACCAACTGGTAAATTTCCTTCAGGTTCCGTCCATGCCCGTCATAATCCAGGCCATAACCCAGCAAAAATTTATCCGGCACATTAAAGCCAAGGTAATCAATCGTAAGCGGAAAGGTCAATGCATCGGGCTTATGCAGCAGCGCCGCGATCTTTAAACTGGCTGGCTGCTGGTTGGTAAGCTGGGGCAAAAACTCATACAGGGTCTTACCCGTATCAACAATATCTTCCACGATGACCACATGCCTGCCTTTCAGGGATTCATCCAGCCCGATGGAAGTGACCACATTGCCGGTGGATCTTGTGCCCTTGTAAGAAGCCAGTTTGATAAAACATATCTCGGCATCTACGGTAAGTTCTTTAAACAGATCCGATGCAAACATGAAGGAGCCATTCAGTATGGCAATGAACAACGGGTTCTTCCCGGCATATTCTGCATTGATCTTTGCGGCAAGCCCGTTCACCTTTTCCTGGATCTGCTCGGCCTTTATATACGGCTGAAATTTTTTGTCCAATACCTGGATCACCATGGGGGTTAAAGTTTAATGCCTGCATGGCAGGCTATGAAAAATCACTTTGATACAATTATCTCCTGCCCTATTTTTAATCCGTTGCCCTCCAGTTTATTCCAATCCTTCAGCTGCTGCACCGTTACATTGTATTTCCGGGCAATGGCATATAAACCTTCTTTGGGTTCAACCGTATGGGTTTTCACTTTCGGGCCGTTGGCACCTGCTCCCTTAAAGCCCGGCTGAAGAAACAGTTTGGTATTTGCAGGCATCGCTTCTATTTGCTCCAGGTCATTGTACGCTCGCAGGTATTGGAGTTGTATGCCATTCTTCTGTGCCACATCATGCACGGTTTCCCCGGGTTGTACAATATGATATTCCTTTTCACCCGTCTTTGCCTTTTTTTGCAGGAAAATGTACTGGTCCTTTTTAAGGATGCCTTCCTCAGCAAGGTCGTTATACTCCATCAGCTTTTTTAAATTGATGTTGTGCCTGGTGGCCAGCGCTAATAAGGAAGTACCCTTATTTACAAAAACACATTTTATCTTATTTATGGTAATGATCCTGCCCGGGTCGCCTGCCAGGACGATCGTTTCATCCGTTACAACCGGGCTTTCATCCTTTACCCCTGCCGTAGCTGGTATATTTTCGTTCTCCGCATTTCTCTTTGCAATATCTGATGGGGGTACGTCATTCAATACCAGCAACGTATATTGCTGCAGGTTGTACTGCTCGATGTATTTTATCAGCTGCTCCGGGTATCTCGGATTGGTGGCATAACCGGCCCTTTTTAATCCGTTGGCCCAGCCCCTGTAATCTTCAGGATCAAGCCGGAATAAAGATGCATACCGCTGGTTGCCCCGCAAAAAATTGCTGTGATCCCGGTAACTTTCAGAAGCATCGGAATAAGCCCTGAAACATTCGCCTACGGCATCGTCATCATGGTTCACACTATCCCCGGCCCAGGTGCTTTTACATTTTATACCAAAGTGGTTATTTGATCTTTTCACCAGTTCGCTGTTGCCACTCTCCGATTCCAGGATCCCCTGCGCCAGCGTAATGGCAGCCGGAACACCCGAACGCTTCATCTCATGCATGGCAATGTCCCTGAACTGCTCAACATATTCCTCAATGGAAGTACGCTGTGCTGAAACGCCCAGTGAAAAAGAAAAAATTAATATTGCTGTTATCCCTCTTCTCATCCTTTATTTCTTTTGAATCAATAAGAGACCGTCCCGTATGGTCAGCATCACCTGATGCACCCTGTCATCATTACGCACATGTTCATTGAATGCCCGGATGGCCACGGCATTTTTCCCTTTTACATTTTCACCCAGCACCTCCCCATGAAAAAGTACGTTATCGGCCACTATCCACCCTCCCTTTTTTACCAGAGGCAAAGTTAATTCGTAATAATCAATATACCCCACTTTATCGGCATCAATAAAAACAAGATCCCAGGTTAAAGGCAGTGTGGGTATAATCTCCAACGCATTACCAATATGCAGTTCAATACAGTAGTCCATGCCTGCTTTTTTAAAATACTTTGCTGCAGTTTCAGCATCTTCCTGTCGTATTTCTATTGTATGCAGTTTGCCTTCCGGCTGTAAACCTTTTACCAAACACAGGGCACTGAAACCGGTAAAAGTACCTATCTCCAATATTGTACGGGGCTGTATCATGCGACTCAGCATTTCCAGCAGTTTGCCCTGGAGCGGGCCGCTGAGCATAACAGCTTTTGTATGATGCTGTGTGGTGAAATCATAGATCTCTTTCAGCAGAGAATCTTCTGCGGTAGTATGGGCTTCGGAGTATTGCTGAACGGAAGGATGAATTAGATCCAAGGAAAATTTTTTGGTAAAGATAGCTTTCCTTAGCATTTAATCTTATGGCGTTACCACATATACTGAAGATGGAATAGCAAGATATGTACTATCAGTTAGACGGGTGAGATTATTATTCACCCAAATTTTGGCCATAGAATTTTCATATACTGCTGCATATACATCGCTTCCATGAACAAAAACAGAACTTACCGAACTTGCATAAGCATTACTGGTGATATTTGTCAAAACCCCATTCACCCAAAGTTTAGCAGACGTTTGTATGCCGCCCCCAACATACACATTTCCATTGGCAACAAAAATCGAGTTAGCTATTTCTTCAGGTGTTGTACCTGCTGTAAGGTTAAAGGCTGTACCATTGTGCCAATACTTAGCAAAAAATTTACTTGAGCCTGGTGTAGTCTCTTCATGTCCGGCCGCATATACATCATTGCCTGAAACAAAGATTGATCTGAGTGATGCACGCCGGGTGCCGTCTGTCAAACTAAAAGGCGCCCCGTTTTTCCAATATTTAGCCACAGGGCCACCTGTTACTGGATGTACGATTGTAAACCCGGCTACATACACATCTGCTCCGGATAAAAAAACGGAATGAGCTCCTCCAAACTCGTTAGCTCCAAGTGTTAAGTTGACAGGTACTCCGTTTTTCCAAAGTCTTGGAATTTCTCCCACAGGAAGACGTTCAAAGCCTGCTGCGTAAACATCACTTCCGGATACCGCTATGCTGTGCACCAGACCATTGTTAATCCCGTTTGTAAGGTTTGTAGCTATCCCATTTTTCCAGATTTTGGCAATGTAAGGACCTGAGCCATTTAGTTCACCTCCACCGACATATACATCATTTCCTGAAACGACTATAGATAATGCGTATGCAGTATTCGTTCCATCGGTAAGATTAATGGGCGTGCCATTCTTCCAGTACTTGGCAACAAAGGCCCCAGCAGCATTTTTCTCGTGGCCAGCGACGTAAACATCAGGGGAGTTGTCAGCAGGGGAGTTGTCAGCAATGTTTTTCTTACAACTTGTAATTACTATAAGAACTACAAAAGACAGAACAGTTATTAAAATATTTTTTATCATAAAAAATAATTAAAATCAACTCTTTGCTACATCATACAGACTGTTGTATTGCTTTCAGGTTTTGATATCATCCGTAACCCTCCAACCGAAAGATGGCATTTACTAACATGGTGAAGTTAGGCAGAAATGACAGCTTTGCCGCTATCTTTCCTTGAAATAAGCCATAAGCCAATAAAAGTAAAAATGCCGTTTATGAGTATCAATTCATTCCCGATCTTATACCCACTGAATAGGTTTTCTGATATCGCTCTCAGCCCCAGCGAAACATGCAGTTTCTTTTCGTACCACTCCGGGCTGCTCAGCATATCCAGGCCTAGCGCCATCAATGGCGCTATGATACAAACGGTCCAGATCAGCTTATCGTTCAGTTGCCTTTTTGTCAATATGCCAAAAGAGAACAACCCGAGCAACGGCCCGTAGGTAATGCCTGCAAATTTCAGGATAAAGTCGATGATCAGCTTATCGTTGACTGCTTTAAAGATCAATACCATCAGGAAAAACACCACCGCAAAGGTAAAGTGCACTTTCAGCCTTGTCCGTTTCTTTTCCTTTTCGGTCCCCTCCGTTTTATTGATCCCCAAAATGTCGATGCAAAAACAGGAAGTTAGGGAGGTTATGGCGCCATCCACGCTCGGGAACAGGGCCGAGATCAAGGCAATGATGAATATAATGCCGATCGATCCGCTGAATGCATCGCTCAATGCAATGGTGGGAAAAAGGTCATCGGGGGCAACGTTGATATTATTTGTGCCGGCATACAAATACAGGATACCGCCTAAGAACAAGAACAAAAAATTCACCACCATCAGCACCGCCGTGAACGACATGATATTCTTCTGGGAGTCTTTAATGGTCTTAACGCTGATATTCTTCTGCATCATCTCCTGGTCAAGCCCGGTCATGGCAATGGCAATGAACATACCCCCAATGATGTGCTTCAGGAAAAAAGAGCCGGCCTTTACATCCGTATTGAAGATCTTTGTATAGCCTTTCTCATTCAGCAGCGACAACGTGCTTCCAAAGTCAAGCCCCATGGCCCGTATGATGACAATGATACAAACCACCAGGCCAAGCAGCATACCGGTTGTTTGCAGGGTATCGGTATAAATGATCGTTTTCACGCCGCCCTCAAACGTATACAACAGGATGAGCACCAAAATAACAAAGGCGGTCAATTCAAAGGGGATCCCGAGTTTGTCGAAGATGAAGATCTGCAGAATGCTTATTACAAGGTATAAACGGGCGGTGGCCCCCACCACACGGGACAGTATGAAAAAAAATGCACCGGCCTTATGGGCATTGATCCCAAACCGCCTTTCCAGGTACGTGTAAATGGACGTAAGGTTCATCCGGTAATACAGCGGTATCAATACAAAAGCGATCACCATGTACCCGAGCAGGTATCCAAGCACGATCTGGAAATAATAGAAATTGCCCCCACCCACACCGCCGGGCACACTCACAAAGGTTACCCCGCTGAGTGAGGTACCGATCATGCCAAATGCCACCAGCATCCAGTTACTGCTGCGGTTGCCGATAAAAAAAGATTCGTTGTTGGAATTGCGTGAAGTAACATAGGCAACTCCCAGCAACAGGATAAAATACCCTATTACAAATGAAAACAACAGAAGGGGCGACATAGGCAACCGTTTACGTAAAAATAAAATTCAATTTAGAGAAAATATCGTGTCTTTGTCCATAAATAACCAATAAAGTTTTATGCAGATAAGATCGCTGGCAGTTTTTTGCGGCTCCAAATCCGGCAACAATCCATTATTTGAAAAACAGGCCAGGGACCTTGGGTATTTACTGGCAGAAAAAAAAGTAGAACTTATTTATGGCGGCGGCAATAAAGGCATCATGGGTGCCGTGGCCAATGCCGTACTGGAGCGGTCCGGGAAAGTGACCGGTATCATTCCCTCCATTTTAAAAGACAGGGAACATCACCACGAAGGCATCACGGAACTGATCATCGTTGACAATATGCATACCCGTAAAAAAATGCTCTATGAAAAATGTGATGCCGCCATCATACTGCCCGGGGGATTTGGCACGATGGACGAATTTTTTGAGATGCTCACCTGGAACCAGCTGAGCATTCACGATAAAAGAATATTCATCCTGAACACGGCCGGTTATTACGATCACTTACTATCGCTTGCAGCCGTAATGCAGCAGGAAGGTTTCCTCTATGATAAAATTGAAGACAGGCTGGTGGTGGTTACATCCCCGGGAGAGATCAGCAGTTATCTTGGTTGATATTACCTGCCCCTTCTGCCCCCGCCCTGGAAGAGGGCAATATTATAACCAGCCCGTATAATGGGAACAGCCCTTCCCAGTCCGTCAACATAGGGTGAATTCCTGTCCCGTATCAGGTCCCATGATACAGAGAAGTAATAAAAACTCTTATTATACGCACTCCGGCCACCGGCATAACCTGCGCCCACCAGGAAACTGTTTGCATCTACATGATCGGTGGCAGGAACATAACCGGAATTATTCGCCGGGATGTATTTTGACTTTACAAAATTATGTTCGAACTGTGCCTGCGCAAACACGAACCGGAAAGGATATACCCGTACAAATGCACCGGGACCGTAGATGGTTTGCCTTACCTTATCGCCGTACACAAAATAGTCACGCTGCGATGTATAGTTGAAATTAAAGGATGCAGCAACGTCAACATATTTGTTCAGGCTGTAACCAAAATAGGGGCTTATACCGATGGCGGTATATACATTACTGAACCCGAGTGTCAGGTCTCCGCCTACAAACAGGTTTTCTTTTTTAAAACCTCTTTTCTTTTCCTCTTCCTCATCCTGGGCAAAGCCCGAAAAAGAGGCTGTTAAGATCAATGTTGCAATGAATAGTTTTTTCATGGTCCTTTTAGTTTTCGTTTGGCAACGGTTTTGAATGTTGAATGCCGGAATGGTTTAATCCACATCAAATATCTTACCGCTGTTTAAAATGTTATTGGGGTCGAATGTTCTTTTTATTCCCTTCATCAGTTGCATATTGGCGTTGGCAAATACAATGTCCATGTATTCTTTCTGTACCAGTCCAATGCCATGTTCGCCGCTGATGGTACCGCCCAGTTTTTTTACCAGTTCAAACAGGGCCTTTAGTGCCGGTATCACATTCGGGTTGTTCAGGCTGTAAATACTGCCGGGCTTCCTGATGCGTATGTGCAGGTTGCCATCGCCTGCATGGCCGTAGCAAACCACTTCAAAGTTGTATTGCTTTCCCAATGCTTTCACGCCACGTATCAGGGCCGGTAATTCGGCCCTGGGCACCACCGTATCTTCCTCAATGGTATAACCATTTATTTTTACAGCTTCTGCAACACGGCGGCGCAGTTTCCACAACTCGGCCTTTTGCTGGGCATCGTCTGCAAAAAACACATCCCCGCAATCATACCTGGTAAGCAATTCAGCAATTGCTTCCATCTCGCTCATCAAGGTGTCCAGGTGATTGCCGTCCACTTCAATGATCAAATGCGCTTCCATTTCATCGGTTACCGGCACCACGGTACTGTCCACGAACCTGCTCACGATCTTCAGGGCATTTATCTCCACCAGTTCCATGGCGCTGGGTGTAAACCCGGCCCGGAAGATCGCACTTACTGCCTCCCCCGCTTTTTCCAGTGAATTGAACGGCACCAGCATCAGCAGGTCGTATTTTGGATAAGGCAGGAGTTTCAGAACGATCCGGGTTACGATGCCCAGGGTTCCTTCACTGCCCACGATCAACTGTGTTAAATTATACCCGGTGGAATTTTTTAACACATTGGCACCCGTCCAGATGATCTCTCCGTTAGGAAGAACCACTTCCAGGTTGAGCACATAATCCTTTACCACGCCATACTTAACTGCCTTGGGACCCCCGCTGTTCTCGGCAATATTGCCACCAATAAAACAACTGCCCCGGCTGCTGGGGTCGGGTGGATAGAACAAGCCCTTTTCTTTTACTGCATTTTGTAAAACTTCGGTGATCACTCCCGGCTCGGTAGTTACCTGCAGGTTGCGTTCATCAATTTCCAGGATGGAATTCATTCGCTCGGTAGAAAGCAACACACCTCCAAACTGCGGTAAAGCCCCTCCGCTAAGCCCGGTACCCGCCCCCCGCGGGGTGACCGGGATCCTGTGTTCATTGCAAAGCTGCATGATGGCACTTATCTCTGCTGCCGAACGGGGCTTGATCACAATGCCGGGCAGGAAATGAAGGTTCTCCGTTTCGTCGTGGGCATAATCATTCAGGCTTTGTTCATCAGCAAAAACAAACGCCTCGCCCACGATCTTTTTGAATGACCCGATGTGCTGCAATGCCTTGTCTGCTGTTACTCCTTCCTTTTGCATGTAACATTATTTGTGTAAAAATCGTATAAAATGCTGAGTTGATAAAATGATGTTCGTGGAAGGTAGTGTCCTATTTTGAATGATTGTCATGCTGAGCCTGCCTGCCGGTAGGCAGGCTCAGCATGACAGGTTACAAAATATTCAAAATAGGACACTACCTGGTGGAAGCAGGTTCCTGTCAAAATGTTAAATCTTATTAACGCCAGGCAAATCTTAAAAAGGGAAATATATATTTGTTACGAATTTATTCGTATTTATTCTTAATCACTAAAAAGTAAAGCCATGAAACAATTTATTTTAAAGAACAAAAAAGTGCTGGGCACCACGTTGGCCCTGCTGCTGGTGGGCGGCATCACCATGTCCTTCCAGGATTCTCCTTTCAGCTACAACAGGTTTGCGGTTCAGGAAAACAGCGACTTCCGGAAATGCAGTTTTGATACCCTACCGGACAAAGACTTCCAGGGTTCCATCAAAATGAAAGACTTTGACAAGCTGCAGACCGAACTCGACAGGTCTTTATTACAGCTTACAGAGGAGTTGAAGAAGATAGACCTTTCCAAAATGCAGAAAGAGATCGAATCATCCCTGAAATCGGTTGACATGGAAAAAATAATGAGCGATGTGGAACGTTCACTGAAAAGCATTGACCTGGACAAAACCCTTGCCAGTGTAAACTCCTCTTTGCTGGACCTGAACCTGGACCTTAAAAGCGAAGAGATCGAAAAAGCAATGGCCGAAGCAAAAAAAGAAATTGAAAAAGCAAAGCTTGAGATCAGCAAAATAGATAAAGAAGCCATTACGAAAGAACTTGACCAGGCTAAAAAGGAGATCGAAAAGAGCAGGGCGGAGATAGACAGGATAGATCTGGACAAGATCATGGGCGAAGCAAAAGAAGACATTAACAAGGCAAAGGAAGAGTTGAAACTGACCAGAGAGCTGATCACCGGACTGGAGAAAGATGGCCTGGTAAATACCAAAGAAGGGTTTACACTGGAGTATAAGAACAAGGACCTTTACATCGATGGTAAAAAACAACCCGAAAAAGTAACTGATAAATACCGGAAGTATCTTAAGAAAGATGATCTTAAGATAAAGATCGAAAAGGAATAAAAAAATATTCAGGGGGGAATGATAAAATGCATTTGCTTTCCGGCAGATGCATTTTTATTTTGCGATCTTAAAACTTCGGACACAAAGTGACCCGATCCTCATTATCAGGATAAAACCCTTTCTTGATGATACTTAATTCGCTGGCGCCGCGGTAGCCATTGAACTTGCTGAGGCCCGACAGGGTCACATCATAGCTGAATGCAAACTGGATGTTCTTTATTTCAAAGCCAACCATGGGAACCACTGCATCACCTAAACGATAGTACACACCGGCCAGCAACTGCTTCCCGCCGTTCTCACCCAGGTTGTAATTGGCATACATGCCCAGCACCAGCTCTGTTGCACGGGCCTGCGTGGAGAAATAGGCATTGGGATTTACGATCACCCGGTCGTTCAGTTTAAAGATGCCATTTACAAAACCGGTATGGCGCATAGGTATGCGGCCGTTATTGGTATTATCGCTGAAGAAAGTTTCTTTGGGCCTGTTCACATGCTGGATGGAATAACCTGCATTAAAGTACACATTTTCCCGGGGAAAGTAGGCATAGTTCAAACCGGCCTGCATATCGAAATAACTTACATCGTTGGTATTCAACACCACCGAAGTAGGCAGGGTATTATCGAAGAATTTACCGTCAAACTGGTCTGGGAATTTTAATTTGGTCTGGTCGATACTCTTGGTGGCCCAGCCCAGGTTAAAACCGGCTGAAACCAAACTGCTTAAGCCCAGCATCTGGTGATAAGCAATGGAACCATAAATTTTTGTGCTGCGTAAACTGCCGGTACCCGCCTGGTCATTAAGTATCACAGCGCCCAGACCCAGCCACCCGTTCTCCAGCCTGTCACGCATCAGTTGCAGGTCGGCAAAAGCGCTGATGGTCTTATAAGGCGTTGACATGACCGAACTCCACTGGTTGCGGTAATGGGCGCCAACCCGGTAATCGGCATCGGGTATAAAACCTGTGTTGGCCGGGTTGGTGGTCAACGGCGTATTAAAGAACTGCGAAAAATGCAGGTCCTGTGCCCGGAGGCACAAACCAAGACCAAGAAGAAGCACTATGTTTAAAAAACGTTTCATTGATCACTGTTTCATTTGTTCATCATTCGGGTTTATATTATCTCAATAAGGTTATGTCTCCTGTTTTACGCACTTTGGTTCCATCGGTAAACTCCGCATCCAATGTGTAGGTGTACACGTCCATTGCCTGCACCTGGCCCTTGAATGTTCCGTCCCAGCCCTGGTTCCTGTCTGACGTGGAGAATACCACCTGTCCCCAGCGGTTGTATATCTTCCAGCTCAGCTTACCGATACCAAATCCTTCCACTTTAATAATTGCGTTCTTCCCAAACCTGCCGGGGGTAAAGGCATTGGGCACATCAAGCAGGGGCCTGATTATTATGGGTACATCCAGCGTTATGCTGTCGACACAGTCGGCAACATTGAATGCATACAGGGTCGCTTTATAAACACCGGTTGCATTGTACAGGTGAGAAGGATTCACCAGGGTAGAACTTTCTCCATCGCCAAAATCCCAGAGGTACCTGTTGGCGCCGATGGAAAGATTCGTAAAGCGGGTTATGGTATTTTCCACCGGCGGGTTAGGCGTCCACGTGAAATTAGCTGTAGGTATGGGAAATACCGTTATGGCAAAATAAGCCGACGTATCCCTTTTATTACAGGTGCTTGTATCAATAGCGACCAGGCGGACATTGTACGTACCCGTTGCATTATATGTGTGTGTTGGTTCAAACAAGGTTGAAGTACCGCCATCGCCAAATTCCCATATCCAGTCGGTACCACCCTGCGACAGGTTTTTGAATTCCGCCATATATGGAACACAACCACGGTCCGGTGTGCTGAATATGGCTTTCACATTCGGGCTGATGCGGAGTGGTTTTATTACGGTATCCGGCGCATTGCAGAACGTGGTATCGTCGATGATCATGGTAATGACATAGGAGCCCGTTGAAGGGAACGTATGTATGATGGGCGCCAATCCACTTCTTATTTTAGGCGACCCATCACCAAAATCCCATAAGAACGACTGGTTGGTGAATGTGGGTAACACAGCCGTAGTTAAATTATTAAACTGGTACCGCAGGCTGTTGCAGGAGTCCAGTTTAAAGAAGTTGAAATCGGGTGTAACATTGTTATTACCCACTCTTACATTTACATAGGCGGTATCGGAAATATTACAGGTATTTGAGTCGATGGCGATCAACATCAGCCGGTAGGTACCCACCTGTGTGTATGTATGCAGAACAGTATTATTAGGAGCAAACGTGGTGTCTCTTCCGGGGTTGAAGGGATCTCCGTAATCCCAGATATACATTTTACCTTTTGCCAGCGTATCCGTAAACCGTACAGAAAGCGGTACGCAACCAATGGTATCCACTACGCCGTCGATGGTTGCCTTAACACTGGCGCCAACACCGGCAAAGTTCATTTCAATTTTTACAGCGGCTTCATTGCAGTTGATCGAATTGTTTGTACGTGACCAGGCACCGGGTGTTGTCGGGAATAATGTACCTCCTGCACCACATCCGCAGATCGCCTGGTAAATTACCCCATTGGCATCAAAACGGCTGGTTCCTCCATCCACGTGATCGCCCACACTTCCGTTCTGACCAAAGTGGGTACCAAACAACTGGCTTTGTGCATTTTTCTCTAAAACAAAAAAGTAAAAGTCTGCACCATCAGCTGCCGGGATACCCAATAGCGGGCTCACTTCAGGCAATCCGGCTGTTCCGGCAGATGGGAATAATTTTAAGTTATTGATACCTCCTCCCCAACCCGAAACATAAACATTCTCACAACGGTCTACCAGGAAAGCAACGGGTGAAAGGTTTGGCACCGAAGCGCTGGTGCCAAAAACAGTAGAGTAAATATAGGCTGAGAGGTCGGGCTGCAGTTTGCTGATGAACTGCTTGCTGCCTGGGTTACTAAACGTGGCATTCACCACAGGCCAGCTTCCGGTTGTGGTACCCATAATGTAGGGTATGCCTTTCTTATCGAACTGGATACCATACACCAGGTCGTTGCCGGAAGTACCCTGGTAAGTTGTCTTTATGATCGCTGATCCGTCGTTCACAATTTGTGTTACAAACCCATCCACTTCACCACCCTGGTAAACACTTTGCAACACGCCTGTTTTATCGCCGGGAAGATTGGTACTGCTGGTACCACCTGCAACATATACATTCCCTGTCAGCAGATTTTGCGAAAGTACAAAACATGCCTCATCGGCGGAGCCGCCAAAATAACTACTGAATAGTACTGTGTTCAGGTTAGGGCTGAATTTCAGTATAACACCATCCTGCCTTCCCCCGCCAAAAACCGTTTGGAAAGCCCCTGCTGTTACCGGGAAATTGGGTGAACGGCTGCAGGACGCCACAAAAATATTGTTTGCCCCGTCCAGTATCACTTCACTCCGGGCATCATCGCCATAATTCCTGCGGGTAACATCGGCCCCGTCGGGAGCCACATATTTTCCACGGATGTTAACACCATCATCTTCAATACCGCCCATTTTCACTGAGCCAAGTATGGCCGAACCGGTTGCATTTATTTTCGTAACAACAATATCATAACCTCCGCCAATACCAATTTGCGGAATGGTTTTCGGGAAATTGGAAGAAGTGCTTCGCCCCGCAACTATAAGGTTACCCTGCTGGTCACAGATCATGCTGTGTGGCTGTTCGTTGCTGGTGCCGCCCAGGTAGGTTGCAAATAAGCGATTGGAACCATTCGCAGAATATTTAATGATGGCTATGTCGTAGGGGCCCGTATTATCCTCATTAACACCGCCGCCAAATATTGTTTGAAATGCGCCTGGTGAAACCGGGAACCCGACCCCAAAAGCAATACCGCCGGCATAAAAACTGCCATCAGGCGCCGGGGTGGCCGTATAACCCCAGTTATCCTGGGTACTTCCGGTAAAGGTTGAGAAGATCAGGGTAGGGTCAATGATCACCGTTGTTTTGGGATCATAATCACTCACTTTAAACCGTACGATATTATCCCTGATCACATACTTGCAGTCCACCGTTTGTTTTTGGCCATCACTCACCTGGTAGCTGTAGGGATACAGTTCCTTCACTTCACCCACCGATGTATTTATCATCAGTTCTTTGTTCTTCACCTGTATCTTATCAACCCCCGTGTATTGCATGGCAATGGCATTGATATTACCGCCCGGGTGAACAATGATATCGTACTTCAGTTTTGCGGCATCGCTGTAATACCGGACGTCAATATTGGGATAAACATTCTTGTAGGTGACCGCCTGCGATAACTGGCAACCCGATGCCCATTTGGCCTGGTCGTTGCCGATGAAGTAATTATTCTGGTAAGGCTGAATTTTATCGGGTACGATCCGGGCGGAAAATGATGAAGTTCCTAAAAACTGTACTTTATATGCATGCGACCTTAACGTAATTGGCTGACCGGTTGTTGCCAGGTTGGGATTATGGCCATGCATCTGGTCGGATACATTTTTCAGGTCATCGGTATTGTGAAGCAGAACAGTAAATCCCTGGTTTTCCAGGAAGAATGAACCGGTGGAAAAATCACCGCGGTAAACCACCCGGCTGTCCCATTGGCCCTTATTCTGTATGAACTCAATTTGTGCTTTTGCAGTTTTAATACTCAATACCGCAGAAAGGATTAAAATGGAAGGGTATGTTATTTTGCGCAGGATCTTCAACTGTTTCTTTTTTACAATGTACTAAAATAAAACCAAAAAAGCACCTGTTTTGTTCATCCAATAAGCATGATTCTTATCTACGAGATTTTGCTCCAGGCTGTTTTCCCTTTCTGCTGCCGGAGGTGATTTTTAACAGGTAAATTAACATCTTTACTCATATCAGGGTCGGTATCTAAAATATTCCCGGCTGCCTGTCCTGCGGCTTCCAGCATTACCTTGTCGTGGACTATATTAGCCAGCTTAAAGTTTAACAGGCCACTTTGGCGGGTACCTTCTATATCACCCGGCCCCCGGATCTCCAGGTCTTTTTCGGCGATCTTAAATCCGTCGTTGGTAGCCTCCATGATCTTTAATCGTTCCCGGGCATCATTTGATATCCTGGGGCCCGTTAATAATATGCAAAAACTTTTTTCTGCACCTCTTCCTACCCGGCCCCGCAACTGGTGCAACTGCGACAAGCCAAATTTTTCTGCACTTTCAATGACCATTATGCTGGCATTGGGAACATTCACGCCCACTTCTATCACGGTGGTACTTACCATGATCTGCGTATCCCGGTTCACAAACCGCTGCATGTTGGTTTCTTTCTGGGCTGCATCCTGCCGGCCATGTACCATGCTTATCCAGTATTTCGGTTCGGGAAAGAATGATTTGACCTCTTCATACCCTTTCATCAGGTTCTCGTAATCTACCTTGCTGCTTTCTTCTATCAGGGGGTAAACGATGTAAGCCTGTCTTCCCTTTTGTATCTCTTTCTTTACAAAACCCATCACCTGTGGCCGGGTACTTTCCGAACGATGCAGGGTAATTACGGGTTGTCTTCCCGGCGGCAGTTCGTCAATCACGCTGTAATCCAGGTCGCCGTATGCAGTAAGTGCCAGGGTACGGGGTATGGGGGTTGCCGTCATCACCAGTACGTGGGGCGGGATTGAGTTCTTTTTCCAGAGCTGTGCCCTTTGTGCCACACCAAACTTGTGCTGTTCATCAATTACGGCAAAACCCAGGTCCTTAAAGACCACGTTATCTTCGATCACTGCATGGGTACCGATCAACATATGCAAAGAGCCGTCTTCCGCAAGTTTTAATACCTCTTTCCTTTCTTTCCCTTTAGATGAACCGGTTAGGAGTTTTACACAAACCGGCATATCCTTTAAAAGAGCGGTGATGCTGATATAATGTTGCCGGGCCAGGATCTCTGTCGGCGCCATCATCACGCTTTGAAAACCATTATCTGCTGCGATAAGCATCAACATTAATGCCACAATGGTCTTTCCGCTGCCTACATCCCCCTGTAAGAGGCGGTTCATTTGTTTGCCGCTGCCTGTATCTTTCCGTATCTCTTTGAGCACCCTTTTTTGTGCATTGGTGAGCTCAAAGGGCAGGTAATTTTTAAAAAAAGTATTGAACAATACACCTACCTGACCGAACACCAAACCCTTGCTGTGCCTGTGCCGGGAAGACCTTATCAATCCCATGCGCAACTGTGCAAAGAACAATTCCTCAAACTTCAGCCGCCGCAGGGCATGCTGGTAATGTTTTTCTGTTGCCGGGAAATGGATCTGGCGGTAAGCACTGAAACGGCTGATGAATTTATATTGTTTAATGACGGGTTCCGGTAAATTCTCAGGCAGGTCTTTTTCGGTGATCAGTTCCAGTAAAGCATAAGTTAGTTTACCGAGTGTTCTTCCATTCAGCCCCTTTGTTTTTAATTTCTCGGTAGATGGATAGACCGGCTCTAATAAGATCTTACCACCGCCTTTTTGCGGGGTGAATGTTTCAATTTCCGGATGGGCGATCTGGGGTTTACCCATAAAAAATGTAAGCCGCCCGAATACCAGGTATTGCTGCCCGGGATGGATGGCTTTTTGTATCCAGTTTATGCCCTGGAACCAGACCAGTTCTATTTCGCCGGTCTCATCCTGCAGAGTTGCCACGAGGCGCTTGCCCCGGTTTTCGCCAAGTATTTCTATTTCAGTGATCTTCCCGGCCACCTGGGCATATTCACTGGCAGCAGACAGGCCGGCGATCTTATCCAGCTTTGTTTTATCAACATGGCGGAAGGGATAATGTTCCAGCAGGTCGTTGAACGTGAAAATGCCGAGTTCCTTTTTTAAAAGACCGGCTTTTAATGAAGTCACTCCCCGGATGTATTCGATGGGATTATTTAATATGGAAGAAACCTGGCTGATACGACTTGTTTCTACAAATATACAATGGCTGGTCTTCCTTGCTGTGGGCTGAAACTGAAACTTACCTGGTTTTATTACGGAATTGCCCCGGCTTTTTAAACCGGCGGTTAGCGGTATGCGTTTTTGATACGGAGGCATTGTATGCGGGTGTTTCACCCAATTCTTCCGGAACATTGGCTTTGGGAACAATATTACCGATCAGTTTTTACTATTGCCTGGAATTTACGCTGCTCCCGCTGGCTCACAAAAGTATACGCCGTTCCCTCTGCTTCTGCACGGGCTGTACGGCCAATGCGGTGCACATAGTCCTCGCCGTCGTGCGGCACATCGTAATTGATCACGAGGTCGATGTTATCAATATCAATACCCCTGCTGAGAATATCGGTGGCAACCAGTATCGGCAACCTCCTGCTTTTGAACTGCATCAGCACATCCTCTCTTTTCTCTTGTTCCAGGTCGCTGTGGATCTCATCGGCCAGGAATCTTGCCCGTTTCAGATCCCGGGTAAGTTGTTTAACACTTATCTTACTGCTGCAGAAGATCAGCACCGATTTAAAATCTTTTTTCTGAAGCAGGTGCTTCACCAGCGGTATTTTCTGGGTATCATACACAATGAATGCCTCCTGCTTTATCCGCTCATTGGGTTTACTGATGGAAATGTTCACTTCGGCAGGTTCGTGCAATATCCTGCGTGCCAGTTCCCGTATCTTCTGGGGCATGGTAGCCGAGAACAAAAGGTTCTGTCTTTTTTTGGGCAGGTGGTTAATGATGAACATGATGTCGTCGAAAAAACCCATATCCAGCATGCGGTCGGCTTCATCAAGCACCAGGTATTTCAGGCCGCCCAATTTTACATATCCCATTTTTATATGGGCCATCATTTTGCCGGGTGTGCAGATCACCACATCGGCGCCATGGCTCAATGCCTTTTTCTCCTGCACAAATGCATTGCCGTCTCCTCCGCCATATACTGCAATGGAACTCACTGAAGTGAAATAGGAAAGCCCCTCCATGTGCTGGGCTATCTGTATGGCCAGTTCACGGGTCGGAACAATGACAAGGGCATTGTTGGTATGATCTTCGTGCGGATCCGTAATGATCTTATTAATAAGCGGGAGTAAAAAAGCAGCCGTTTTCCCGGTACCCGTCTGTGCAGATGCGATGACATCTTTTCCAGCCATAACAAGCGGGATCACCTGTTCCTGTACGGGGGTGGCGTCTTCATACCCGGAGGCATCTATACCCTCCATCAATCGTTGGTCGAAACCGAATTCTGTAAATTTCAAGATATTGCTTTTAAAAATCGGGTGAAGATAGTGAATAAACGCCGATGATGGGTATAAACCGGTCAACGATTTAGCCGGCTTTTCAAAGGCAAAGCCCCGTACGGTCATATCTCCATAAAATGACCGGATATTTTTGTCAATCCGGAATAAATGCCTAGGTTTATGCAAACGATTGCATAAAATTGAGCCTTACCGTCACCATTGCGGATATTGCCAAAAAGCTGAACACTACTTCAGCCACCGTTTCCCGTGCATTGAACGACCACCCCGGCATCAGCATCAAAACAAAGAAAAGGGTTTTACAGGCTGCTGAAAAACTGCATTACAGGCGGAATACAGTAGCATCAGCTTTACGGAAGGGCCAGACAGGGATCATCGGGGTCATTATCCCGAGTGCAGAGATCAATTTTTTTGGCTCGGTGGTGCACGGCATTGAAAACATGGCAAACCAAAACGGGTACAATGTCCTGATCTATCAATCCAACGAATCCTGGGAACATGAACAAAAAGGGATCGAGACATTTTTGAATGCACGGGTGGATGGCATCATTGTTTCGATGGCCAAGGAAAAAAATGATCACACCCATTTTGTAAATGCCCGGCAGACGAAAATGCCCATTGTTTTTTTTGACAGAACAAACGATGAGCTGGAAACAGATTCTGTTTCCATTGATGATCATAAAGGAGGATATATGGCCACAGCACATCTCATTGAACAGGACTATAAACGCATTGCACATATTTCGGGCCCCCAGCATTTAAAGATATTCAAAGCAAGACTGGAAGGATATAAAGCGGCCCTCAAAAAAAACGGGATCCCGTTTGATGCCCGGCTTGTCTATACCGGGGATGTCTCCATTGAAGCCGGCAGAAATGCTGTACAATACTTCCTGGAATTATCCGATCCCCCGGATGCGGTTTTTGCTGTGGAAGATTTTACCGCATTGGGCGCCATCAAAGAACTAAAGCATAATAATATCTCTATCCCCAAAGACTTTGGTATCATAGGTTTTGCCAATGAAAGCTTTGGGGAACACATCAGCCCTTCCCTCTCAACCATTGACCAGCAAACGGTAACTATGGGAAAAGAGGCTTTCCTGCTGATGCTGAAACTGATCGAAGAAAAAAGCAATAAAAGAGGACCTGTGCAAAAAAGGATCCTTGACCCGATACCTGTTTTCAGGAATTCTTCTTTACGAAATAATGTAAGCTAAGAATAAATGTCAACCATGTCTTCAAAAATGAATATACTGCTCATGAAAATAAAATTTATAGTAATAATCCTGTTAATAGTATTTGCAGGAATTACCTGTAATAAATCTTCAGGTGGAAACAGCCCGGCACCGGCACCTGTCCCAACAACATTCTTTGCCAAAGGAGCAGATGTGAGCTGGGTAACGCAAATGGAAAATGCAGGCATGAAATTTTACAACAGCAGTGGTACCGAAACAGAATGCATGTTGCTGCTTAAGAACCTGGGGATGAACTCCATCCGGTTACGGGTTTGGGTGGACCCGGCCAATGGATGGTGCAATACGGCAGATGTTGTTACCAAAGCCATCCGGGCAAAAAACCTGGGGATGAGAATATTGATAGATTTTCATTACAGCGACAGCTGGGCCGATCCGGGCAAACAAACTAAACCGGCAGCCTGGGCAGGGCAGGATATTACCACACTGCAAACATCTGTTTACAATCACACGTACAATGTTCTGAATGTTTTAAAAACGAACAGCATTACGCCCGATTGGGTGCAGGTGGGCAATGAAACCAACGATGGCATGCTTTGGCCTGATGGGAAGGCCTCCGTGAATATGGCCAACTATGCAAAATTCTTCATTGCCGGATACAATGCCGTTAAAGCCGCCAGTCCTTCTTCGAAAGTGATGGTGCATATTTCCAATGGTATGACAATGCCCTGTTCAGGTGGAATCTTGACGGGCTGAAAGCCAATGGCGCTAAATGGGACGTGATTGGTATGTCTTTATATCCATCTGCTGCAAACTGGAATACATTGAACAGCCAGTGCTTAACCAATATGAATGACATGGTTGCCCGGTTCGGGTCGGAACTGATGGTTTGCGAAGTGGGAATGAGCTGGGACCAGTCAACAGCCTGTAATGCCTTTATTGCTGACCTCATCAGCAAAGTAAGATCAGTGAGTAACAACAAAGGCATCGGAGTTTTTTACTGGGAACCGGAAGCGTACAACAACTGGCAGGGATATACATTGGGCGCCTTTGATAATTCAGGCAAACCAACCATTGCGTTAAATGCTTTTAATTGATTTTTCACAGGATAAAACCTGATCTATGAAACGGATAAAAATTACCGGCCTCCTGGTCTTTTTGCTCACCGGCAGCATGCTTACCGGCAATGCCCAGCAGCGAAAAAGGATTAATTTAGATGACGACTGGAAATTTGCCTTCGGCAATGCCAATGATCCCAAAAGGGATTTTAATTACAGCATTGCCACCATTTTTTCAAAAACAGGTGCTGCACAATCAACAGCCATTGATCCAAAATTCAATGACAGCAGCTGGCGTGAACTTTCCCTGCCGCACGACTGGGCCGTGGAGCTGCCCTTTGTTTATTCAAAAAGTTTTGATGAACAATCACATGGCTATAAACCTGTGGGCGGCGCTTATCCCGAAACCAGCATCGGTTGGTACCGGAAACATTTTTTTGTAACCCGTGCCGATTCGGGCCAGCGTTTTCAACTGCAGTTTGACGGCGTTTACCGGGATGCTTCCTTCTGGGTAAATGGTTTCTATCTCGGCAATAATAAAAGCGGCTACGTGGGTGCATCCTACGACATCAGCAATTACCTGAGGTATGGAGGAGAAAATATTGTAACCGTACGGGTTGATGCAACGCAGTACGAAGGCTGGTTTTATGAAGGCGCAGGTATTTACCGGCATGTATGGCTGAATCAGTATGATCCTGTTCATTTGGATGAAAATCCTGTTTTTGTTTATACAGCTGTTCAAAAGAATACCGCAACGGTTTATGTGGAGACTTCTGTACAAAATGAATCCTATGCTCCGGCAATTATTTCTTTATCGGCTATCATTACCGACAGGGATGGAAATAAGATCGGGGAAACAGCTGCAAAGAATATTTCGCTTGCAGTAAATGAAAAAGCAACAGTAAAGCAGTCAGTGAAGATCATTAACCCCCGGCTATGGTCTTTGGAGGATCCCTATTTATACCGTGTCATTCCGGTTGTTAAATCTTCGGGGAAAATTATTGATACCGATAAGATGCGGTTTGGAATAAGGACCATTGATATAACCCCCAGGGGTGTTTTCCTGAATGGTAAATATCTAAAACTAAAAGGCACCAACAACCACCAGGATCATGCAGGCCTGGGCAGTGCCCTTCCCGATTACCTGCAGTATTACCGTATTTTTTTATTGAAGCAAATGGGGTCCAATGCATACCGGACGAGCCACAATCCTCCAACCAAAGAATTGCTGGATGCCTGCGACAGCCTGGGCATGCTGGTGATGGACGAGAACCGGTTACTCAACAGCAGTCCGCAATACCTGCAGGATCTTGAGTGGCTGATAAAGCGTGACCGGAGCAGGGCTTCGGTATTTATGTGGTCCATAGGGAATGAGGAAGGCTGGGTACAGGGAAACAGCACTGGTAAATTAATTGCTCAGTCCTTACTTGCCAAACAAAAGGAACTCGATCCTACCCGGGTAAGTACCTACGCTGCCGATATGGGCAACCAGGTAAAAGGAATAAATGAAGTGGTGCCTGTCCGGAGTTTTAATTACAGGCAATTTGCTGTGGAGGATTATCATAAAGATCATCCAAACCAGCCCATCATCGGAACCGAAATGGGCAGTACGGTCACCACACGCGGGCAGTATACTAAAGATTCGGTAAAAGGGTATGTTCCCGACCAGGATATAACAGCGCCCTGGTGGGCAAGCACGGCCGAAACCTGGTGGAAACTGGCTGCACCCAATGATTACTGGCTGGGCGGATTTGTATGGACCGGCCTCGATTACCGGGGCGAACCCACTCCGTTCACCTGGCCGAATGTGAGCTCACATTTTGGTATCATGGATGTTTGCGGCTTTCCAAAAAACATTTATTACTATTATCAATCATGGTGGACGGATAAAGATGTTTTACACATCTCTCCTCACTGGAATCCCGAAAAAATCGGGACAGGCTGGTCCGGAAAAGAAGGACAACCCATTGATGTCTGGGTGAACAGCAATGCCGATAATGTGGAATTATTCTTAAACGGAAAAAGTCTCGGTAAAAAAGATATGCCCCGGAACGGGCATTTGAACTGGATGGTGAATTATGCCCCCGGTACAGTGGAAGCCATTGCATACAAGAAGGGGAAAAAACTCCAGGCAAAGGTTGAAACAACCGGCAAGCCTTTTGAACTTGTTATCAGCCCCTATAAAACAACCATGATGGCCGATGGGAAAGATGCAACTGTGATCAATATCAGTGTCATTGACAGGCAGGGGCGTGAAGTGCCTGATGCAGATAACCTCATCCGTTTTTCGTTGCAGGGCGACGCAAAAATAATCGGTGTAGGCAATGGCGATCCCAGCAGTCATGAGCAGGATAGATATTTTGATTCCACAGCCCAGCGTCGTTTGTTCAACGGCAAATGCCAGGTGATCGTGCAAGCCGGCCTTACAACATCCATGATCCATTTTGAAGCAAAGGCAGACAGCATTTACAGCGGCGCAACTGATATCATGACCATACATGCTGCGCCGGTAACCGATGTAAAAGCTTCAAACAACAGCTTCCCGGTACTGCCATTCAAAGCAACGCCGGTGGATAAGATGCTGGGCGCCGATATTTCTTTTTTACCCGAACTGGAGAACAGGGGCATGAAATTCTATGATACGGATGGAAAAGAAAAAGATGCCATCCGGATCTTACAGGAGCATGGATTAAATTACATACGGCTGCGCATTTTCAATGACCCTGCCCGGGACAGCGGCTATTCACCCAAACTGGGGTTCTGCGACCTGCAGCATACCCTGCAGATGGCAAAGCGGGTGAAAGCAGCCGGCATGAAAATATTACTCGACTTTCATTACAGCGATTACTGGGCCGATCCGCAAAAACAATGGATGCCAAAAGCCTGGCGTGACAAAACATTTCCCGAACTGAAGCAGGCTGTGTATGACTATACCAAAATGGTGATGCAGGCTTTAAAAGACCAGGGCACGGTTCCTGATATGGTCCAGGTTGGTAACGAGATCAATCATGGCATTATATGGCCAGCCGGCAGTGTAACTGATTTCGACAACCTGGCACAGTTGTTCTTCGCAGGTGTACAGGGTGTGAAGTCCGTTTCGCCATCAACCAGCATCATGCTGCATATTGCCCTGGGCGGACAAAATGATGAAAGCCGCTTCTTTATTGATAATATGAACATGCGGGGCGTTCCCTATGATGTGATCGGTTTATCGTACTATCCTAAATGGCATAATACGCTTGCCGATCTTGAATACAACCTCGATGACCTGTCCCGGCGTTACAATAAGGATGTGATCGTGGTGGAATACTCCCATGTAAAAAGAGAAGTGAATGAACTGTCATTCAATGTTGCCAATAACAGGGGTAAGGGAACCTGCATCTGGGAACCATTGAATACCTGGGAACGCTTTTTTGAAAGGAACGGAAAAGCAAATGATCATTTACTGATCTATGATGAGATGAGTAAAAAATACCTGAACCGGCATTGAACAAGTAAGAAAATTCAGATCACCAAATGACAAAACGAATTACCGCTGATTTTAAAGAACGGTTTAACGGGCAGCCCATGGTCTTCCGTTCGCCCGGCAGGATAAATATCCTGGGCGAACACACAGACTATAACGAAGGGTTTGTTTTGCCTGCCGCCATTGATAAGAATATTTATGTTGCCATAAACAAACGGGCCGATAACCGGGTGAATTTATTTGCCGTGGATTTCAATGAACATTTTACAACGGATACCGGGAACATTAAACGGGCATCCATCCAATGGCCCAATTATATACTGGGCGTGGTGGACCAGTTACAGAAACACGGACACCCGGTGGGTGGTTTTAACCTGCTGATCGATGGGGATATCCCGATCGGCGCAGGCCTCTCCTCCTCTGCTGCAGTGGAATGTGCCGTGATATATGCGTTGAATGATATCTTTGAACTGGGACTGACCAGGATGCAGATGGCGCCGCTGGCACAAAAAGCCGAACACGTTTTTGCCGGTGTCAATTGCGGCATCATGGATCAGTTTGCCAGCCTCTTCGGTAAAAAGGACCATGCCATAAAACTCGACTGCCGGTCGATGGAATATGAATACGTGCCGGTTAAACCGGAAGGCTACAAGATCATCCTGTTTAATACGAATGTAAAACATAACCTGGCTTCATCAGAATACAATACCCGGAGAAATCAATGTGAATCCGGCGTTTCGATCATCCGGCAGTTTCACCCCGAAGTAAAGAGCCTGAGAGACGTTACCATGAAGATGCTGAACGATCACGTAGCACCTGTTGACCAATTGGTTTATAAACGCTGCCGGTACGTGGTGGATGAGAATGAGCGGCTGCTCGGCGCCTGCCAGGACCTTAAAAAAGGTGATATCAGGGCACTGGGGCTGAAAATGTTTGAAACGCACCAGGGATTGAAACTTGATTATGAAGTAAGTTGCAGGGAGCTTGATTTCCTGGTTGACCAGGTAAAAGCAAATGAAGATGTGGCCGGTGCCCGGATGGTTGGCGGAGGT
Organism: Chitinophagaceae bacterium; assembly: GCA_016710165.1. Lineage (NCBI taxonomy): Bacteria > Pseudomonadati > Bacteroidota > Chitinophagia > Chitinophagales > Chitinophagaceae > Chitinophagaceae bacterium. The sequence continues at coordinate 671,612 of JADJLJ010000002.1, read as the reverse complement.
TTCGGGGGCTGTACGATCAATCTTATCAAAGATCATGCAGCAGAAGACCTCATAGCAACGGTCGGCCGGGACTATAAAAAAGAAACCGGACTTACCCTGACCACGTACGAGGTATCCCTTGAAGACGGGACATCCGCCTGCATACAAGCAACTTAAAATACCACTAATTCAAAACTGTCAACAATTCATAAAAGCCTAAATCAACTGCTATGACCACTTTGCAAATGAATGATTACCTCGTTTTCCTGCTTTACTTTATGGTAGTGGCCGGGTATGGTTACTGGATCTACAGCAAGAAAAAGAAACAGTCTGTTTCTGCTTCGCATGATTTTTTCCTGGCCGAGGGGTCATTAACATGGTGGGCCATTGGTGCATCACTGATCGCTTCCAATATTTCTGCCGAACAGTTCATTGGCATGAGCGGAAGCGGTTTCAAAATGGGCCTTGCTATTTCTGCCTATGAATGGATGGCGGCAGCCACGCTCATCATCGTGGCCATCTTTTTTATCCCGGTGTATTTAAAAAACAAGATCTACACGATGCCGCAGTTTTTAAACCAGCGGTATAACGGAACGGTAGCCATGATCATGGCCATATTCTGGTTAATGCTTTATGTGGTGGTGAACCTGATGTCAATTCTTTATCTGGGTGCACTGGCCATTCACGGAATTTCGGGATTGGACATCACGCTTTGCATAAGTTTACTGGCTGTTTTTGCCATTTTCATCACCCTGGGAGGCATGAAAGTGATCGGCTATACGGATGTGATACAGGTCTTCTTCCTGGTATTGGGTGGATTGGTGGCAACCTATATTGCATTGAACCTGGTAGCCGAAAGATCCGGGCAAACCGGTTTGATAAATGGTTTTAAACAACTGACCACCCAGGCAAATGATCACTTTCACATGATATTCAAAAAAGACAATGAAAACTATATGGACCTGCCGGGACTGTCGGTGCTGCTGGGCGGATTATGGATCGCCAACCTGAATTACTGGGGTTGTAACCAGTACATCACCCAGCGGGCCCTGGGAGCGGATCTGCCAACGGCCCGCAAGGGGATCTTATTTGCTGCATTTCTGAAATTACTGATGCCGGTGATCGTTGTATTACCCGGTATAGCCGCATATGTATTATACCAGCAGGGCATGTTCCAGACCGAGATGCTGGATTCAAAAGGGATCGTGGACGTAAACAAAGCGTATCCTTCGTTATTGAACCTGCTGCCAACGGGGTTGAAAGGCCTGGCTTTCGCTGCATTGACAGCGGCCATTGTTGCTTCCCTGGCAGGAAAGGCGAACAGCATCGCCACCATTTTCTCCCTGGATGTTTATAAAAAGGCCATCAATAAAAATGCAGATGATAAAAAACTGGTCAGCGTAGGTAAGATCGCCGTGCTGGTATCAATGGCCCTTGCCATTCTATTATCGCTGGCACTGGGCGAAAAACTGATGGGCGAAGGCAAACAGGGATTTCAGTACATACAGGAATATACCGGTTTTGTTTCGCCGGGCATCTTTGCCATGTTCATACTTGGCTTTTTCTGGAAAAGAACAACATCCAATGCCGCCCTGTTTGCCATCATCGGCGGTTTTTTACTGTCGGTATTCTTTAAATTCTTACCCGGGATGATGGATCTTTCTTTCCTGGCCGATTCCGGTTTTTCAAAAGCCAATAAAGCAGGCGTTTTTGAAATTCCCTTTCTTGACAGGATGGGATTTGTATTTCTTTTCAGCATGGCAGGCATGTATATCATCAGTGTAATTGATAACCGCAAAGGAATAAAACCAAACGGCCTGGAGGTGGACAGCAGCATGTTCAAAATGAGAACATCCTTCCTGGCAGGATCATTGATCGTATGCGCAATACTGGTTGCATTGTTCAGCTTGTTCTGGTAAAGCGGAAAAGCAGAAGGCTTAATGACTTACCTTTGTGCCAACAAAATAAGAAATGATAAAAGTTGGTGAATATAATGCCCTGAAAGTTATCCGGGAAGTGGATTTTGGCGTGTACCTGGAAGACGGCGCTGAAGGTATCTTATTGCCAAAGCGGTTTGTACCGGTCAATACCAGGGTGGGTGATGAAATAAACGTGTTCTTATACCATGATGGCGAGGACCGGCTTATTGCCACCACGCAAAAACCCAGGGGCATACTGGGTGATATTGTAAAACTAAGGGCCGTTACCGTAACCCCGCAAGGTGCTTTTTTAGACAATGGTTTGATGAAGGACCTCTTTGTACCAAAATCAAAACAACAGCAGGGCATGATACCAAACGGGGAATACCTGGTAAAGATCTATCTGGATGAGCAGACCGGCAGGCTGGCAGCAACAGAAAAGATCGAACCCTATTTAAGCAACGAAGAACTTACTGTAAAAGAACTCGAAACAGTTGACCTGGTGGTTTACCGCCGAACTGATATTGGTTATGTGGTGATCATCAATAACAGGCACACCGGTGTACTGCACCACAATGAGATCTACCGGAATATCACGCCCGGCGACCGGTTTACCGGGTTTGTTAAAAAGATCTACCCCGATAATAAAATTGATGTGGCAGCCGGTAAACCGGGTTACCAGCGTGTGGAAGATGAATCCGAAAAGATCGTAAGGCTTTTGAATGAGAATAATGGTTACCTGCCTTATCACGACAGATCTGACCCGGAAGACATTTATTCTTTTTTTGGAATGAGCAAGAAAACATTCAAAATGACCACGGGGAATTTATATAAACAGCGGAAAATAAGTTTTGAGAAAGATGGTATTAAACTCGTTTAAGGGTTTCAAAGGTTTAAATCACTGAAAGGTTACTTACTTCAATTCTTAATTTATAATTTTTAATTCTTAATTAATAGATGGCCCGTATTAAAGTTGATCTTCATGATATCTATAATAACAGCAAGGCCATTGACAATGCCTTGCAACAGGCATTTAACGATGCGGTTGATAAAAAGATACGGGAAGTGGAGATAATACCGGGGAAAGGAAGCGGGCAATTGCGGAAAAAGGTAGAGCGTTTCCTGCAGCAGCCACATATCAAACCACTATATCATCGCATTGAAAATGACAGCAAGAACTTCGGCAGGCTGTTTGTCTATTTCAGATTTTAACAGTTTCAGCAGGTAAATACTCCCGCTTTCATACAATATTTCAATAGCCATTTAAGTTACTATCTGTAAGAATTTTCAATCCTGTAACCCCCAGGTATTCACTCATTAAAAAAAATAACCTTATGGAAACTAATCATTCAAAATCTCATTTAAGGGCTGTCGTTCAGCAAGTTACCAACAATGCAACCTCCTGGATAGGCCATTGGAAGGGAGAAACCAAGAACAGGGTAAGTGGCCAGACATTTCTTTGTCCTTCAGAAGGAGAACTGGACTGCATCGAGATCTTTTCGGCTCATGTAACAACCAGCGGTCCGGTTAACCTGACCATTCATGCATTTGATGCTGAAAACAGGACATGGGGGCCTGTGCTGGGGGCCTCACAGGTTCAATTCAATAACCTGGACACCGGCAAATGGATATCTTTTCCACTTAAAGGATTACGTCTTCAGAAGGGAATGACCTATGGCTTCCGTTTAAAAAGCGAAACCGGCCTGATCGGTGTGGGTGAAGCCGCCGGTAGCGTTGGCCATTTACCATACAATGGAGGCCAAGAATGGGCTGCAGCATCCGAAGACCTGCCCGGTAGTTATTATACTTACCTCAGCCTTGCTTTTAAGGTTGCACTGAGAGCATAATTAAAAATGAACTGACATAAAAAGAAATGCCATCCAACGATAGACGGATGGCATTTCCTTTTTAGAATAATGGACTTGCTGATTAGTTAATGGTTACTGTTTGCAGGTTCTCATTCAAGGTAATTGTGTATGTTCCAGCCGTTGCCGGTGTTTTAAAATTCGAGCCACCCTCCCACTTAATAGGCCTAGGTGTTCCGGTTGCCTGGCTTCCGCCGCTGTTATCTTCATAATCAAAAGCGCCCCAGGCATTACCTGCCAGGAATTTTATATCCTTATTTGCTTTGAGGGTAACAGATATGGTCCATATACCATTTCCCGTATAGGTCATTTGCGGAGAGGTTGGCGGATCCCAATCGTTCACACCCGGCATGTTCATGCCATCACCTACCACTCTCATTTCTGTACCTGAACTGGTAAAGTATTTTACATTATTCCTGTCACGTCCGTCCCAGATAACCCGGTAACGGCCTGCGCTTGGATAATCATTGAAATTAGCGCCATTCGTTTCCAGTGTGCTTCCGTCACCACCTGGTGTACCGTAACTCCTGGTTTCGTCAACAGCATTGCTTCCGCTGTTCCAGGCATCGTTGTCAATTAATTTCCACCCGCCGGTTGTAAAGTTTGTAAGTCCTACAAACAGGTTGGTCCCTGAATTTCCCAACGCATAATTCGGGAATACACCCGGAGGGTTCCATCCTGCACCGGTAGCACCTCCTACGAAGCCCATTCTTCCAGCCTTTATATCATATTTTAATGCACTGATATTAACAGAAATGCGGTAGTAGCCCGCAGTTGCAACTGTAAGGTTTGCACCACCGGCAGATAAGATACCACCGGTACCGCCATAATTTATGTTCCAGCTTCTGCCCACTGTAATTTTAAACTGGGCACCGGCAGGTAAATAAATATAGGTGTAGTACATTTTATTAAATACTACCGCACGCAGGTCCCGTATCAATTCAGGAGCAGTACCTGGATCCCAGTCATTCCCGTTTCCGGTTGACGCCTGGTATCCACCGGGCAGGTATACCCTTAAAATGGGTACATAACTCTGGATCGATACGTTTACAACATTTGAATACATCGTTGTTCCATTCGGTGTAACTCCCTTGATACGATATTCCACTGTACCGGTATTGCCTCCTGGTATACCGGAATTCAATGCCGTAGCATTCATTTCTCCCTGGGTAAGTCCCTTGCTCAATATGGATGCTCCAACCGGAATTTCAATAGGCGCAACAAAGTTCTTACCTGCTGAGTCGTACTGCAATGTATAGTTTATTGTTCCTGTATACCCGGTGAACGTGGGGGTCCACCAAAAAGCATTGGATGGCAAAGCAGCATTTGGCAATGTGCATACCACCGAAGTGTTTTGAGTAACCAGCCTGGACGGATCAGCAAAAGGAGTAACTTTCACGGTGATCACATTGGAAAGATATCTTTCATTATTATTTTTATACGAAGAGGTCAGCACCAGGTCAATACTCTGGGCAACTCCTATTTTAAAGCCAAGGTTCAATAAATGCGCATTCAACTCCCTGCCCGTCATGGTTGTCTTTAAGACCCCTGTTACCGTTTTCGTATTATTCACTGCACCAAAATTCTTATTGGTTGAATCGATCGTAAGAATATATTTGGTGTTGACAAGGTCGGTCCCGTATTTCGGATCTGTCCATGAAAAAGTGATCACTGCGGTGTTGGTGTCGGCAATACCAGGTGCTACCGCAGTAAGCGAACTGCTTAATATCGGAGAAACACCTGCCTGGTAAACAGGTAATGCCTCTACCTTTTTCAGGTTGTCTACTTTATTACAGCCGGTAGTAAACCCGATAATGGTGGTCACTGCCGCAAATATTTTTAAAATATGTTTCATTTTTAAAATTTTAGAATTCATTATTGTTTTACAACAGTGTATTTACCTGTGACAAAATTCAAGGTTACCTTATAGTTTCCTGCAACAGCTGGAGTGGGAATTGCATCCGGGTCGGATCCTCCACCCATATTCGCACTGAAGTCACCGCCATTGGCATCTTTTCCACCATATTGGGGTTGCCATTGTGTTAAGGTAGAAAGGAATTTATAATACTTACCCGATGTAAAACTCATTGTAATGGTATATTCTGTTAAACTTAACTGGGTACATTTCTGAGTCGCTGGTGGATTATTTGTCCAGCCGCTTGGCGTACCATCTCCGGTAATATACAGATCTCCGGTTGGAGGTAAAGGAACGGCAACATCCAGGTAAGGAGTGATCACTATCTTAACTACATTGGAGTACAAGGGTACTGCTCCGTTTATCGTTGACTTGATCCTGAATTCCATATTATGCGGCACATCCCTTTGAAGTAATAATTTATTCAAAAAAGTATTTACCTCTTTAACGGTAAATGCGATGCTCAGGTCTGACGCTATAGAAACTTCCTGGATGCTTGGATTGGTAAAGTTTGAACCGGTCGTATCTACCTGGAAAATATAGGTCACGTTTTGTGAGTTTACTCCTGTATTAAACCGGTAATTGGGATTTGACCAGTTAAATGTCAGCGCAATGGTATTCTTTTTTGTGCTATCCAGGAAAAGATTGGCAGCAGATGACACAGCAAGTACAGGGTTGGTACCTCCTTCAAAATAAACTTTATTCTCATCCTTCTTGCAGGAAACCAGCAGGCCTGCCGAAAAGAACATTGTAAAAAATAATTTTATTACATTTTTCATATAAAACAGTTTTAATTATTCAGATTAATACCCGGTGTTTTGCGTTAAGTTAGGATTTGCCACGATATTGGACGCCGGGATCGGAAACAAATTATATTTTGAATCCACCGCTGTACCGGATGATACGCCGCCCTTCCATGGCCACAAATAAGTTCCGGTCGTCAACATTCCGTAACGGATCAGGTCTGTCCGGCGATGGCCTTCCCAATACAATTCCCTTGCCCGCTCGTCCAGAACAAATTGCAGGTTCAGTTGTCCGGCTGAAATATTGCCGCTGCTATTCCCATAAGCCCTGGTACGGATGATGTTGATATAATTTACCGCGGTAGCTGCATCGCCGCCGGCACCACCCCGTAAAACTGCCTCTGCATAGATCAGGTACATTTCTGCTAAACGAAACACAGGAAAATCAATATCCGAAAAATATTTGGTAGCATCTGATACCGGGGCTCCGTCAGAACGTTTGTTCACATATTTCATTACGTGCGGCCCCTGGTTAAAATTACTGATGTCTGTGATCTGCAACTGGGCCGGGCTGGTTCCATATTTAGAAGTAGTGAACATGGCCCGTTTATCGGTTGCCCCGGTCGGATCAGAAAAAAGGTTCACCAATGAAGAAGTAGCCCTGTAACCGTACCATCCTTCAATTATTCCATAATCAGCAATTTCATCACCACAGGGGGCATGAACCAGGAATGTTGTATTACCATAACCTTTTGTACGCAGGCCATCGCAATTAACAGCAAACATGAATTCATCTTTGGCCTTATCATTATCCGCCATGAATACCCGTGGGTAACCTGAATATAAAGAGTAACCGGCACCAATTACTTTTTTGGCATAGGTAATGGCATCGGTGTACCTGTCTGTGCCGGTATAAACTCCCGCATTCAGGTACATTCTTGCCAGCAAGGCCCAGGCAGCTCCCTGGTCAACCCTTCCGTATTCAATTGTTTTTGCCGAAGCAAGATCGGCATCAATTGCTTTTAGCTCCTTCTCAATGTAAAGGAACAGGTCGCCACGGTTTATCTCCTTTGGTAACGTTGTTCCGATCAGGTCGTTTTCGGTGATGTAAGTTGACTTACCGAAAAGATCCATCATGATCCAGTAATTGAAGGCACGTAAAAAACGTACTTCAGCAACTGATTTTTTAATTTCTGCCGCATCTGCACCGCTGATTCCTCTTTCTGCCAGTTTCGCATCGGTACTCTCCCGCATATATTCATTTATCAATGTGATATTGTAAATGGGCCTGGCATAGATCCCTTTCAAAAAAGGATCAGCACTGGTATATCTCAGGTTATGAAAATCATGAATGGTCTGATCATTCCAGGCAACCACCGCTTCATCTGTAGGTAATTCCTGGCAGTTAAAGAACATTCTTATATAGGGAACCTGTGAGCCTTCGTCAAGTCCCCCGCTGATATCGGGATTACCTGCCGGGCCGGCATTTCCGGTTATAGCCAGTGTTCCGTATATTTTTGCCAGTACACTTTTATACCCGGCTGCTGTTGAAAACGCTTTTTCAGGCGTAAGGTCGTTTACCGGGAACAGATCCAGTTTCTTGGCACATGAACCGGCAACAACCGCCAGAACCAGCATACCCGCCAAATATTTAATTAATTTATTTTTCATATAAATCGTTGTTTTTTTTATTAAAAATCTAAATTAAATCCTAAAGAGAATGTCCGTGGCCTTGGGTAAATATTGTTATCCACCCCGGTTTCATTTGAATTTTCCGGATCCAGCCCTTTGTATTTAGTAATGATAAATACATTCTGGATGCTTGCAGCGATGCGCAAACTGGCCTTATTCTTCAGTATCTTACCCACATTATAACCCAGGTTGATATTGTCGAGCCTGAAGAAAGAAGCGTTCTCTATATAATAGTCAGACAGGTATTGATTGTTGGTAAAACCACTCTCCAGGTAGTTAACAGATGCATTGCCAATAAAGTTTATCGGGTTCTTTATTGCCCTTAACACCCCGTTATTGGAGTTGAAATTGTTATACAAATAGGTTCCTAAAGCCCCGTGCCCGGTTACACCTAATGAAAACTTCTTGTAAACAACCTGTGTATTTATCCCGAAAAATACATCTGCTCCCGGTTTTTTATAATAATAGCGGTCGTTTTGATCAATTACGCCATCCCGGTTTATGTCCTCATACAGTCCTTCGATGGGCTTTCCGGTACCTGGATCATACACCTGCTTGTAAACAAAATAAGCAAAGGGGCTATACCCAACATTGAACCTGCCGATATTATTTCCAGTACCGCCGGAGATCCCGCTTACCTCAATTCCCTTAAAGTTGGGATCCTGCTGTTTCAACAGGTTGGTGATCTTCCGGGTATTGTATGTAAAATTACCGCCGAATTCCCAGGTCAGGTTTGACTTCCTGATGGGCACGGTATTCAGGGTGATCTCAATACCCTTGTTTTCCATATTACCAACGTTGGTAAGCAATTCGATATTAAAGTTACCTCCGGCAGCTACAGGCACCACACTCAAAAGATCTTTTGTCTTTTTAACGTAATAATCCACCGTACCGGAGATCCTGTTATTCAGTATCCCGAAGTCGATGCCTATGTTGGTAGTGTTCGTACTTTCCCATTTACGGTCGGGATCATAAGCCGATGGACGTAAAAAGCTGTAGTATGTATTGCCAAACTGGTATTGAGCAGCAGAATTGCTACGGGCATAATAAGGAAGATAGGAATAATAGGGAATCCCATCCTGCTGCCCGGTGGTACCCCATCCAAACCGTAGTTTTAATTCATTCACCAGGTTTACATTCCTTAAGAATTCATCTTTTAATTTCCAAGCCAGAGCTACGGCTGGAAAATAACCTACCCGGTTATCCTTAGAAAATTTAGAACTGGCATCCCTGCGCAAAGAGGCGGTGACCAGGTATTTATTGGCTACTGATAAATTCACCCTGCCCAGGTAAGATTCTATGCGATACTCCGGTTTGTCTGTAAGGAATACAGGTTCAGTACCGGCAATGGTATCTTTCTTTTGCGGGTTGGTGGGATCGGCAATTGCCCGGTAACTGAAAGAAGCAAAGTTCTTGACATTGGTAATGAAATCCTGGTAACTGTGTCCAACCAGTACATCCACTTTGGTATTCAGCTTTTTCAGTTCTTTCGTATAAAATAACTGGATATCGGTAATGGTGTTCGTTTTACCCTGCTCATAATAGGTTTTTCTTCCCCCGGTCCTGAAATTGGTTGCAGCTGCGGAATCTATATTATCATTACCGCTTCCTTTAGAATTATCAATGCCGAAGTTAAATAATACATGCAGGTCGGGGAACCAATGTATCTTGTAATCCAACTGGATATTTCCAACCAGGCGGTTAACATTGGAGGTATTGTCCCTTTGATTCAGTAAGGCCACCGGGTTCCTGGTAGCCAGGCCAATGAGATCATTGTTGATATCAAGCCATTCATAATAGCCACCAAATTTTCCGGATGAAGCATTGATCGGCTGGGTAGGGTCAAATGCGATGGCAGAACCGATGGCCCCCTGGTCAGCCCAGTTGTTATGGGTGCGACTGGCTTTAATGGCCAGGTTAACACTTAAATGATCGTTTAAGAATTTAGGAGTAAGATTCAAAGATCCGCTGATGCGTTGAAAATTATCTGTCTTTAAGATACCATCCTGTGTTAAATAACCCAGGGAGGCCCTGAACGGAATATTCTGGATAGCACCGCTGGCGCTGATATTATTGTCCCATCCGAAAGCCGGACGGTAAATTTCTTTTTGCCAATCGGTGTTTGCATTTCCCAATATATTCGTGTAGGTTGGATTCCCATCTGTATTAATGATGTTCCTGATCTCATCAGCTGAAAGCACTTTCACTGTTTTGCCAACGATTCCGGTAGATAATTTTGTATTGAAATTAAACCGCACTTTCCCTTTAGATCCTTTCTTGGTCGTAATGATCACCACGCCATTGGATGCTCTGGAACCGTATAGCGCCGTAGCAGAAGCGTCTTTCAATACGCTCATTGATTCGATGTCATCAGGGTTGATGCTGTTTAAAAGATTTCCAGACCCGGCTATCCCGTTGCTTTCAACAGGAACTCCGTCAATAACGATCAACGGATCATTACTGGCATTCAGTGAAGCGCCACCCCGGATGCGTATCCTGCTGCCGCCACCTGGTGATCCACCACCGGTTGTAACTTCCAGTCCTGCAACTTTACCCTGCAGTAACTGTTCGGATGAGTTAACAACCCCTTTTTGGAAATCTTTGGCAGTTACAGAAGTTACCGAGCCTGTCAGGTCGCCTTTCCGTTTTGTTCCATAAGCAACCACCACTACTTCGTTCAATTGCTGGTTAACCTGGACAAAACTTACCTCCACCGAAGATCTTCCTCCAACAGCGGCCTCGTACGTGGCAAACCCAACAGAGGTAAATACCAGTGTTGCGTCGGCCGGTGCAGTGATCTTGAAAGTTCCATCACCGGCGGTCTGGGTAATTGTTTTACTTCCCTTTACTGTTACGGTGACACCGGCAACAGGTGAACCATCTTTAGAGTCCGTCACTTTACCGGTAACCACATTTTGTGCAAATGCAGCAGCAGGAAGTAACAACATTAAAAGAGGAAAGGAAAAAATGCAGAGGGCTTTTCTAATACTTTTTCTCATAAAACAAGCATTTCGTTTTTTAAAATTAGCAATCACTTTGCGTAGAAAGTACACACTTAAAATGTGTAAAACTTACACAAAGTAAAGTTTTTTTTGTTAATAACAATTTTTTGTTAATTATTTTTTCTGAAGCCTGGCCGGAAAATTAACCGTTTCATTGTTCCACTGGTTTTCAGCCATTTGGTACTAAAACCCCGGCCGGGCAGCATTTTTAAAAATCAATCCCCACCCATTTTTTCTTTTTCCGCTCGTATTTTTCAAAGTTGAACTTATACAGTTTACCGGGCCGGTGGGGTACATCCTGCTCCATTTCGTCCACATCAATAAGGAAGTCCATCGCAAAGAATTTCTTACGGAAATTGCGCCGGTCCATTTTGGTGTCCAAAATTGCTTCATACAGGTTCTGCAGGTCACGCAATGAGAATTTTTTGGGCAAAAGGTTGAATCCCAGGGGATGCTCCTGGATCCTTTTTTGCAACCAGTTATAACATGCCTGGAATATTTCCTGGTGATCAAATGCAAGGTCAGAAATACTTTGCACATCATGCCAGTGAAGTTCATTATCCAGTATCTTGAGTTTGTGGTGCTGTACGTTTATTAAGGAACAATAGGCTACAGTAACCACACGGCCGGCAGGATGGCGGCGTACGGCCCCAAAAGTATGTACCTGCTCAAGGTAAACATCGTCCAGGCCGGTACGCTGTTTCAATATGCGGTATGCCGCATCATGGATATCCTCCTTTTCACCCACCAGGTCACCAAGCAAAGACCATTTACCCTGGTATTTTTTAAGGTCGCTGCGTATCAGCAAGACCTTTAATTTATTTTCATCAAACCCAAAAATCACACAATCAACTGACAAGGCAATACGAATACTGTTTTGCACTTCTGTCTGAATAGCCTGGAGGCTTTTGATGTGATTTACCTGTTTACCATTTGCTACTGATGCCATAATCTTACTTTTTGTTTCTCTGAAATTATTTTTTAATGAACCTGACAAAATAACCTTTTCCATTTTGTTCTAACCGAAGGAAGTAACATCCTCCTGGCAAGGCCATAAACTGACCGGCTACAGAAAGCCTGTATTGTCCTGCTACCTGTACTGAACTGAAGATCGTTTTCATACGCTGCCCGTATGCATTGAAGATTGTCATATTTACCTCTCCTGAACCAGGAACGATGTAATCTACCGATGCATTTTCGTTGACAGGATTGGGAGATATCTTTATTCCGAAACCATTCTTAATATTGGTTATCTGGCTATTATAATTATTAACGGTGAATTGAGCCGAGGTATAATTGCTCACGGGAATGTTTGAACAATTTACGCTTACCCTCCAGTCATATACGGTACCCGGGGTGAGATTGGAAATCACAATGGAACCAGCAGTGACGGAAGTGGCAGCATTGATCCACACACCCGAGGTTACCGGTTTAAAATCTACCGTATAAAAATTTCCGGGACTTGTTGTCCAGTTCAGTACAGCTGAATTGGTGGTGATGCCCGTAACACTTAAACCAGCAGGTGCCGGTGGCGTAGGTGTAACCACGATCGTGATGGCTGCCCGCTGGCTTTCTCCGCAACTTTGTGTCTGGCTAACGTAATAGGTAGTACTGCCTGCTGTGGCTGTAGATGGGGTTGGTGCAGTTGCACTGCCTGTTCCGCCGGTTGCGGTAGTGTACCACAATAGATTTGTGCCTGCCGCCGTGAGTGGGACCGCCACAGAATTACGGCAATATGTAACAGGGCTGGTTACAATGGGAGGAAGCGTGGCAGCAGATACATTCACTACAATTGCGAAACGTGGGCTTTCACAACCAATCGTCTGGCTTACATAATAGGTTGTACTTCCGGCTGCAGCAGTTGATGGCGTTGGCGCAGTTGTACTGCCGGTGCCTCCCGTTGCTGTAGTGTACCATAACAAATTTGTACCCGTTGCAGATAAAGGCACTGCAGCCGAACCCTGGCAATAGTTAATGGGGGTGTTTGCCACCGGAGCAGCTGCGGCACAGGCCGGCACACTAACGTAAATATGATATTCGCCGGGTTGCAGGCTGATGGTTTGAGTGGCCGCTGTTAATGAAAAAACTGTACCGGTTGCACCATTGATGCCGGATCCGCTACCATTGCTGATATAATTTACCCAGTTGCCAGTGGCCTGGAATGTTACAGACCTGGATTGTGTAACAACATCCAGGTTAGCAACTACGGTAACTTTTAATCCGCCGTTGCCGGGATCTGCAACCTGGAATAATTTGTATAACCCTCCATTGTTATAAAAATCATAAGTAAAAGATGTACTGTTGAAAATAGCCGGGTTGTTCAGGCGCAGATCGATGATGCTTTTATAGGTATCATACAAGTGCCGTCTTTCGGGTACGGTCATATATTCCCAACGGGGAGGTTTATTAGCCACGTTGGAGCCCCCATAATTCAGCGGAACATCATATCCCCTTTCTTCAAACTGCCAGATCATCTTAGGACCGGGTACGGTAAAAAATACAGCAGCCGCAGCTTCTTCCCTTGCCAAAGCCGTGGAAAGCGTTTTAACATTATAGCTGCCGGATGAATTACCAAGCGTTATGTTCTTATACATGGTCCTTTCTTCGTCATGGCTTTCCATATAACCAACTTCTGCCGGGTTATTAAACCCTCTCTTTGGATCGTTGTAAACAACCGGTGAAATATCGGAATTGGATGTATAGCCCATGGTGCACTGATTGTACACAGCATTATTATTTCCCCAAAGCATGAATCCATGTGCTGCATATTCCTGCTCCTCCTGGCTGGGAAGGGTACCAAGAAATTCCAATATCATATAAGTACCGGGGTGACCCGGGATAGTGCCATCATAATATCTTTTAAGATTTGCCACACGTGTGGCATCATAGTTTTCGATGGTTGTTGTGTTACTTTGTGTTTGTGTAAAACCTTTGGCAAGATCAAACCTGAAACCATCCACCTTGTATTCCGCCAACCAATGATTTAAAGAACGCTGTACAAGGTATTGTGTGGCAGGAGATGTATGATTAAAGTCATTAAAGAATGCGTATGCATGTGGCGTCGTCTGGTTTAACCAGGGATTATTTGCTGCCGGACGGTTGTTGGCAGCATCCCAGTACATTTTTGCCTGGGGTGCATTGCCTGTACAATGATTGTAAACCACATCCAGTATAACAGCGATCCCGTTCTGGTGGCATTTATCAATAAATTCCTTCAGTTTGTTCTTTGTACCGTAATATTTGTCCGGTGCAAAATAAAATGAGGTGTTATATCCCCAGCTTTCATTGCCGTCAAATTCATTGATGGGCATCAGTTCAATGGCATTGATGCCTATATTTTTCAGATACTGTAAAGAGTCGATCAGAGACTGGTAACTGTGTTGTGCAGTAAAGTCCCGGATCAGCAGTTCATAAATGACCAGGTTCCTTTTATCGGGCTTGATAAAATTATTCACCTGCCAGTTGTATGGTGGCTCTGCCGTTTGCAACACACTGACTATCCCGGTGGTCAACCCGGTTGGATATGGCTTGAGATTGGGATAAGTTACGGCATCAATAAAGCCATCATTATCGGGGTCCAGCACTTTCTGCGCATAGGGGTCGGCCGTCTTAATGCTGTTATCAATCAGATACTGGTAAGCATACTCTGTACCCGGGGTGAGGCCGGCAATGGTCATCCAGAAATAATTACCATCAGAAGTCTTGTTCATCTGGTTGGCACATAAAACCGCCCAGTTTGAAAAATCACCGATCACAACCACATTATTCTTGCCGGGAGCATATAGTACCAGTGTTACCGATGTATTGCCCGGAAGATAGTTGATCCCCTCCTGTACACCGGCCGGCAAGGGAGCTACCGTAGTGGTTGGTGGAATGTAAAAGCTGAATGAATCCTTTACCGTAATTGTGCCATTATTGCCTTCCAGAAAAACCTGCTGCGCACATGCCGTTGAAATGGTTGGCGTGGCAGAAATGCTGTTGGCGTTTGTCGCCGTCTGAATTATATTCCCGTTTAATTTCAACACCAGGCTTGAATTGGCAGATGCCACACCGGTAATGCTTAAGCTACCACCTACATTCACATTAATGGGTTCTATCCAGGGGATATACCGTGGTTCAAATGGAGGAAGATTTATCCGCACGGCATATTCTCCATTTCCATATACCGGCAGGTACATGTCGCTGACATCAGAATTTACCTGTTTAAGGCTTCCGCTTGCATTCCTGAAAATAATGCAGACCTTTTTAATTGTTTCTCCTGCCGGAACACCGAAAAAAGTTCGGATATTGGTAATGTTGTACTGGTATTTATTACTGCCCAGCGGAGTTGCTTTTGCAGCAGGATCTGCAGTACCCCATGTAAATTTTACATAGCGCCAGTCAGAAGGACCCGTACTTAAACTGGTGATCAGGCCCACATGCACATATACATTGCCGGAATTCCCCCCTTCAAAATTCAATAATCCCTGGTTGCCTTTGGTACAATCCACTATTGTTGCCAACGTAGAATTCTCTTCAGGAAACTCAGGTGTCCAGCTTAATAACCTTTGGGAATAAGTGAGGGTACTGATAAATAATACAGCTGCAAAGAGGAAAATCTTTTTCAAGGCGCAATCGTTTTAATGTGTAAAATAAACACATTATTTTTATAATTGCAAAATAAATCCTTCCGGGCTACCAGTTTGCCTGTTAAAAAACGACAGTAATAATACCAGGATCGGGTAGCTATCTTACCAATTCGTAAACTGCACTGGCATAGGAATCAAGGGTGATATCCGACAGGCCGGAGACGGTGCCTGTAAAAATATCCTTCATCTGTGAAAAGCCTTTTGTTCTTTCTTCAAACCGCTTCAGGTTTATGCTTTTTGTTTCTTTTGCCGTATTCATGATTACCATTACGGTCTGTTTATCATCGTAGCGGAAATAAACATAGATCCCGTTCTCAGGAACAAACTGCATCATCCTGCCGGTTGTAAGGGCCGATGACCCCTTGCGGTAATTTGCCAAACGGGCTACATGGTCCCATATTTCCCTTTCTTTCCCGGTTCGTCCGCTATGGGTAAATTTATTGGCCGGGTCAGAAGCCCAACCTCCCGGGAAGTCCTGGCGTACATACCCATCATTGGGACTTGTAACTCCAGTCATTCCTATTTCTCCGCCATAATAGAATTGAGGAATACCCCGGCAGGTTAGTAACCAGCTGATGGAGGTTTTATATTTAGCCGTATTCTCCCCAACCACTGAGTAGAAACGGGATATATCATGATTGTCCAAAAAGATCACGTTCCGCATCGGGTCCTTATACACAAAGTCCTGCGCAAGTACCGTATACAGTTTATTCACCCCATCTGTCCAGCCAAAATCTTTTGTCATGGCATCGGTAATGCTCCACAAGGTCTGAAAATCGGTGGCAGCCTGCAGGTTGCTTTTGAACGGCGTATTGAAGTTATTCTCAACAAAATAACCCTGGTTGATCACCCCATGCACCCAGGTTTCGCCAAACAGGGTAAGCTTTGGATATTCATCCTCCAAAGCTTTATTGCAGCGGTTCATGAATGCAAGATCATTGTAAGCATAGGTATCAATACGCCATCCGTCAATACCAAATTCTTCTACCGTCCACAATGCATGTTGAATCAAAAAGTTCGCTACAAATGGATTACGCTGGTTCAGGTCGGGCATCATTTTGGTAAACCATCCATCGGCCATTATCTTTTTTTCCTTGCTGCTCGCATAGGGATCAAAGAGCACCTGGTCCTTGTAGCTGGTATTGGTATAATCAGGCCATTGGTTCAGCCAGTCTTTCATGGGCATATCCTGTACTGTAAAATGATACAGTCCAACATGATTATAAACAGCATCCTGGATCATTTTCATTCCCCTGGCATGGGTTGCATCTATTAAAGCCCGGTAAGCACTTTCACCGCCAAGGCGTGGATCTATTTTATAATGATCGGTAAAGGCATACCCATGTTCGGTACGTTCCGGCATATCATTCTCCAGCACCGGGTTTAACCATAACGCGGTAATCCCAAGTGATTGCAGGTAATCAAGATGATTTTGTATGCCCTTCAGGTCGCCCCCATGCCGGTTGTATACGGTATCCCTCCGCAATGTCTGGTCTTTCATACCAGGTATGCGGTCATTACTTTCATCCCCATTGCTGAAACGGTCGGGCATGATGAGGTACATAAAATCTTTTGAAGTAACCCCCTGGGCATAAGAAGTTCCGTTGCCTTTGCGGCGGGGTTTTATTACAAAAGGAATTTCAAAGGAAGAAGCTGCCTTATTCACTTTTATTTTTATGGTACCCGGCTTTGCAGAGGCAGAAATATCCAGGTCAAGAAAAACATAATTCAGATTTTCCACTTTATTTACCTTCCCAAGTTTTACCCCGGGATAGTTTATGGTGAACCCGCCGGCTGCATTGGCAATGGCATCGCCATGGATCATCACCTGTATTTTATTCCACTTCATTCCTACCCACCAGTTACCCGGGTAGCATTTATAACCGGAATGCTGCGTAAATCCTGATAAAGAGATAAGAAATAATACAACGGAAAAAATTATTTTTCTCATAAGGGTTTTTTTATTGTTATTATTTTTTCGTCACTTTTATCGTTTACAATAAAATTCATTAGACCGCCAATGATCATTGAAACGCCGCCAATAACAAGTGCGTAGATACTCTCCTCGTGAAACAGATTTTTTACAAAGAACCCCAAGATCGCTGCAGCCAGTATCTGGGGTATGACTATAAAGAAATTAAATACGCCCATATAAAATCCCATTTTATTTGCAGGAAGGGCTCCGGAAAGAATAGCATACGGCATTGTTAAGGTGGAGGACCAGGCCAATCCAACACCTATCATTGGCAAAAGCAGGAGATTCTGGCTTTTAATAAAAAGCATCGAGATCAAGCCAATCCCCCCTATAATCAGGCAGGTCATGTGTGTATATTTCCTGCCAATTCTTTTTGCCAGTATGGGTAATAAAAAAGCGGCGATGGCAGATATGCCATTATACACCATAAACATCACGCCTACCCAATCGCCTGCATCCTGGAATACTTTTGAATCTCTGTCGGTTGTACCAAAAGTATTTGCTGCAATACCTGATGTAGTATAGATCCACATGGCAAAAAAAGCAATCCAGGTAAAAAACTGTACGACGGCAAGTTGCATCATCGTTGATGGCATTTTGAAAACACCCGTGGTGATTTCTTTCAACCCGTTTAACAGGCCTTTTGTTTTTAATTTTTCCTGGGCCCAGGCTTCAATATTTTCGGGTGGAAATTCTTTAGTAGTAAAGACGGTCCACAGTACAGAAACTAAAAACACCACGGCCCCGATATAAAATGAATATTTTACTGAATCACTGATAACACCTGGGGCGGCTGTATTGCTGATATTGAAGAAATTGGTGAAAATATATGGCAATAGCGAAGCTATCACTGCGCCCAAACCGATGAAAAAGGTTTGTGTTGCAAACCCGGTCGTTCTTTGTGATGAAGGCAGTTTATCCCCCACAAAAGCCCTGAAAGGTTCCATTGAAATATTGATGGAGGCATCCAGTACCCACAATAAAGTAGCGGCCATCCATAATACGCTTGATTGGGGCATTAAAAACAGGGCGATGGAAGAAAACAATGCTCCCATAAAGAAAAAAGGGCGCCTTCTGCCCCAACGTGGATGCCAAGTCCTGTCACTTAAATAACCAATGATCGGCTGGACGAGTAATCCGGTTATTGGCGCAGCAATCCACAAAAAACCAATTTTATCAATTTCAGCACCCAGTGTCTGAAATATCCGGGATACATTGGCATTCTGAAGTGCGAACCCAAACTGGATCCCGAAAAAACCGAAACTCATGTTTAATATTTGCTTAAACGAAAGTTTTGGTTTCGGATCCTCCGATGGTAAATGAGTAAGAAATTCAGTCTGATTTTCCGGCATGGCAATCGTTTTGTTTGATTATAACAATTGTGTAAAAGATACACTTACTAAAATACAATAAAATACCAACCGCAAAAAAATATTCTTCCGCCTCTGTAATTACGGGTTACGAAGCACCGGGCAGGTATCTACTGGTATTCATAAATGATATAACCCCAGGGGCCGAGGCTGAATTGATGCTCCCCGTCTATGTTCTCCTTTACCCCCATGAATACATTCAACGGCTCCCCGGTAACAGCAATATCGCTGATGGTGAATTTTTTGGGGTTCCCTGACAGGTTTAGAATAACGGCAATCTTATGACCCGCCTTTTCCCTCAGGTATGCATATACAGCCGCATCGTCCGAACTTGCCACCCGTTTAAATGCCGCATCGGCTGACAGGGCCGGGTTCTTTTTCCGAAGGGTCAGTAACGTTTTGTAAAAAGGAGCCATTTCAAAATTTCCATTCCACGCAATAGTATCCTTCACAAAGAATTTCAAACGCCTTTTGTTCATGGCCTCCTGGCCGCTATAAATGAGCGGAATGCTCTGGTATATGGTTTGCGTAAACACGGCAAAGGTCCTGTACGCATTGCCATACTTTTCAAATTCAGTTCCGTTCCAGCTGTTCTCATCATGGTTGGTGGTGAAATACATACGGGAGGCATCTGCGGGAAAGTTTTTGATGGCTGCATTAATGGCCGAATCAAATTGCACGACGGATCTTTTGCCTTTATAAAGATCGGTCATTACCCCCATCATATCCCATGCATACGTGGCATCAAAACCAACTTCATACAGCCCGGGTTTCTGGCCCTCCGCCAGCATAAAGACATTTTTGATCCTCCGCAACGTGCCTATGCATTCTTTCCAGAAGTCTGAAGGCACTTCCTCCGCTATATCACAGCGGAAACCATCAATGCCCGTTTCTGTAACCCAAAACTTCATGGCTTCGATCATACTGTCCCGTAATTCCTGGTTGGCATAATTCAGTTTTCTTGTATCTGTCCAGTCGTCTTGCCAAACCGCATTACCTGCCGAATCTCTTACATAAAAATCCGGGTGGGCCTTCAACCAATGGTTGTCAGCTGCTGAATGATTGGCCACCCAATCGGTGATCACTTTAAAACCCATACCCTGCGCATTTTTTACAAAGGCCTTCCAGTCATCCATTGTTCCAAACTCTTCATTGAATCCTTTATAATCTTTTACTGCATAGTAACTACCCAGGTCATTTTCGGACATCTTTCTTCCTTCTTTACCGATCGGTGTTATGGGCATGAACCATAATATCTCTACCCCCATATCTTTTAACCTGGGCAAATGCTTTTCGAATTCTTTTATTGAGCCGGAAGAAGAATACTGGCGGAGGTTCACTTCGTAGATATTACTTTGTGCAATCCAGGATGGATGCTTTGGTTGCTCCTCCGTCACTATAGGTGTTTCTGCATTATCCTTCTTTGCTTCATTACAACCAACCTTCACCAGAACAACCAGTACAAAAAACAGGTATGCCATTATTTTGCGTATCATAAAAAATGTTTTATGGGAAGTTAAGATTTTTTTTAACCCGCAGAAACTAATCTGCAATACCTGGAACGCCTATATGAGGCTGTTATTTGCCGATACAGAACTTGGAGAAAATATAATCCAGTACATTTTCATTGGTAATATCCCCAGTTATTTCAGAAATATAGTGCAGGCAACGGCGGATATCGAGAGCAAGGAGGTCGCCGGGTATTTTTTTGTCGAGACCGGTTTTGATATCCGCAAGGGACCTGTCAACTTCCTTCAGTGCCTCATAATGCCGTGCATTGGTGATGATGGTATTTTCGGTATTGATATTCCCCTGGATCACTTTGTCCACCAACCGTTCTTTCAACAGGTCAATATTAAGCTGGTCCTTTGCGGATATGAATAAAATATCCTCGCCGGTATATTTCTGAGCTGCTTTTTCCAGCCCCAACACATCCACCTTATTACCCACCAGTAAATAATCGGGATTATTTTCCCTGATCAAAGCGATGGCAGCCCCCACTTCACCATGTGTTTCGGTATTTACATCAAAGATATAAATGACCTCATCGGACTGCCTTATCTTCTCCCGGCTTTTTTCCATACCAATCAATTCAATCACATCACTACTGCTTTCCCGGATACCGGCCGTATCGATCAACCGGAATAGTATCCCGTCAATATTGATCACTTCCTCGATCGTATCCCTGGTGGTACCTGCAATATCGCTTACAATGGCCCGGTTTTCATTCAACAGGGTATTGAGCAAGGTGCTTTTACCGGCATTCGGTTTACCAATAATGGCAACACTTACACCATTTTTTATCACATTACCCAACCGGAAGGATTCAAGCAACTGTGTTGTTACAGAACCTGCCCCTTCTACCAGTTCATAAAATTTTGTGCGATCGGCAAATTCCACATCTTCCTGGCTAAAATCAAGTTCAAGTTCTATCAAAGCCGAGAACCGGATAAGGTCTTCCCTTAACTGTTTTAAAACATTGCTGAATCCCCCACGGATATTATGCAGCGCCGCTTTTTGGGAAGCATTTGTATTGGATGCAATCAGGTCGGCCACTGCTTCGGCCTGGGCAAGATCGAGTTTGCCGTTCAGAAAAGCCCGTTGCGTAAATTCTCCAGGTTTTGCCAGCCGGGCGCCATTGCGGATGCATGCCTGTATCACCTGCTGCTGCACGAAGGGACTGCCATGACAACTGATCTCCACCACATCCTCCCCGGTATAACTTTTCGGGGTTTTAAACAAGGAGACCACGGCTTCATCAATGTCATTCCCATTCTCCTTAAGAAAGCCTACATGAATGGTATGCGAACTTTGTTTGCTGAGGTCTTTGGAAGGGAATATCTTATTTACTATACCGATCGCATCCTTCCCGCTCAGGCGTATGACACCAATGGCGCCAATGCCCTGCGGAGTGGCCAGTGCAACAATGGTATCATCCCAACCGGAAAGATAATTCAGCATCCGGCAAAGATACCCACTCCATTCTCTTCTGCAAAGCTTTATGGGAGATACAATATTTTTCTATCGGCAGCATCAATTTCTGAAACGTAATAGCGCTTTATATCATGGATGGCAACTTCATCTATGATGTCCACGAAATTCTGAACGGTTGATTCTACGGCAGGCTTTATGATCAGAACAAATCGTTTGGCATCGCCCGTAGCCATGCTTACTTCTTCTTTCTTCGCCAACAACACATCCCGGATGCCTTTAACTGAAAAAGAAGTTTGTTTCACTACTGGATTATGATCAGGCGTTCCTTCGTAATACCTGATCACATTACCCTTTTCCAGGAATAAAGTCAATACGCAGGAGTTGCATATTTCATCACCCGGTATGGTATCTACGGATTCATTAAATCCCATTACCTTGGGTAAAGACATCGTAGTAGTAAAAACAAAGAATGTGATGAGTAAAAACCCCAGGTCAACCATCGGAGTCAGGTCAACCCTTGTGCTTTTCTTATGCATCCTATTATTTCTCCGGGATGATCTTTTGATCTCAGCTTCTGCCATAACAATCCGTTTTTATTAAGATCGCAGAAGGGGTTGTTTCCATAAATAAAAATCCCGGCGGCTTGCCGGGATTGACCTGATATTCTGAAGTTCTTATTCTTCCACTACAAACGTGATCGGCTGGCGGCGGTATGCATTTACATTACGCCCGTTCTGAATGGCCGGTGTCCAGTTCTTGGTCTTTTTAATTACCCGTACTGCTTCCTGGCACATGCCAAAACCCGGATCGTTCTCACACTGTACATCGCTGAGGCTTCCGTCCCTGCTCACGATGAACTTAACGATCACTGTATATTTTCCACCGGCAGCACCATTATCAACCGGTGTGCTGGCATTCAGGTTCTTTTGCAGGTAGTTGCGCCAGGCAGCTTCTCCACCCGGGAATGTAGCTTCCACTTCCACCTTGGTGAATATCTTGTTCTCGTCATCCTCTTTCTTTACTTCTACCACCTGTGTTCCCTTGTCTTCAACAGGAGCCTGTACTATTTGAGTCTTGTTTTCACTTTCCACTGTCTTGGTACTGATCACCTGCTCTTCCTTGATCTCTTCGATCTTTTCGTCCGGTTTCACCTCTTCATCCTTCACGATCTTAGGCGGGGTGAATTTTACCTGGTTTATTTCAGGTGGTGGTGGCGGTGTGGGTGGTGGCGGTGGCGGTGGCGGCGGTGGTGGCTCATCAGTCTTCACCTCAGCCATCTGGGTGTCCACAACCTTAAATTCTTTAGGGCTGTTCTTTTCTATGATGCCTGCAAACACGGTTCCCAAAAGCACCAGTAACAGCGCCAGCCCGGTAATGATAAGGGCCTTGGTAAGTGTCTTTTTATAGGACTTCCTCAACTGGTAAGCCCCGTACTCCTTGTTCTTACCGTCGAAGATGATGTCCAGTATATCGGCATTTAAAATTTTATTAGCTTCCATTGTAATCTCCTTTGTTAATTAGATTCAAAATAGGGCTCATTCCATAACTTACTTGATGCCGTTTGCTTCCTCCGTTTGTTTAATAAGCATTTCCTCTACCGGTGTCATATCCACTTCGGCATAGTGCCCAGGGGGTACTGCCGAAATGACCATTTCATCCAGTATGTCAATGGCGTTCTTAAACGTTGAACTCTTATCAGACTTGATGATGTACATCAGGTCGTCAATGGGAGTGGCAACCTTCTTATCAAGGATCAACTTACGGATGTCTTTGAAATTGGTTGACTTGAACTGTTCACTTATTGTGTTCGGATCCAGTTGTCCATAATAATAATATACCTGGTTCCCTTTCCCGAGCAATATGGTCATAGCACCCGAGTTCTTTACCTTCATTTCCTTATCCTTTTCATCTTTGGGCTCATTCATGTTCATGGCCGTTGACTGGCTCATGGTAGTGGTGAACACAAAGAATGTGATCAGCAGGAATCCAAGGTCAACCATTGGTGTAAGATCGACACGGGTGGAAAGTTTTTTACCTTTTTTGACGCCGGGGCCTTTCTTATGACCGCCACCCGACGAGGTATCCATTTCTGCCATAGTAATATCTTTTTAGTTGTTAAACCTTTATTTTTCCTTGTCCTTACCTGTTTTATACAGTTCCGATCCGGTTGGTACGTTTTCGCCTTCTGTTACGATCCTGAATTTAAATATCTCGTTTGCCTTAAAAGCGCTCTTGATATTCTTAAAAATGGGATACAAAGCTTCCCCGTCTCCTTTAACCAGCAGCATCTCCTGAAGCTTACGCTGGTCTTCCCCTGCGTAGGCGTTGGTAACACTGCGTATCCAGTGGGTCAACTCGTTGTTGGTTGTATCTGTTGGAATCCCTGCCAGGGTACTGGCCGGAATTTCACTGGTAGCATTCAGGTACGACTTCAACTGGTTGAAGGGGATTCCTATGTATTCCGATTTTTTCAGTTTAGCCAGTTCGGCACCTGTTAACTGAAGGTTCCTGGTCTTATTAACGTCGTCAATGATGGCATTTTTCTTTGTATCGTCGCCAAGCATTAAAAACACCTTACCTTCTTTGGTAAGGGGGATCAGGATCGATTTATCAGGCGCTGCCTTACTGGAAACAGAAGTGGGTGTTTTAACCGCCAGCACTTCCGGTGGCTTTTGTTTTGTTGCCAATATAAAAAACGACAACAACAGGAAGGCCACATCACACATCGCCGTCATATCAATGGCGGTGCTTTTCCTTGGTATTTTAACTTTTGGCATGTTTTTCCGTTTTCAGTTATTCTTTAAGATGCAAAATCATGATCAATCCATACAATTATTTGTACAGTGATGCAAAAGTTTGAGTTAAAGTGAAACCGGATTCATCAATGCCGTAGGTAATGCCGTCGATCTTGGTAGTGAACATGTTATAGAAAATGATGGCAAATGCGGATGTACCGATACCCAAGGCCGTGTTATAAAGGGCTTCGGAGATACCCACTGACAACTGGGTTGCTGCTCCGGCGCCACCACTGTCGGCACCCAGGTTAGAGAAGGCACGGATCATACCCAATACCGTACCCAACAGACCCAACAGGGTTGCAATAGAGGCAATGGTAGACAGGAACACCAGGTTCTTTTCCAGCATGGGCAGTTCAAGCGAAGTGGCTTCTTCCACTTCTTTCTGAATGGCCATTACTTTCTGGTCGGTGGTAAGTTCTGTGTTCATTGTCATTTCTTTGTAGCGGTGCAAACCTGCTTTCATCACATTTCCAACAGAACCTTTTTGTTTGTCGCATTCTGCCAGAGCCGCATCAACATTCTTATTAGCAAGCTGGTATTGAACTTTACGGATGAAATCGGCATTGTTTCCGGTACCATTCGCTTTGGAAATGGTCAGGAATCTTTCAATTACGAATGTAAGCATGGTCAGAAAAGTTCCAATCAGGATCGGTACGATAATGCCTCCCAGGTACATTTTGCTTAATGCAGACTTAGGTCCTTCCCTGTCGGGCCAAAACCAGCCTTCACCGGCCTTTTCAAAATTAGAAGGATTACCCAATCCAAATCTCCAGATAAAATATCCGGCCACCAGGCATAAAAGGGGTGCTAACAATGAGATAGCATTGCTGGATCTTTTTGCCTGAACTGAAGTAGATGGTTTTACGGTTGCTTTTGTCTCTGCCATAAAATTCAAATTTTTAGTGTGTTTAAAGTTTGGTTCTCTGTTTTAATGATAAATCAAGTATTTAATTCGGTTGAAAAACTTCATCAATCTTTATCTGCCATTACCCTGCTCATGCAGGACGCACAAGGTAAATAAATAATTGAAGGCTACAACTTACGAAAATTTTATTTCATAAATATTTTTTTACGATGACAAAATCTGTCATTTACATAAATATATTCCGAAAATGAATAAATTATCTGAAAAAATCAACCCCATTTTGCCCACATTGTTCTACAAAAGGCCAATACCTATTCATAACGCAACGCCACAATGGGGTCTAATTTGGAAGCTTTATAAGCCGGGTACAAACCTGCTGCCAGGCCAACGAATGAACAAACAAAAATACCTGCAATGACCCAGCCCCAGGGTACCACAAAACCGGTCTTCAGCAAAAGGGCTACTACGTTTCCGAGTAAAATGCCCAAAATGATTCCTACCACGGCGCCTATCAAACTGATCAGGACAGACTCACCGAGGAACTGGAACCGGATGTCCCGTTTGGTTCCGCCAAGCGCCTTCACCAGCCCGATCTCCTTGGTGCGTCCATTTACAGCCACCAGCATGATATTCATCAACCCGATGGCGGCACCGATCAGGGTTATGAAAGCAATGCCGATCGTTCCTTTCTCTAAAAAGCCGAGGTTGGTAAGCAGGCTCTCCGCAATACTGTCGCTTTTATCAATAAAGAAATTATCCTCTTCCTTTACATCGAGTTTCCTTATCGGCCTGAAAGTACCCTTCGCCTCTCCTACGGCAGCATCCATGATCTTTATGTCGTTCACCATCACCCCCACGTTGAAGGAAGAACTCCGGTTGGCATATAACCGCCGTATGTTATTATAGGAAGTAATGACGATCTTACTGGTATTGAAGAATGCACTGGAACTTTTTTCTTCCAGCACAGCAATTACCCGGTACGGGATATGATCAACACTGATCACCTTATCAATTGCCTTTTCAGGATTATCCGGATATAGCTTTTGTGCCACCCCGCTGCCGATCAGGCAGATGCTGCGGCCTGTTTCCACTTCGGTAGCTGTTATGTTTCTCCCGAAGGCAATGTTGTAACCATTCAGTTCCAGGTAATTCTCATCTCCGCCCAGCACTGCCACATCCGGGTTTGTCTTTTTACGGTCGTTATTCACCACAATTCCCCTTGGTCCGCCTAAGGTCAATCCAACCTTTGCACCGGGAAACTGGTACCGCTGTTTAAATGCTTTCGCTTCTTCATACGTGATTACTTTACCCAGGTTTGATTTTTTCTCTCTCAGTGCCGACTTGCGGAGTTTGGTATTTGTTTGTTGCCTTCCTCCGCCAATGCGTACATTTCTTTCTTTGAAACGAACACTGAATGAATTAGCTCCCATGGTGGAAAAACTGGTGGTAAGGCTGTTGCTGGCAGCCTGGATGGCCGTGATTATCAGTATCAGTGCAAAAATGCCCAGGGCAATGATGGCAACCGTAATACCGGTCCTTAATTTATTGCCCGATATATTACGCCAGGAGAGTGCAAAGGTATCCTTAAGGGTCATGTGCTTGTATTCTTCCTAAAGTTAACGACAGATAAGCATTCCGATGCAAAACTTTTATGAACGGCCCGGGTTGATTAAAAATACAACCAGTCGGTGAGGAAACCAGGGAAAATGCCGAGCACAATGATAAGAACAGCCGTAATGACCAGCAGTACCTTAAAGGAGATCGTTATATCTCCGCTTTCAGCCATTTCTGCCCCGGCGCTGTCTTTAAAATACATGGCCTGAATTACCCGGAAATAATAATATGCACTTAAGGCGGCACACAGAACAGCCAGTATCACAAGCCAGGTGTGCTGCCCGTTCTGTACAGCAGCTAACAACATGTAAAATTTACTTTGGAAACCGGCAGTAAGGGGAATGCCCGTTAACGAAAGAAGGAATATGGTGGCAGTAATTGCCAGAACCGGCTGCTGTTTTGCCAGTCCGTTAAACCCATCTATCGTATAATCGTTCATTTTCACCAATATGGCAAAGATGCCGATGCTTGCAAGGCTATAGGCAGCCGTATAAAGTATCAGGCCTTCTTTTGCCATGCTGCTGAGCGCAAATAAGGAAAAAAGCATGAACCCTGCCTGGGCAATACTGGAGTAGGCAAGCATCCGTTTTACGCTTTGCTGGAATACGGCTGTGAGATTTCCCACCAGCAAGGTAGCGGCTATCAGGATTACGATGAGTTTTTGCCACTGGGCATGCAAACTGCCGAAGGTATTTTCAAACAACCTTACAAAGGCAAAGAAAGCGGCGGCCTTCACGACGGTGGCCATAAATGAAGTAAAAACGGTTGGCGCCCCGTCGTACACATCCGGTGTCCAGAAATGAAAGGGAGCAGCAGAAACCTTGAAAGACATGGATATCAATAAAAGTACCAGGCCTGCTGCGATCATCGCCGGCATTTCGCCCGTGCCTGAAATGATATTGGTAATGTAGAAGGAGCCGGTCTCACTTCCGCCGTAAAGGAAGGCAATGCCCAGCAACATGATGCCGGTGGAAAAAGTGCCCATCAAAAAATATTTCAAAGCCGCTTCATTGCTTTTCAGGTTCCGTTTGTCGCTGCCGGTTAAAATGTAAAGCGGTATGGTAACGATCTCAATACCGATGAACAGGACCAGCAACGTATTGAACGTGGAGATGAGTGTTACACCACACAACACAAAAAAGATCAGCGCAAAATATTCCGACACGTGTTCCCCCACTTTTTCAATATCCCTTCCGTTGAGCAGGAAATAAAGCAGGGTGCAACCCAACGCAATATTGATGAACGTTAAATTGAAACTGTTGAAACCAAGCATGCCCTTTACATCAATGGAAAAGAAAGAAGCGCCACTGTTCAGTTCGATGCAGTTCAGGGCAAGTGCCAGTACCACACCCGCAATGGCCAGGTATTTCGGCATGGCCTTGCTTTTAATAAAAGCGCCGCCCAACATCATCAATACCCCCCAGGCTGCTGTTAAAATAATTGCGTTCATATTTTTATTCTGCCTGCCGGCAGCGATTATTTTCGTTATTTAAATCTCAATACAATGGCCGATACCGTATCTTTTGTCAGGTCGAAAAGCGGCTGCGGAAAAACACCAAACAGGAAGATCAATACCAGCAGCACACTTAATACCAGTTTCTGGCCCTGGGAGATTTCCTGCATGGTTCCTGTAACCGGGTTGGCTTCACCGTAAAAAACCTTCTGCACCATGTTGAGGGTGTATACGGCAGCCAGTATGATGCTTAACAATGCCACGGCTGTATACAGCATATTGAACCTGAACAGCCCGCTGAACATCATGAGTTCGCCTACAAAAGCATTGGTCAGGGGCAACGCGATATTGGCCAGGGCGATCACCACGAGGAAGATCGTTAGTGCAGGTGCCTTATGGGCAACGCCGCTCAGTTCGGATATCTTCCGGGTGCCGGTCTGTTTTTCCACCAGGTCAACCACAATCCACATCCCGATTATATTGATCCCATGGCTGAACATCTGTATCATCACACCCTGTAAGCCGATACTGCTTTTGGCAAAAATGGCCGCACACATCAGGCCGATATGGGCAATCGATGAATACGCCACGAAACGTTTCAGGTCATCCTGTTTTATGGCGATCAGGCTGGCATAGATCATCCCAACCACGGAAAGACCGATAACAATGTTGTCGAATTGATTGACCGCATCGGGGAAAATGGGAACGATCCAGCGAATGACCGCAAATACACCCATTTTTACCATAATTCCGCTCAATACCATGGTGGTGGCAGCAGGTGCCTGTTCATAGGTATCGGGCTGCCAGGTATGGAAAGGAAATACCGGCATCTTGATAGCAAATGCAACAAAGAATAACCAGAACAACCAGCTTTGTTCCTTTGCGGTCAGGGTGGCGCTGTAAAATGCATTCATAGCAAACGAATGTTCCGCAAAAGGCGTTGGGTATGTATGCAGGTAAACATACATGATGCCTACCAGCATCAGTAACGAACCGGCAAACGTATAGACAAAGAATTTAAAAGTAGCCTGTATCCTTCTTTCCCCGCCCCAGCGGCTGCACAGGAAGTATGCAGGTATAACAGCCAGTTCCCAGAAGAAATAGAATATCAGAACGTCCATGGCGGTGAATACGCCCATCAGCCCGCTCTGGGTCAGCAGCATCAATCCATAAAAAGCTCCCGCGTTCTTATACGTAGTTTTTCCGGTTGCAATAAAAATGATCGGGAAAGCAATGGCAGTCAATGCGGTGAGCAGGTGGCCCATTCCATCAATCCCCAAAGTAAGATTGCTGCCCAGGTACTTCAGCCAGTAGTAGCTGACGTTGTTCAGGTAAAAGTATTTTGCATTATCTGCATAGACCAGGCTCGCAACGGAGATACCCAGTGTGATCAACGAAGCGGTCAATGCCCAGGCCTTCACCTTTTTTTCCTCGCGGATCATAAAAGCAACCAGGCCCGCCACCAGCGGGAACCAGGTAAGCAATTCCGGGAATGTTATCCAAATATTTTTCGGGTCCATATCTTCTGATTACAAAAACAATTGAACGATGAATAAAATTAAAATGCCCAGCACCATCAGTAGAACATAGGTGCCCACCTGCCCGGTCTGTATCAGCCGTATCTGCCGGCTGCTGTAATTAACCGCTTTGCCGATGCCGTTCACAAAACCATCAATGCCCCTCCGCTCCACTATGTTGTTAAAATATTTTCCGATTGCCAATACAGGTTTTACGATGATGGCATCATACAGTTCATCCACGTACCATTTATTTTCCAGCACTTTGCCGAGACCAGTCTCTGCTTTACCTGTTTTCTGATATTTACTGAACCGGGTCCATGCGTATACCAATGCAGCCAATGCAAGTGCTACGGAAATTCCCATCAGCATATATTCCTGTGCGTGACCCACCGCATGCTTAACCGTGATGGCATTGCTCTGTGCAAATACCGGCGCTAAAAATCCTTCCAGCCGGTGCCCCCATGCATAAATACTTCAGGAATACCAACTAAACCTCCAACAACTGATAAAATGGCAAGAATGATCAATGGTATGGTAATGGCTTTCGGACTTTCATGCAGGTGATGCTCCTGCTCATGCATACCCCTGAATTTCCCCAGGAAGGTCATGGCATAGAGGCGAAACATATAAAAAGCCGTCATCATGGCACCGGCAACACCCACCCCCCATAACAAAGGATTCTTTGCATAGGCAGCAGCCAGTATCTCGTCTTTTGAAAAGAAACCGGAGAAAGGCGGCATGCCGGCAATGGCCAGGCAAGCCAGCAGGAAAGTAATATGCGTTACGCTCATGTATTTTTTCAGTCCGCCCATATTTCGGATATCCTGCTCCCCACTCATGGCATGGATAACACTGCCGGCCCCAAGGAACAACAGCGCTTTGAAGAACGCATGTGTCATTACATGGAATACAGCGCCGGTATAGGCGCCCACGCCGAGCGCCAGGAACATATAACCCAACTGGCTCACGGTTGAGTAAGCCAGTACTTTTTTGATGTCATTCTGTTTTAAGGCGATGGTGGCGGCCAGGATCGCTGTTGCCAGACCAACCACTGCTACCACGGTTTGAGATACCGGTGCCATGGTATATAAAATATTGCTGCGGGCGATCATGTAGATGCCGGCAGTAACCATGGTGGCGGCATGGATCAATGCACTCACGGGTGTAGGACCCGCCATCGCATCGGGTAACCAGGTATACAAAGGTATCTGAGCGCTTTTTCCCATGGCACCCACAAAAAGCAATAAAGTAATGCCGGTGATGTCTGTTGCTGTCAATTTGGAAACCGCTGCAAATACAGTATGGTAATCGGCCGAACCGGCTTTTGCAACCAGCCAGAATACGGCCAGTAAAAACCCAAGGTCGCCGATGCGGTTCATGATGAAGGCCTTCTTGGCCGCAATGTTGTAATTGGTGTTCTTAAACCAGTATCCGATCAGTAAATAAGAACAAAGCCCAACCCCTTCCCAGCCAATGAACATGATCACATAGTTGGCGCCCATTACCAATAAAAGCATGGAGAACACAAACAGGTTGAGGAAGGCGAAATACTTTGCAAAGTCCTTTGGTTCTTCATCGTGCATGTAAGCAGTTGAATACACATGTATCAAAAACCCTACACCCGTTATTATCAACAGGAAGACCGAAGAAAGCTGGTCTATTTGAAAATCAAATCCAACCTGTAATGACGTGATATTTATAAAATCGAAATAATGGGCAACGTATGTATTACCGCCTTTAACGCTGAAGAATACATACACACTGATGAGGAATGAAAGAAAGACCGTTCCGCTTCCGATAACCCCTGACAAGCCTTTTGAAAGCTTATTTCTGCCCAGCCCATTGAGTAAAAATCCCAGCAACGGCAGCACGGGGATCAACCAAACCATGTGTAAGACATTTCTCATACCCCTATTCCGCCAACTGGCGGAGAATTTTTGTATTTATTTCAAAATATTATTAATACTCCTGCCTTTCTCCCCGCCGGTTGGCGGGGATGGGGGCGTCAATTCTTTAACCTGTTTAGAAAATTTATATCCACCGAGTGAATATTCCGGTACATCATAACAATGATCGCCAATCCCACACTTACTTCTGCTGCTGCCACCACCATGATGAAGAACACAAATATCTGGGCATCGCTTACCACAGCAGGGGACGCCTGCCCGATAGCTGTTGCCGCATGCATTTTTGAAAATGCCACCAGTAATAAATTCACCGAGTTAAGCATCAGTTCTATGCACATGAAAATGATGATGGAATTGCGACGGGTAAGAACCCCCACAATCCCTGTGCAGAACAAAGCCACTGCCAAACCGATATACCATTTGATCTCCATATTCACTAATTATTCGAGTTACACCAATTACACGAACTATCTGTTCTCCGGATCCAGTTAATTTTTAAAGACCAAAATCAATTCGTGTAATTCGTATTAATCCGTTTTATAAATATTACTTCTCCTTTTTACCGATCACCACTGCCCCGATCATGGCGCTCAAAAACAATACACTGCTTATCTCGAACGGGATCACGTAATCATTGAACAATACCATGCCCAGGTTTTTAATGAGCCCGCTGTTCCCACTGCCCATCTGCACCACGTTGGTTGCCGAAGTTGACCTGGTAATGGCAGATATCAAAACCAGGAACAAACATCCACCGGATATCAACCCGGCAAACTGCAGGTACCTGTTCTTTTTCGGCTCCGATTCGGCATTCAGATTCATCAGCATCACCACAAACAAGAACAATACCATGATGGCCCCGGCATAAACGATGATGTTCACGATAGCCAGGAACTGTGCATTCAGCAAAATATAATGGCCGGATATGGCGAAGAACACAACAATGAGATATAAAATGCTGTGTACCGGGCTTTTGCTGGCAACCACCATGATGGCGGCAGCAAGTGCCAGGACTGACAAACCCCAAAATAATATTTCTGCAATGCTCATAGTTCCTAATTAACCTTTTCTCTTTTCACCCGGTTGCCCAATGCTTTTTTATAAGCTTCGGGTTCATCTACAGGATGAGGGATCAGTAATTCGTTTTTGTTATACACAAACTGTTTGCGCTGGTAATCGGCGGGCGCAAAGGTTTCGCTTAAATAAATGGCGTCTTTCGGGCAGGCTTCTTCGCAAAGGCCACAAAAGATGCAACGCAGCATATTGATCTCGTACCTGGCCGCATATTTTTCTTCCCGGTATAAATTCTCCTCTCCCGGTTGTCTTTCTGCCGCTTCCATGGTGATGGCTTCTGCCGGGCAGGCAACGGCACACAATCCGCAGGCCGTGCAGTTCTCTCTTCCTTCTTCATCCCGGTTCAATATGTGCAGTCCACGAAAGACCGGGCTGAAAGGACGGGTCTTTTCAGGATAATTGATCGTGGGTTTCTTCTTAAACATGTGCATGAACGTGATCATCATGCCTTTAAAAATAGAAACGAGGTAAAGCCGCTCCAGGAAATTCATCTCCCGGCGGTCAACCTGTTTCACCCTGTTTGTTAATGCTTGCATAGTACTATTTAAGCCGCCTTCGACATGTTCAGGCAGACAATTCGTTTTATAAATTAAAAATGCCAGTTGTTTGCTTTCAACAAAACCAACGCTCCTGTCACCAGCATATTTACCAATGCCAACGGGATCAATACCCTCCATCCCAGGTTCATCAACTGGTCGTACCGGAATCTTGGAATGGTCCACCGTACCCACATGAACAGGAAGATGAAGCAAACTACTTTTGCCATCAGCATCATTATCCCAAACAATGCCATCCAGTTCTGGTTATAATCCGCTTCGTTCAGGAATGGTATATCGTATCCGCCAAAGAACAACGTAGCCATGATCACGCTGCTCACAAACATATTGATGTACTCAGAAAAAAGATAGAAGCCCAGTTTCATGGATGAGTACTCCGTATGATAACCACCGATCAGTTCATTCTCTGCTTCGGCCAGGTCGAATGGGGTACGGTTACATTCTGCAAACGCACAAATGAGGAATATCAAAAACCCCAGTGGCTGATAAACGATGTTCCATAAACCGTCCTGTTGCTGCAGCACCATCTCTTTCAAACTGAGCGTACCGGTTACCATCAGAAGGGCGATCAGCGAAATCCCCATGGGCAGTTCATAACTGATGATCTGTGATGCGGCCCGCAATCCGCCCATTAACGAATATTTGTTATTGCTTGCCCAGCCACCGATCATGATGCCATACACACCCATGCTCACCACCGCAAAAACATATAAGATACCTACGTTCACATCCGCGATCTGCAAAGAGATCTCCCGGTCGAAGAAATATACGGTATTTCCCCAGGGAACCACGGCGCCGGTCATGATGGCCGTAAGCATGGCCAGGGAAGGGCCGAGAATGAAGAGGAATTTGGAAGAAAAATTGGGAATGATCTCTTCTTTGAAAAACAATTTCAACCCGTCTGCAACCGGCTGCAATATTCCAAAAGGCCCGGCCCGGTTTGGTCCACGCCTGTCCTGTAAAACCGCAGCCACTTTTCTTTCAGCATAGGTGGCATACATGGCAATGAGCAGCGATGCCATCACCACTATGACGATGAGGACCAGTTTCTCCACTATTAAAAGCCAATCGATCGCTAAAAGCATAATCCTTTATTAAAATAATTTTAGTCCTTTTTTAAACCCCACTGGGTGGATTCCCCGTCACCATTTACATGATCGCCCGATTTTGCGAAGTCTTCCAGGTGTGCCGGCCTGTTGATCTCACTTAAATGAATGTTAGGGTTATTCACCCCGCTCACATTATGTATGTTCATCAGCAATTTCGGATCTCTTCCTCCCATCACTTCTTTAATGGTATCCTTTGGCATCTCCAGTGTTGCATATTTATTGGCGCCAATAACCGAATGACGGCTGATGGTTGTCAATCCTTCCACCACCCAATCTGCCGTTCTCTTTTTATCAAAGCGGCATGTGTTACAGATCCATCCCGGTTTGCCGTCATAGCTCTGTACTTCGCCCCACTGGTCTTTTCGGGCAGTTACACGATACACTTCATCTCCACGTAACCACAGCGTTGCTTTACCACAGCATTTCGGGTTTTCGCAATTGCGGTGTGCATCCACCGGCCTGGTGAACCAAACCCTGTTCTTGAAGCGGAATGTTTTATCCGTTAAAGCCCCTACCGGGCAAACATCGATCATGTTTCCGCTGAAATCATTGTCAATGGCTTTGGAAATATAGGTTGATATTTCTGCATGATCGCCACGGTCCAGGATACCATGTACCCTTTTATCCGTCAACTGGTCTGCCACATAGGTGCAGCGATAACAAAGTATGCACCTTGTCATGTGCAATTGTATGTAAGGGCCAATGTCTTCTTTCTCGAAGGTCCTTCTTTTAAATTCGTAACGGGTACCTTCCTTTCCATGCTCATATCCCAGGTCCTGCAAATGACATTCACCGGCCTGGTCGCAGATGGGACAATCCAACGGATGGTTGATCAATAAGAATTCAACCACCCCGTTCCTGGCATCGGTTACCTTATCACTGGTGATGTTCTTCACCACCATACCATCCATTACATTGGTGCGGCATGATGCAACCAGTTTCGGCATCGGCCTCGGGTCGGCGGTTGAACCTGCGGCTACTTCCACCAGGCAGGTACGGCATTTACCACCACTGCCCTGCAGCTTGCTGTAATAACACATGGCCGGAGGTGTAACATCACCCCCGATCTGCCTGGCCGCATTTAATATAGTAGTACCCGGCGCCACTTCGATCGTGATGTTATCGATGGTCACTTTAAAATTCGCAGGTGCTTCTTTTTTTATTTCGTCTGCCATATTTTTTTCTTAACCGCCAAGTCGCAAAGTCGCTAAGAAAATCATTTGCGTTGCTTTGCGCCTCAGCGTCTTTGCGGTTAACTATCTTAAGCCGGTACTGGCACATGGATCGGATCCGCATAATGCGCCAGTCCATAATTCGTTTTCAAACACTCTGCCGGATTTTTCACATGCCACTCAAACTCATCCCTGAAATGCCTGATCGCTGCCGCTACCGGCCAGGCTGCTGCATCCCCCAGGGGGCAGATCGTATTCCCTTCGATCTTCCGCTGAATATCCCAAAGCAGGTCAATATCACTCATCTTTCCTTTACCATTGTCTATATTCATTAATATTTTTTCCATCCACCCGGTTCCTTCCCGGCAAGGTGAACATTGCCCGCAGCTTTCATGACGGTAGAATCTTGCCAACGTATACGTATGCTTTACCACGCACTGGCTGTCATCCAATACAATGAACCCACCCGAGCCCATCATACTGCCGGTTGCAAAGCCGCCATCACTCAGGCTTTCATAATTCATCAGTCTTTTTTCCCCTTTGGCTGTTGTCAGCAATAAATTAGCAGGTAGAATGGGAACCGATGATCCGCCCGGGATACAGGCTTTCAGTTTCCTTCCGTTGGGAATGCCGCCACAATATTCATCGCTGTAAATAAATTCTTCCACGGAGATGGTCATGTCAATCTCATACACACCGGGCTTATTGATGTTGCCACAGGCACTCATCAGTTTTGTTCCGGTGCTTTTTCCAATGCCGATCTTTGCATACTCCTCGCCGCCATCGTTGATGATGGGAACCACAGCCGCCAATGTCTCTACGTTATTCACTACGGTTGGCCTGTCCCAAACACCCTTCACGGCCGGGAATGGCGGCTTGATCCTGGGATTGCCCCTTTTGCCTTCCAGTGATTCCAGCAGGGCTGTTTCTTCGCCACAGATATAAGCGCCGGCGCCGCGATGAACATATATCTCACAATCGAAACCGGTACCTAAGATATTCTTTCCTAAAAATCCATTTTGCTTTGCTTCCGCGATCGCCTGTTCCAGGATGTCCACGATCCAGGCATACTCGCCACGTATATATATGTAGGAAACATGGGAGCCAAGAGCGAAGGATGAAACGATCATGCCTTCGATCAATATATGCGGAATGAATTCCATCAGATAACGGTCCTTAAAAGTTCCGGGTTCGCTCTCATCCGCATTGCATACCAGGTGACGTGGCACCCCTTCCGGCTTTGCAATGAAACTCCATTTCATGCCGGTAGGAAAACCGGCGCCACCCCTGCCCCGCAGGCCGCTCTTCTTTACCTCTTCCACGATATCAACAGGCGCCATCTTCAGGGCCTTCTCCACGCTGCGGTAACCTCCTTCACGGCGGTAAACGTCGTAAAAGCGGATGCCCTCCACCTGTGCTTTTTCTAATAATAGTTTTCTTGCCATTTATCTAAGTTAAAAATCAAAAATCAAAAAGGCTGTTTCGTTGCTGAGGGCATTTTTGAATTTTTAATTTTGAATTCTTAATTTTTTACAGCCTGCCTTGCAAATAATACCCACCGTTTGCTCTTCCTCACCCACACTTCCAGTACTTTCAAATGATACACACTGGCTGTTCCTTTCATGGTTGCTGTTATATCTGCCACAAACCGCACACTGGCCAGGTTCCCGTTCATGGCAACTTTTATACTGTCTTCTTTAAAACCCTGGTAACTGATGTATCCTGTTTCCAGGTTCCTGATCATCTCCGCTTTCGTTTCCACCCAGCCATTGCTGTGCCCGTAACTCAGCGCCTTGTCTGTCTGCTGGTTGACGGAAACCGTATTCCGGTTAACCAGCGCCTGGTGAAATTCTTTTAACGTCACCCTTAATTTTTCTTCATCTGTTTGTGCCTGGCAACAAACAGCAAGAAGTAAAAACAATATCGTCAATGATCTCTTCAATCTTAATTCGCCTTTGCCCTGCATTCCTCAATGATGGCATCCACTTTCTCTTTGGTGAGATGCTCCCGGTAATTTTTGCCCAGCTGCATCATGGGTGCATACCCGCAGGCGCCCAGGCACTCTACCATTTTTAAGGTGAACATTCCGTCGGGCGTGGTTTCGCCTACCCCGATGTTCAGTTTCTCTTTTATATAGGCAATGATGTTGTCGCTGCCGTTCAGCATGCAGGGCCCGGTTTGGCAAACTTCGAACATATATTTACCAACCGGCTTTAAATTATACATGCTGTAAAAGCTGGCCACTTCATACACTTCGATCGGTTCTATTTTCAAAAGCGAGGCCACGTAATCCATCACCGGCACATCCAGCCAGCCGCCGAATTCTTCCTGCGCCAGGTGCAATACAGGAAGGAGGGCGCTTTTATGTTTGCCCTGCGGGTAACGGGAAATGATCTCGTTAACCTTTTCTAATTTCTCTTTCGAAAACTCAACATTCATAATTCTTACTTCTTAACTCATGATTCATTATGCGTCCATCTCCCCGGCGATCAGGTTCAGGCTGCTCATGGTAATGATCGCATCGCTCAGCATGCCTCCTTTTACCAGTTCTTCAAATGCCTGGTAATAGATAAAACAGGGCCGGCGGAAATGCAGGCGGTAAGGTGTTCTTCCCCCATCACTGATCAGGTAGAAGCCCAGCTCACCATTCGCTCCTTCAACCGCACTGTATACTTCACCGGCCGGAATATCTGTCTCTCCCATCACGATCTTGAAGTGATAGATGAGCGCTTCCATTTTGGTGTATACATCTTTTTTCTCGGGCAAGTAATACGCAGGAGCATCGGCATGAAAGACTTCCGCTTCAGCACCTTTGAACTCCTGTACCTTCTGGTAGGCCTGTTCAATGATACTCAGGCTTTGCCACATCTCTTCATTACGTACCAGGAAACGGTCGTAACAATCACCCGTCGTTCCCACCGGTATTATAAAATCAAAATCTTCGTAACTGCTGTACGGCGTATGCACACGAACATCGTAATCAACACCTGCCGCCCTTAAATTCGGACCGGTGAACCCATAATTCAATGCCCGTTCGGCAGAGATCGGCCCGCAGCCGATGGTACGGTCCATGAATATCCGGTTGCGGGTGAACAGGTTCTCGAATTCTTTCAACACCCGGGGATATTCTTTCAGGAATTTTTCGAGTTTTTGGAAGGCCGCAGGAGTGAAATTCCTTTCAAAACCGCCAATACGCCCAATAGTAGTAGTAAGACGGGAGCCGCATATTTCTTCATAGATCTCATAGATAAGTTCACGGTATTGCATTACATACAAGAACCCGGTGAAAGCGCCGGTATCCACACCCACAATGGAGTTGCAGATCAGGTGATCTGAGATCCGGGATAGTTCCATGATGATCACCCGTAAATAATCAACCCGTTTGGGCGTTTTTACACCCAGCAGTTTTTCGCAGGTGAGGTGCCAGCCCATGTTATTGATGGGTGATGAGCAGTAGTTCAGCCGGTCGGTCAGCGGGGTGATCTGGTAAAGTGGCCTGCGTTCGGCTATCTTTTCAAATGCCCGGTGAATATACCCGATGGTAGAAGTTGATTTCAATATACGTTCCCCATCCAGTTCCAGGATATTCTGAAACACACCATGCGTAGCCGGGTGTGTGGGCCCCAGGTTCAGCGTGGTGGTCTGCTTTTCAATACTTCCTTCCGGTAATAAGATATGTTCACTCATGCCCCGCTGTT
Organism: Chitinophagaceae bacterium; assembly: GCA_016710165.1. Classification (NCBI taxonomy): domain Bacteria; kingdom Pseudomonadati; phylum Bacteroidota; class Chitinophagia; order Chitinophagales; family Chitinophagaceae; species Chitinophagaceae bacterium. The sequence continues at coordinate 631,823 of JADJLJ010000002.1, read as the reverse complement.
AATGCTTTTTTTATTTTTAATGAATTCATACAGATCATGGCCATATACCATTGCCATAACACCAAAAACAATCCCTCCTGTCAGGCTCATTCCTTTATCTTCTCCAATGGAAAACTGATAAAAGGAACGCACAGATTGATAGGTGAATACAACTACTACACCTATTAAATATACCAGCCGGTATTTTGAATCCGGTTTAAACATCTTTGTTGTTTTATTCTCTTCCAAACATCTCATCATCCTTATCGATCCTCGACTGGTCCTCCACCGGGTATTGTTTCCGCATCGGGAAATAATCCATCTCATCCACATTCAATATCCTTTTCAGGTTGGGATGGCCGATAAAATTCATACCAAAAAAGTCATAGGTCTCCCTTTCCATATGATTGGCCGACCTGTACAACGCCGTTGCACTGAATACATCGGGCTTTTCAATATCTGCAAATACCTTAAACCGGATCCGTATATTGTCAACCAGGTTATGCAAATGATACACCACCGCCAGTTCTTCTCCTTTCCTGTCCGGATAATGAACCGCCTGCAGGTCGGTTAAGAATTGGAATTTCAACTCTGCATCATCGTATAAAAACTGGAGTACTTTTAAATTGAGGTCCCTGGGGGCAGTGAAGGTGAGCATACCATAAGGCTCCTCCCAGTTGGTCAACTGGTCGCCGAATTTTTCAGTTAATTTTAGTTTTATTATTTCGTTATTCAGCATCAACTTTTACATTTCGATCTACAAACTTATAGATAAACGGGGGGTTAACTGATTTGTGTGCATGAAGTTTATCATTTACCCCACTGAGGTTCATCATTTAATTACTATTGTATCCCGTATCCGGCGAGCAACTCCTTGTACTGATCACTGTACCTTCTCCGCAGCCCTTCCGCATTCACCAGTTCCTGTATCTTGATGAATCCATCCAGGATGGCTTCGGGCCTGGGCGGGCAACCGGGCACATATACATCTACGGGTATCACCTGGTCGATGCCCTGTAAAACAGAGTAGGTGTCAAATATCCCACCGGATGATGCACAGGCGCCAACAGCCATTACCCAACGGGGCTCCGCCATTTGCAGGTAAACCTGCCGCAGTACAGGGCCCATTTTTTTTGCAATGGTTCCCATCACCAGTATGAGATCACACTGGCGGGGAGAAAAGCTCATACGCTCTGCACCAAACCTGGCCAGGTCATAATGACTGGCAGCCGTGGCCATGAACTCAATGCCGCAACAGCTTGTTGCAAAAGGCAGGGGCCAGATTGAATTTTTACGGGCAAGGCTCACCACTTTTTCCAGGTTGGTTGCCATGAACCCTTCCCCCATGTATCCTTCCGGAATACCCTCAAATTTGATGTGTGTATTATATTGTACCGGACGACTCATTTTCTATTTTGAATGTTGAATATTGAATGTTAAATGATGGTTTTTAATTCAAACTTTATCATTCAACTTTTAAACTGATTATTCTTCCCACTTCAAAGCGCCTTTCTTGAATATATAAATCAACCCCGTTATAAATAAGCCTACAAAAACCACCACGGCTGCAAAGCCGCTCCATCCCAGTTCCCTGAAGTTTATCGCATACGGATAAAAGAAGATCACTTCCACATCAAACAAGACAAATAAAATGGCAACAAGGAAATATTTTACGGCCATGGGCTGGCGTGCATTGCCTTTGATCTCTATTCCACTCTCAAAATTCTGGAGTTTATCAGCCGTTCTTCTTTTGGGGCCCAGGTAATCGGATCCTACAATGATGGCTGCGATCAGTCCAATGGCAAAAAGTAACTGGAGGCCAATGGGCAGGTAATTTACTGCGTTGTTCACATCGTTTGCCTGTAACAAAAAAAAGTCCATTGGATTAACGGTTCTGATTACAGGCAAAAATAAGGCAGCAGAAGCAATAATCAATAGATTGAAAAATAAATCCCCGTTATTGTACGAATAACGGGGATCGCTTTATTTACCTTTCTTTTTTACTTTTTTTTTGGAGCCGTGCCGCTACCGGGCTTTGGTTTTGCCGGCTTGGCGGGAGGTGCAGGGGGTGTTGGATTTATCACCTTTCCGTCTTTTCCGATCATGGTCACTTTCCCGTTCTCTATGATGGTGGTGATGCCGTCTTTTATGGTGGTTATTTTACCTTCTTTGGTAATTACGGTACTTGATCCGTCGCTCCCTGTTGCAGTAATTGACCCATCGGCACCCATGATAACTTTATCGGCCTTGTTTGCCGGTTTTGTATTGGGCTTGAAAGTTATTTTAGAAATAATATCTTTATTGGTAAGCACTTCCTGATCAGTAGCGTCTACCAATAATGCCTTATCGGCAAAACTTAAAGCCAACTCTTTATTTTTTTCAATATTAGCCCCGTAAGCGATCATATATTTATAGCTACCCATCAGTTGTGCTAAAATCTTGGACTTATCCGGATAGGCTTCCCCTACCTGTATTGCCTTTGCAAAAGCGTTATTGGCCAGGCCAAAAACCATCGTGGTATCAATACCCCAATAACATTTACCCATCATATAATATCCAAAAATATCGTCGGGGTATTTTTGGGTGTAGATATCGAATACCTCACTTGCCTGCGCAAACTTTCCAATTCGGTAATAGCTATAACCTGCATTATATATTTCATTTTTGGTAGGAGTCTTTTTTATGTTCAGCACTTTTTTATACCAATCCCCCGCTTCGGTATATTGGCCCCTTTTTTCGTACGTGGAAGCCACCGATTTTAATAAGGCCACTTTACCGGCTTCCGTGCTGTCCTGGTCAACCGCCTGCTGAATATACGTTCCGGCAAGGGCTTCGCTACCCGGGAACTTCAACAAAACCTCTCCGTACGTGAACCTGTCACGTACTCCTATCTTATCCGGCTTTTGCTTTTGAAAATACTGTTCAAAGGCATTCTTTGCACCTAAAGAATCGCCCAGTTTGTACGATGAATACGCTACCAGTCCATACAGGTTTGGATATGGATTTGGCGTTGATGCAATGCAGCTGTTTGCAGCAGTAACCGTTTCGGCAAATAAGCCCTGGGCATATTTCATCTGGGCCTGCAGGAAGCAGGCATTTGTTTCATCGGAACCTTTTGATGCCAGGTATTTGTTCAGGTATTCTGCAGACTTTACAACATCTGTTTCATAGTAATACTGATGCAACGTAAAATACACACGGGTATAGGCCGGATCCAACGCAATGGCTTCATTATAATACCCGAGGAAAATATCTTTTTGTGTTTCGCCCTGTGACTGGTAGATCCTCCCGATCCGGTATTTGGCCCTTGCATACCTTGGATCAATGGCCAGTGCCGCTTCATAGGTACGCTGTGCAGATCCGCCGTCGCCCACTTTACGGTATGCATCGCCCAGGTCTGTGAGGATACGGGCATCTTTAAATCCCTTTATGCTGGTAGCCTGTTGCAGTTTTTCCACCGCATAGGCCCCATCACCCAGTTTTGAATCAAAATCGCCATTGGCAAACCCAACGGCATCCAGCACCTCAATGCTCTTTCCCTTGCTCAGGCTGATGGCTGTTTCAAAATGGTTACGGGCTTCCTGTGTCTTTCCTTCCAGCAATTCCACATGACCCATGCCGGCATTGAGCAAAGCGCTGTTGGGATTTGCAGCCAATGCCTTTGCGTACACTGCCCGGGCGCCAGCAAGATCCTTATCCTCATCCGGGGCCAATAATGTTTGTCCCAGCCAGTAAGCAGCTTCCTCATTTGCCGGGTTTGCACCCAGTAAACCCTGGAACACATTTTTTGCACTGATGAACTTTTCATAGTACAAGAACCGCTTTCCCTCTTCAATGCCTTGTGCATTGACCAGGCCCACTGTCATTAAACTGCTCAACAGGATCAGTGTAAATTTTAACTTCTTCATTTCTTTTGCTGTTTAAGTCTGTACAATAATATTAATTTTCCAAAACATCCCGCCTTTAATTCCCTATAATCTTTCTATAATTTTTTATTGATCTTCACATTCCGTATCTCAAAATCCATTATGGTACCCAGGTACGCCCTTTTGAAGATCAGCTGGCCCCGTTCATTCCGCATAAAATTCGAAAACCCCATTCCCACGCCATCATACCCTTCTTTTACTACGTAATACAAACCACGTACCAAAGGGTACCGCCTGGTGAGAATGCTGGCCTGCATTGGTTTTACATAAGGAGAGTCCGGGCAAACACTGCAGGAAACGTACGCAATTTTTACTTTGTTTAACATATTCACCTGGGCCGTATCTTCCGGGTTACCGATCCAGCTTATTCCTACAAAACCCACTGCGTTCTCATTTGACGAAACATAGCTGATAACATCCTGGCTGCTTTTTACAGCTTTCACCACACTGGTATCAAATTGCTCTCCCTTCAGGATACTGTCGAGTACAAAGCGTACAGTACTGGTTGCATTCAACCCGTCGAATACTACTTTCTGGTCCCTGTTCATTTTACCCGATAACTGGGCTTTCAGCCGCTCCATTGTAAACAAAGTATCACTGCTTTTGCTGTTTACAAGGATGGTGATGGCATCGTAGGCAAGTGTGTTCCACCGGGGTGAATAATTCAGGCTGTCTTTATAATACCGGTCTTCTTCATCCGTGAGCCCCCTGGTTACAATGATCATCCGGTTTGCCGTGTCGGAAAAGAAATCCTTAAAGCAGTTTGCCTCTGTCTTATATTCGGCCAGTATCTTTGCCCCGGGAAAGGACCGTTCAAAGACCTTTATCTGCTCTTCGATCACCGGCCGGAAGGATTCATCCACGCTGATGTGGATGGTCCCGTTTTTCAACGAGTACATCGGATCTTTTTTTGCCTGGTCACATGCACTTATGCAAAACCAGGTCATTAAAAAGCCTACACCATATCTCTTCCAATGCCTCAAAATATCCTTATTGATCAATGCCGTAAATAATTTTTCTTAATGCCCCTGTAAATCCGGAACAGGCCGTATGCAACACAAACGCCTCCAAAGATCATGAGTATATTCTCATCGTACTGAAGCGCCAGGTCGGGGCTGAATTTTTTAATGAACAGCAGAAAAACCCCCATCGCCGACCACAATACCCCCATACCCATGTCCATGATACTACGCATGCGGACGTACCTTTTGTCCCTTTCACTCAACTGTTCCTTTTCAAATTCTTCCAGTGCCATATTTTATGTTTATGCCCCGCTTTTGACGGGGCTGTGAAATTAGTAAAATAATTACGTTTAATCAGTCTGAACCGGTAAACTTTACGGGAATGGCATAGTATACCGATACATTTTCGCCCTTTGCTTTGCCGGGTACCCAGTCGGGCATTTTCTTCAATACCCTTATTACTTCTTTATTAAATACATCTCCGCCGTCTTCGGAGATCTTAAAACCCTGCAGTTTGCCTCCGTACCCCACCACAAAAGTTACTTTAACACTAACCGATTCTCCTTCCACCATTGGCTCCGGATTATTCAGGTGCTTCCTTAGAAAATTCAGCAGCGCTTCTGTTCCCCCGGGAAAGGAGGGGGGCACATCCACCGCGTGGAGATCCAACGGTGTTGATTTATCAATTTTTACCGGTTCTGTCATGACAGTACCTGGTTCAGCAGGTGCAGTCAAAACAACGGGAATTCCGGGATCGGCAACAATTACCGTTGTACTTCCAATAACATCATTTTCCTTAATGGTCCGCACCGTATCGGTCTTAACCTTGTCATCAACGATCTTAAAAGTAGCTACAGACTTCACCTGGCTGACGGATGCTGGTTTAAGCTTAGGCTCTGCTTTAGGCACTTCCTTTTTTTTGGGAAGTTCTTTGGGCTTTGTTTCATCGGCCTTCGCCAGTTCCGTTTTTGGAATGTCATATACTTTGCCCACCAGGTGATTTGATCTTTGTGGAAGGAGCGTGAATGATAAGAATGCGCCTGCTGTCAGTAACATTATTAGCAGGGCCCTTTTCAAACGGTTCTCATAAAATTTACGTAGGATGTAAGCGCCGTATTCTTTATTTCGTTTTTCGAAAATGATATCCAGGATATCGCTTTTCAAGATCAGGTTGCTGTTCATATAGTTTGGTTTTGATCCCGATCGCTATCGGGAGAATTAACAGATCCAAAACCGGCGCCGTGTACGGTAGTAAGATGTGGAAGTTGAGCAATTCCATAAAAAGCTGCAAGGGGAGTAGCTACAAGTCGCAAGGGACAGAATGATGAACAAAGTCTTTTTGTATCATGCTTGTCCCTTGCGGCTACTCCCCTTGAAGCTTGCAGCCAGCTTCCTATCTTTGCGCCATGAAAATTCTAATGGTTTGCCTGGGCAATATCTGCCGCAGCCCGATGGCGGAAGGAATCCTGCAGGATAGGGCCCGGAAGGCGGGATTGAACTGGACCGTGGAAAGCGCCGGCACCAACGGATACCATACCGGCGAGCCCCCGCATCACCTGGGCATTAAGGTAGCAAGGGAAAATGGCGTTGACATCAGCAACCAGCGGAGCAGGCGCTTTATGGCAGATGACCTTGAACAATTCGATCGCATTTACGCCATGGCAAATGATGTGCTGGAAGATATAAAACGGATCAGCAGAAATAAATTCAACGCAACTAAAGTAGATTTGTTTTTAAATGAGGTTTACCCGGGCGAAGACCGGGATGTGCCGGATCCCTGGTACGGAGGAGAACAGGATTTTCATGAAGCCTATAAGCTGATAGATGAAGTATGCGAACTGATCGTGAGACGTGAGCAGTCAGTCGTGAGCAGCCGGGAATAAGAGAAACAGAAATGTTTCCTCATTTCCAAGGAAAAATCATTTTTATGTTTTTAGATTTAGCACATACTAAACTGGATGTTTTTATCACAGGTAAGAATTTTGTCCCAGCCTGTTACAGGATATCAAAATCACTGCCTTCCGAAGAGCGGTTTAATATGGTACAGCAGTTAAGAAGGGCTGCCCTGTCAGTTCAGCTTAATATAGCCGAGGGAAGTTCAAGAAAATCAGAGGCTGAAAGAAGGAGATTTTATGAAATATCCAGGGGTTCATTGATTGAAATAGATGCTATTTTTGACATAGCAGTTTCTTTAGAATATTTTAAAAAAGAAGAATTGGCAGAAACCGGGACGTTGATGCTAAAAACTTTTCAAATGCTCAGTAAAATGATTGTTTACTAAACTCACGTCTCACCATTCACGACTCACGACCATCATGACAAAACCATCCATTCCTCAAGGCACCAGAGATTTTTCGGCAGAAGTTGTACGAAAGAGGAATTATATTTTTTCCACCATAAGAAATGTGTTTGAACTGTATGGTTTTCAGCCATTGGAAACCCCCGCGATGGAAAACCTGGAAACACTGATGGGCAAATATGGGGAAGAGGGAGATAAACTCATCTTCAAGATACTGAACAACGGACTTGATAATCCCGAGAAAGAAAAACAGGTCAGGGAGGATCTTGAAAAAGTACTGCAAGGAAAGAATGTAAAAGGCATTACCGAAAGGGCATTGAAATACGACCTTACCATTCCCTTTGCCCGCTACGTGGCGATGAACCACACGAGACTCACTTTCCCTTTCCGGCGATACCAGATACAACCGGTGTGGCGGGCCGACCGTCCGCAAAAGGGACGCTACCGGGAGTTTACACAATGCGATGCCGATGTGGTTGGCAGCCTTTCCTTAGTGAATGAAGTAGAACTTGCTACTATTTATCATGAAGTGTTTGTTCAATTAAAAATTAAAAATTATGAATTAAGAATTAACAGTCGCAAGATTTTAACAGCGTTGGCTGAGCTATGCGGGGGTGCAGATAAAATGACCGATATCACCATTGCCATCGATAAATTAGATAAGATCGGTTTAGAAAAAGTAAAAGAAGAACTGCAACAGCGTGGTTTGAATAATGAACAGGTAAAAACGATCGAAAACTACCTGAACATTTCCGGAAGCAATGAAGAAAAATTATCCTCCATAAGGTCTTTGATCGGCTCCATAGAAAGCGGCAAACAGGGAATTGAAGAAGTGGAATTCGTATTTCAGCAAACCTGCCTACCGGACAGGCAGGCAAAAAATACCAATCTGATCATTGATTTTACTTTAGCGAGAGGATTGAATTATTATACAGGCATCATCTTCGAAGCCAAAGCGCCCGAAGAAGTGAAGATGGGAAGCATTGGTGGCGGTGGACGCTATGATGACCTGACCGGTTTATTCGGTGTACCCAATATCCCGGGTGTTGGTATTTCATTTGGTGTTGACCGGATATATGATGTACTGGAAGAAATGAACCTGTTCCCGGAAAACCTCCAGATGGGTACCAAGGCATTGTTCTTTAATATGGGCGAAGCGGAAAGCCGGTTTGCATTCGGCATCATGCAGAAACTCCGCAGCAGCGGCATCGCCTGCGAATTGTACCACGAGCCGGTAAAGATCAACAAACAATTCACATACGCAGAAAAGAAAAATATTCCATTTGTGATCATCATCGGCAGTAAAGAAATGGAAGAGAAGAATTGCCCGGTGAAGAACCTGTCAACCGGTGTACAGGAAGTGGTCTCATTTGAGAAACTGGCAGACTATCTGAAAAATCTCTGAGTTATGTTTTGAACCACATAGGAACATAGAAAACATACAATTTACGAAAGACTAAGCTATGTTACCTATGTTCCTATGTGGTTTAATTGCCTTATGCTGTTTTATAAACCTTCATAAATTATCGCAGCCCCCTGCCCCACCCCCACACACATTGTAGCCAGTCCATATCTTCCATTCCTTCTTTTCAGTTCATGAAGCAGCGTTGTGGAGATCCGAACGCCGCTGCAACCCAACGGGTGGCCGAGTGCGATGGCTCCTCCGTTCACATTTACTTTTTCAAGGTCTAATCCCAGGTCGTGAATGCAGGCAATGGACTGCGATGCAAATGCCTCATTCAATTCGATCAGGTCGAGATCGGCAACATGCAGTCCGGCCCTGTCCAATGCTTTTTTTGTAGCAGGTACCGGTCCAATGCCCATGATGGCAGGATCAACCCCTACTACTGCCATGCTTACTATTTTGGCCATAGGCTGCAGGCCGTACTTTTTAACCGCCGCTTCACTGGCCAGTAATATCGCTGCAGCACCGTCGTTGATACCGCTGCTGTTTCCGGCAGTAACCGTTCCGTCTTTGGCAAAGGCCGGTTTTAATAATTTCAGTTTTTCCAGGCTTGTCAGGCGGGGATGTTCATCCTTATCAAAATCAAAGACCTCTTTATCTATCTGAACCTGTATGGGCGTGATCTCATCCTTCCACTTATTTTCTGCAAAGGCCCGTTCGTATTTCTTTTGGCTTTCTATTGCAAATTCATCCTGTGCATGGCGGCTGATGTTCCATCGTTTGGCAACATTCTCGGCTGTTTCGCCCATGGTATAGGGGTAATACATTTCAGCCAGCCGTTTATTCACAAAGCGCCAGCCCAGGGTTGTATCAGCGATCTGCGGCTCTCTTGCAAAAGCGCTGGTGCTTTTGGGAACAACAAAAGGAGCCCTGCTCATACTCTCCACCCCGCAGGCAATGATCAGGTCACCATCCCCGCACGCAATGGCACGGGCTGCATCCATAATGGCCTGCAGTCCACTGGCGCAAAGCCGGTTCACCGTATTACCTGCCACGGTGTTTGGCAACCCGGCCAGCAATGCTGCCATGCGGGCCACATTGCGGTTGTCTTCCCCGCTTTGGTTGGCATCGCCGGCGATCACGTCTTCAATGGCATTTACATCAATGCTGGAATTGCGGCTTACCAGCACTTTAATAACATGTGCCAGCAGGTCATCGGGCCTTACACCGCTTAATGCGCCACCATATTTTCCTATGGGTGTACGTACGGCATCAATTATATAGACTGTTTGCATAGTTTGAGGGCTTCAATCCTTCACAAATAACGGAAATACTACCAAATCTGCGAAATCGGCCTTTAGACATCCAGGCCGGAATGATCCTATTTCTGAGTAAATTTAGGTATGAACCGGATGATCATACTGTTCACGGGCTTGTTGATCACTGCGCATTTATCTGCACAACAATATCCTTTTGTCCATTATTCACCAAAGGATGGATTAGTGAACAGCCGGGTGAAAAAAGCATACCAGGATAGCAAAGGCCGTATGTATTTTCTTACTTATGGCGGACTTTGTGTGTATGACGGTGCAAGGTTCAGGAACTATACTACACAAAATGGTTTGCCGATAAATATTATTAACGATGTTCTGGAAATCGGCAATGACTCATTGCTGGTGGCAACAAATACAGCAAAAATTAACCTGCTTGTGAACGGAAGGATCGGGATTTTTAAACCAGAAAACAGTTTTACTCCCCTGATCAACCAGTTTTACAGGCATGATGATGGCAGGATTTATCTTTCATCTGATTTTGGCCTGTATGTACTTGAAAAAAATAAAATACATCCATTAAAAATTTCCGGGCTTGGCAGCAGGGATGGCCAGCCCAATCTTGGCAATATTTCAGGGATTGGAAATTATCTGCTGATATCCACCAACGAAATGAGTTTTCACAAGGGGCTCTTTTTATACGATATAAAAAATAACCGGATTTGTGATTCCCTGGTATCTATCAGGGCATACCTGGTGGGTAAGGATAAAAAGAAGAGGATTTGGCTCAGCACTCCCAACCAGTTATTGATTGCGGATACGGCTGCACTGAAAAAAGGAAAACTGAATTTACTACCGCCGGATAAGGGTTACCGGCAAACTGAAAACTATTCAGCCAGGAATATTGCTTTTGGAAATAATTTCGCCTGGTTAGTTTACCGGGATAAAGAATTCAGGAACTCTGAGTTGCGACGCATTAATGAAGATGGCAATCTGTTTCGTGTCAGCTTACCCGGGCAGATATCGGCATCGTATATCCAGCATATTTTTATTGACCGGGAAAATAATATCTGGTTAAGCAATGATGGTGAAGGGGTGTTTAAGATAGTCATATCCCGGTTACAGATCATTGAAAAACCCTTTATAGAATCCGGTGAGGGGCAGGCGGGTTATGTTTATTACAGTAACGGCGTTGCCTGGTTCAGTACGCTATCAAGAAAACTTTTCCGGAGAACATCAGGCAAACCCCAGGCTTTTACCAGTAACCTTGGCTGGTCACCGCATATTTTTTATGAAAAAGAGAATACCCTGCTGGCAAAAGATGACCACAACATTTATAAAGCCACATTACAACCCCATGCCGGCATTATCAATTTTCAAAAGATCATTTCACTGCACGACTCTGGTTATTTTGGAAAAAAAATATTTGTGGATTCCCGGGGCGCCATCATTGCCAGCCAGCATTCAGGCGTTGGTGTATGGGTTAACAATAAACTGGAACACCACAGACCAATTGAATCGAAAGAATTTATAGAAGATCTTTTAGTGGATAAGAATAACAGGCTATGGGTGGTAAAACGAAGCCTTGGTATAGATGTGTATAGTGTTCATCCCGGTGATTTTTCAAATTATCTCCGTCCCGCTTTTCAAATACCCCCCGCCCAACTGGCCGGATCGGTCAGAAGTTGTGTGATGGATAAAAAAGGATTGATCTGGCTAGGCACCCGGGATAATGGCCTGGCAGGATATACTGTAACTAAAAACAGGCTTGAAAAACTTTATCATTTTCATACGGGCAACGGGCTTTCTGACAATTTTGTCACCTCGCTTGCCTGCGATTCGATGAATAATATTGTTGCCGGAACACAATCCGGACTGGATTTGATCTTTGCCAGTCCGGACAACTCCTACCGGATTGAAAACATAAGCAGGAACAGCAATCTTTTTGCTTATATAAACAGTACCTGGACCGATGCTGAACATGCCTATGCATTAACAAACAGCGGGGTGGTGCTGAAAGTTGCCACAACCGTTGTGGAAGAAAAGAACGAATCTCCCCAATTACTTTTAGAAGAACTTAAAGTAAATACAAAAACGGTCCAGCAACAGAAAAAACATTTCTATCATAAAGAAAACAGCCTCAGCTTTTATGTCGCAGCCCCGAGCTTTATTGATGAAAAGCATGTCCGCTATACTTACCTGCTGAGGGGATCGGAAAATTACCATTGGAGTGATACAACTGCTGCCAACTCAATTATCAATCTTTCCAATCTTTCCTATGGCAATTATGTTCTGTATGTAAAAGCATTCTTTCCTTCAGATGCTTACCCGCCGGCTGAGTTTAATTATCCCTTTGAAATTACACCGCCCTGGTGGCAGACCCGGTGGTTCCGGGTTACAGCAGGATTATTGATTATTGGATTTTTAATTCTTTTCATAAGGTTCTACTACCGGAGGAAACTGGAAAAACAGAAAGTGATACTGGAAAAACGACAGGCTATTGAAAAAGAGAGAACAAGAATTTCGATAGACATGCACGATGACCTCGGGGCAGGTTTGTCGAGAATAAAATTCCTGAGCCAATCCCTGGTAAATAAGAGAATGGAAGATGAGCATACCCGGATCTCGCTGGAGAAGATCACCGGTTACTCAGATGAAATGACTGAAAAAATGGGAGAGATAGTTTGGGCACTGAATGAGAAGAATGATACCCTCGCCGACCTGATCGCCTATACCCGTTCATATGCCATGGAATACCTGGGTAATCATGGCATTCAATGTGAGGCCGATACCCCTTTGCACTTGCCCGGGACTTTTATACCGGGTGATACCAGGCGCAATACCTTTCTATCAGTAAAAGAATGCCTGCACAATATTGTTAAACATGCCAATGCCAGCCGGGTAAGATTTTCGGTACAATTGAACCGGGGCATAGAGATCATTATCCATGATAACGGTAAAGGGATCGACTGGAATAATCAACGGATAAACAGTTACGGCCTGGAAAATATCCGGAACCGGATGAAGGAAATGAATGGCCGTGCCCAATTCATCAATGAACAGGGAACGAAGGTTATTCTTTACATTCCTTTGTCGGTATAACATTTGTCCTATTGGAAAACGATGCCTATACTGTTAATTTTAATGCCCATGCCGGTAAAAGTTTCCATAGTTGAAGACCTTGCTGAAGTAAGAGAAGGACTTGCTGATCTTGTACGGTCGGACAAAGAGTTATTGTTACTTGATAATTTTGAAGATGCTGAATCTGCTGCAGAAAAACTTCCTACCATACAACCTGATATCGTCATCATGGACATCAACCTTCCCGGTATGAGTGGGATTGATTGCATCAAAAAGATTAAAGAAAAATGCCCGGCTACCCAGTTCATGATGTTCACCGTATATGAAAATGATGAAAAAGTGTTGAAGGCGCTGCAGGCAGGAGCCACCGGCTATTTACTAAAACGCACCCACCCCGAACGCATCCTGGAAAGCATTAAAGAACTGAACCAGGGCGGCTCACCCATGAGCAGCAACATTGCCCGTAAGTTGGTCAATATTTTCCTGACCGAAAAGAAAGTGACAAAAAAAGAAATACTGTCCGAAAGAGAAAATGAAGTGCTTCAGTTGCTTGCCGACGGATTGCTGTACAAAGAGATCGCCGACCGCCTGCATATCGTACATGGCACGGTACGCCAGCACATACATAATATTTATGAAAAACTCCATGTTCAGAACCGTACCGAAGCGGTCAATAAATATTTTGAGCGGAACTGACCTGCCTGCTATAACATTCGTTATACCCGATACTTACTTTTTTACTATTGCCCTGCCATTGGCTGCTGCCTAATTTCAAGCCTGGTTTCATAAACAACATTCCCCTCTTATCTTAAAATATTAAAATACAGCTATGAAAAGTATATTTTTTTTAAGTTCCTTGTACATTGTCCTGACCGGGTCGCTCCCACACCCCGGTAATAATACTGCTTGCCGGTCAGGTTTTATAGTAAATGCAGATACTGTTCCAGCATCTGCAAATATCAAAGCGTACAGCAAGTACGATTTTGTGCCGGGTGAAAAAGTGATTGGCTTTGAAGATTTTTCAACCGGATCCATCGGTGATTTCCCTGCGGGATGGAATACGAACGGCGCTGCCGAGATCGTAACGATAGAAGGTAAACCGGGAAGATGGTTATGGCTTACCAAACCCAGCGTGTTCATGCCCGAGTTCACAGATAAATATCCCGAGGATTTTACGTTTGAATTTGACCTGCTTCACGGGAAAATCAACGGGGGAGGGATGAGTGTGGCCCTTGTTCAGCTTGATAATATTTCGCAGCCCCAGCACTGGACACTGGGAGCAAACAGTATAAAATTCCAGTTGAATAATGCAAATAACGGAGGGAAGACGGGTGATTCAAAATATGAAATACGAAAGAATTCCGTAAGTGAATCTGCCAACGCAGTGCAAACTGACCTTTTAAGTGACGCACACAACCCGGTTCATATTTCCATCTGGCGGCAAAAAGAACGAGTGAGGCTTTATGTGAACCAGGAAAAGGTATGGGATATTCCAAAAGCGCTGGCCAGGGAAGCCAAACTGAACTCCATTATTTTTTACGTAACCTATGCTGAAGCCACGGTGCAACATTATATCGGCAACCTGCGGCTGGCCATTGGAGCACCGGATACAAGAAATAAACTGCTTACCCAGAATAAATGGGTGACACATGGTATACTGTTCGATGTGAACAGCGCCAATATCAAACCAGAATCTTATGGCACTTTAAAAGAAATAGCGAATGTGCTGAAAGAAAATGCCGACATGAAAGTGAAGATCGTAGGTCATACCGATTCCGACGGAGTCGATGCAGCCAACCTCGATCTCTCCAAACGCCGGTCTGCATCAGTTAAAGCTGCCCTGGCAAAGGAATTCGGCATTGATGAAAACCGGATGGAAACAGATGGTAAGGGAGAAAGCCAGCCCGTAGACAAGAACGACAGCCCTGCAGGCAAAGCCAATAACCGGAGGGTGGAGTTTATTAAGATCTAAACAATAGCTTATGCGAATAATACTTCTTTCCTTGCTATTAATCTTTTGCAATTCCGGCTTTTCCCAAAACGAAAAGCCTCCTACAAAAGAGCAGATGCAAGCCGAGTTACAACAATCCATAAGAGATGCAAAACAAGAGATCGAAGAAACAAAAAAGCAAATAGCAGAAGCAAAAAAAAACAAGGACGATCCTGAATCCATAGACCAGCTGCAAAAACAACTGGAATCACTCCAGCAAATGGTAACCCTGCTGGAAAAAACGAATATCACCGCAATGCAGGCTCCCAAAACCCTTTCCCCTTCAAAAACCACCGAGCCTGCATATGTATCACCCTTTACACCCATCACGTTAAAGCAGCCCGCTAAGGCTCCTGCATGGGAACAGGCTACCGATCAGCTACTTTGGTACCGGGGAAGAAGAATAGATCCAAATACGCTGATTACACCAACTGGGTTTATCGTAGGGGATGACCTGCAAAATAATATGGTCATTTACCAACCCAGCAGGACGGATACACCTTATTATAATCTGGTAAATACCCTGGGGCAGGTGAGGCAATTAAAAAAAGACTATAGCCAGGGAATGCGTGGTTTGATGAACAGTTTTTTTATGTTTCCGCTTATTGAGGATGCCTATAAAGAATATGATCTGTTCAAAAACACCTACTACGAGCTGGCCAGAAACAACATTCAATTAAATCCAACCCACCGCAATACCAGCTTAGAATCCATGATCCAAAACCTGGCCGATTTCCTGCGTCATCTTCCGCCACTAAATATGGTACCTCCTCCAAAAAGACCCAATGATCTTTGTTTATGCCAGAACTCCTCCGCACAAACCAGGTATCAAAACAGTCTAAAATCCTGGGTCATTCAATTCTATTCAGAAGAATATAAGATCCTTCAGAAGCTGATGGCGATATACGAACGGATTGAATCAATGAAATTACAGGGCATTGCTATCCCCGCTGTAGCCTCCTCACTAAATGACCCGAACCGCTATTTTGAGATTATATTAGAACGAATGACGGCAAAACTAACTGACCTGAGCAAATCATACCAACAGGGAGATGTACTTATAGAAGATGGACTGGTTTATGCTGCAAGCACACTTTTAGATACACAAACGGAGCTTAATGCTGGTTCAAGACTCCGGGCCACCAATAACGGGATCAATAGAATTGTTGATGATATAGGAAGTCTTGTCATGTCAGATCTTTTTGAAAGATACATTGAAGATCAAAAGTCCCAAAAGAATTTTAATGCAGTATTCGATTACGGGCTTTATCTGGCACATGAACTTAACAAAAAACAGGTGTATCCTCAGAATGATATAAATAAAAATCTCTTCGAACTTTGGATGAAAGGGCTGGAAAAGTTCAATCGTTTTAAACTTAATATTGAAATAAACTTTGATTACCAACAGGTAAATAAGGAAGATGATGACGATCTGTTGCTGATGGCCTCCGGGTCGCTTAAATCAGACGAACTGATTGTTAGCCTGGGCCGCAATGACTGCAATTGGATATTTTATCTTAAAAATGTAAACCACCAAAACAGAAACACAAACGAAAAAGAATTTGAGATCCCCATGAATGTAGTAACGGGCAGCAAGGATTTCCTGAAAGACAAATATCCCCCGTTCCCTTATACCGGTCCCTCCATATTAAAAATGGTCTTTCCGACATTCAAAATATCGTTTTGCGGAACCGGATCAACCGTTATGATGGATGCATTAAGATACGAGCCAGCTGATGTAGAAAGACACAAAAATGATGATGTTTCAAAAAAGTACTCAATGGATATGCAATTTTTTGTCAATAAATTATTTCTGAGCGCAGTAAAAACAAAAATGGATGTGAATGAACTTATCAGCACTTCTGTACAAATGATAAATATTCAATCTTCACAAACGCCGGCATCCAGCGGTGATCCGGCTTTTGACCATATGCATATGGAGTATTTAATGAACAAAAAAAAATACGAACTGCAGTATAGTCTTTCCCAAACAAGCCATACTGAGAAAACGGTTATCCCTTTGCGTTTGGATCCGCCAGGCTCAAGCCGCTTATTCAATCCTACAGTGGATGTAGTGGATACGAATGATCCGGATAGGGAAAAAGGAATGGTCATGAAAAAAGGCATTGTTACATTAAAGGCTGAGCATTCCCCAAATTAACTTCGGCCACCCAAATCAAATCAGATGAAAAAGCAAATCACCCTGCTATTGGCTTTCTTAATTCAGCAGTCATCGTACTGCCAAAACGTAATTTTGACCCAGGAACCCTGCACGGATGCAATGGCGCAAAATACAAAAGGAAGATGGATACAGACTCCTAATAACGGCACCTATAACACAAAAGAAACCAGCAGCAGGCTTGATGAAATTCATAAGCTGGTATTGGAAATGTATCCGCAGCCAACTGGTATGGATATCGTATGGCACCGGACAGCAGGCATGAGTTATTTCGGTTCAAAACATAAATATTATAAGACAACTGATGACAGGCAAACATTTGATTACTACAACCTGCCTCCTTTCACTTATTATTCTTATAACGCTGCATTTTTCCGTTACCAATGCGAGTATGGTAAGACAAATTCATTGATAGCCACCTACCCGGGAGAGACCGGTACTTTTCTGAATATTATTACAAACTTTACTTTCGGAGTAATGCCGCCTGATGATAACTGGACGATAAATGGCTTGCCGGTGAATATGTATAAACCTCCCATCACATCAGCAGACGGAATAGACGTTTTGTACCCTGAACCCGGACGGAATATTTATGAAGTTCTGATTCACCGTAAAGGAATACTGCCATACACCCCTGTAACAAGAAAACAATACCTGGATTATTGCATAATTTTTCACACCAGGGTCAATGACGGGCTTATTAAGGATTTTGAAAAAATGCCTGTACGTTCATTAGAGGAACAGGAAAAAGAAAAAAAAGCAAAACTGAAAAAATTTGAAAAGGACTTTGCCAATGACCCAAAAAAACTAAAAGCCAATGTTGATTATTACCTGTCCGGTTATGAAACCGAACAGGATAGGAGAGATGAACTTATAGCAAAAACAAAAAAGAATAAAGATGATGTAATAAAAAGGTTCATGGATGAGCTGGAAAGAACAACAAGTCAAGGACTGCTGGATGCACCTGCACTGGTGAACACCATGTATCAACACGAACCATTTATTTTCGAAACTGATCCTGGGAAAGCATCCATGCTGATCACAGAAAATCCGGACTATATCCGCAGAGACCTGCCCAAATATGTACCGCAGTTTTTTATAGTTCAGTTTGCATGGAATGAATGGACCCCTTTCACAAAATTTTCAGATATCTTAAAAGCATATTTTCCATTTGATAAACTCCAGGCGATGATAGATAAATGATCCTTATTTAAATATCTCCACCAGCACATCTCCATTACTTCCATTACTTGTACATAGGTAAACTTTACCTGAAGTTGATACACAAATATCCCTCAACCGCCCAAAGCGGTTTTTAAAATAAGTCTGCTGGCCAATCACTCTTTTGCCATCAGCATTCAGCTTAAGCGCCCGCAAACTGGCATCCTTCAGTGAAACCATCAATAAACAATTCTTCCAGGCGGGGATCCGGTTGTTATTGTAATGGTCCAGTCCGCAAACAGCAAGGGTATTCCCGCCGCTGCTCCAGATGGGTTCCTTCACATTGGCCGACGTACAAAAAGCGCTTTCATCCGGCTGGTCGCAGTAACCATTCACATTTGGCCAGCCATAGTTTCGGCCCTTTTCAATGATGTTCACCTCATCTTCGATGGCAGGCCCGTGCTCACTGGCATACAGGATGCCGTTCACAACAACCAAACCCTGCTGGTTGCGGTGGCCATAACTCCATACCGGCGAACCGGGAAAGGGATTATCAGCCGGGATGGTTCCATCCAGGTTAAACCGCAGCACTTTGCCTGAAACAGACAACGTATTTTGCGCATTTCTTTGAACGGTGGCATCGCCGGTGGTCATAAAAAGTTTGGGGTCGGCGCCTGTTATCAAAAGCCGGGAGCCGTTGTGAAAATGGGCTGCGGGTATATTCTCAAGAATTGTTTTTACCGGCCGTATATTCCCATTCTCGTATTTCATCTGCACCAGCTTCTCTGAATAATCTCCGCGGCCTTTGTAATTATACACCACGTAGAACAATCCATTGTGTAAAAAATCCGGGTGCTGTACCATGCCCAGCAAACCACCTTCACCCCGGCTTACCACTTCGGCAATGGATGCTGAAAAGACCGTGGCACCTGTTTTGGGGTCCAGTTTGCTGATCTTCCCTCCCCGTTCGGTCATCCAGATATGATCGTCCTTGCCCCAGCGTATTTCCCAGGGATGATCCAGCCCGCCCTTAATTATCCGTACCGAATCCGGGGGAGCATCAACCGAAGTATTCGTACCGGGGGCAGAATTACAACTGCTGCCTGAGTAAACAAAAATGATCAATAATAAAAGGTACTTATGCATGATATAATATGTTGATGGAAGCTACGGTTTTTTGCCAAACCCCGCCAAACCATTTGACGAGTGGGTGGTATTTATTGTTGAACCACATAAAAGCATAGAGCACATAGAAATACAATACCTATGTTTCCTATGTCCTATGTGGTTCAATTATCACGAAAATGCCGGGAATAAACCTGTCCGTAGTACCTTTGCGGCATGACCGCAGTAAAGAACATACGCACCCTCAGCCTGCCCGAATTGAAGGAATATTTTGAGTCCATTGGTGACAAAAAATTCAGGGCCATACAGACCTATGAATGGATATGGAAGAAGAATGCCCAGAGTTTTGACGATATGAGCAACCTGTCCAGGGAACTGAGGCAGAAATTGGCAGAGAATTTTTCATTGCCCGCCATTACGGTGGATACCAGCCAGGTAAGCAGCGACGGAACGGTGAAGTCGAGATTTAAAACCTTTGACGGGCATTTTGTGGAAGGGGTGCTGATCCCTACGGAAAAAAGGCAAACGGCCTGTGTGTCTTCCCAGATCGGCTGCAGCCTGAGTTGTAAATTTTGCGCCACCGGTTATATGGACCGCAAACGTAACCTGAACTTTGACGAGATCTATGACCAGGTGGCATTGCTGAACCAGCAAAGTGAAAAAGTGTACGGGACCAAACTCACCAATATCGTTTTCATGGGCATGGGAGAGCCATTGCTGAATTATAAGAATGTGTTGCAGGCAATAGACCGGATCACTGCCAACGACGGTATGGGCATGAGCCCGAAAAGGATCACCGTATCAACAGCAGGTGTTGCCAAACAGATCAGGCAATTGGGTGATGATAAGGTACGGTTCAACCTCGCCCTTTCTCTGCACGCTGCCAGCGATAAAAAAAGGGATGCCATCATGCCCATCAACGAAAGCAATAGTATTGAAGTGCTGATCGAAGCGCTGAATTATTTTTATGAGCAGACAAAGAATGACATCACCCTGGAATACATTCTGTTCAAAGACGTAAATGATTCCATTGAAGACGCCAATGACCTGATAAAGATCTACCGGCAGATCCCCACGCACCTCATCAACGTGATCGAATACAACCCGATCGATAATGCCTCCTTCATGAAACCCGATGAAGATAAGACACAGCAGTTTACCGACTACCTGGCCAAACACCGGGTGAATGTACGCCTGCGCAGGAGCCGGGGCAAGGATATTGATGCCGCCTGCGGCCAACTGGCAAATAAAAAATAGTGTGTTTTAAAAAATCACCCCACCTGGAAAAGCGGGGTGATCATAAAACAAAACTAAGCGTATGAGAAAATTATTTCCTGCTGTTTGAGATGACAAATATCTATCCCAGGCCGGCCATTACCTAAGGATAATCACCCAAAACACCGGGGTAAAATCACCTTTTAATACCTGCATTAAACCTTGCGCGGGTTATTTGGTCTGTGTATGCATAAAAAGACCCCGGATAAAATACACTATAAAACCCTGAACTGAGAGGCGTTTCTATACCGGGAACGCTTTCTTTTTGCCACTTGCCGATGGGTAGGCATTAAAAGTTTATCTTTGCCACTCACTACTGTTGAAATAACAGCAAAACACTTTCACACATGAGCCAGTCGCCATTTCAGAAATTTGCATCAAAAAAGAAAAACAGCGTTGTAAAGGAAGAATTCCGCCAGGAAAAGAAAAAATACCGCAAGGAGCGTAATGCATTTTTTGAAAAGAAGAAGGAAGAAGAATACCAGGCCAGGCAGGCAAAGAAAAAAGGAATGGCTCCTGCAGCGGCCAATTCAGCCAAAGGAAGATCACCTGTTATAGCCGGCGATGAAAAGCCTGTAAGATCACCAAAATCAGCACACCCGCCTGCCGGAAAGACGGGCACAAAGTCAGCAAAAGCAACAGCGGCCAATGACAATGCCCCCACCGGCATCATGCCCCTGAATAAATACCTGGCACATTGCGGGGTATGTTCCAGGAGGGATGCTGTTGCACTGATAAATGCAGGCAAAGTAAAAGTGAACGGGGTAGTTGCCACGGAGCCTGGCTACAAGGTCCAGGAAAAAGACGAGGTGTTTTACAACGGCAAAAAACTGTTTGTTACCAGGAACCTGGTTTACATCCTGCTGAATAAACCAAAAGATTATATCACCACCACCGATGATCCGCAAGGAAGAAAAACGGTATTGCAGTTAATTAAAAATGCCACCACGGAAAGGGTATATCCCATCGGAAGGCTGGACCGGAACACGTCGGGTGTTTTACTGCTCACCAATGATGGCGACCTTACCCAAAAATTATCCCACCCCAGCTACGAGATAAAAAAGATCTACGAAGTAAAATTAGACAAGCCGCTTGCCAAAACTGATTTCGACAAAATTGTAAAGGGACTGAAATTAGAAGACGGGGAAATTCATATTGACAGCCTGGCGTATGCTGACAGCAAGGATAAATCCATCATTGGCATTGAACTGCACAGCGGCCGCAACCGCATTGTGCGCCGAATATTTGAACACCTGGGCTATGATGTGAAAGGGCTGGACCGGGTGATGTATGCCAACCTCACCAAAAAAAATGTAGAACGAAGCAAGTGGCGTTACCTGAGTGAAAAAGAGATCAGGCTCCTCAAATACATGAATGCCTCCAAAAAGAAATAAGCAGTGAAAAAATTACGACCCGAGGTCATTTTTGAGAATGATTCCTTTATTGCCATCAATAAACCGGCCGGCCTTTTATCCATCCCCGACCGGATGCAGAGCGAACCTTCCCTCAAGGATATGCTGCTGGAAAAATACGGGAGCATCTTTACTGTTCACCGGCTGGATAAAGATACCAGCGGCATCATCTTATTTGCAAAGTCGGAAGCGGCTCATAAATATTTCTCCCGGCTGTTTGAAGAGCGGAAGATTGAAAAGTATTACCAGGGCCTGGTGACTGGCTGCCCTTCACAAAAAAAAGGGACCCTGGATGCCCCCATCAGTGAGCACCCCACCCAAAAAGGGTTGATGGTGGTTCACCGCAATGGCAAACCATCCATAACCGATTACGAGGTTTTGGAAGACCTTAAACAGTTTTCGCTTGTACAATTCCAATTACATACCGGCCGTACCCACCAGATAAGGGTGCATTGCAGGAACATGGGCCATCCCCTTGCCTGTGATGAACTGTATGGCGATGGTAAACCCATCCTGCTTTCTTCCATAAAAAAGAAATTTAAACTCAGCAGGCATGACGAAGAAGAAAGGCCCATGCTGAACAGGCTGGCACTGCATTCTTACCGGCTGAAGTTTACGGATACCGACGGAAAACTGATCGACCTGGAGGCTGAACTTCCAAAAGATATACGGGCATTAATTCAGCAATTGAAAAAAATCCTGTAAGGGTTTAAGACCTTACAACTATCTGCGGCAACTACATAGCTGCCGGGTTGCTTAAGCGCCCCGGCAGTAGAATGATCAATCAATGTTGGGTTGCGGGGTGTAACGCAAATAAGGCTTCACAATTTCCAGTCCCTTAGGGAATTTTTTAACAGCGTCGTCGGTACTCACATTGAGTGCTACAATTACTTTTTCGCCTTCAGTCCAGTTAGCGGGTGTAGCCACGCTGTAGTTCGCAGTAAGCTGTAATGAATCAACCACCCGCAATACTTCTACGAAATTCCTGCCGGTAGACGCCGGATATGTAATGATCAGTTTAACGGTTTTATCAGGGCCAATGATCACCAACGAACGGACGGTTGCCGTTGCCGATGCATTGGGATGAATGAAATCATATAATTCAGAAACCTTTTTATCATCGTCGGCAATGATCGGGAATTCCACATGGCAATGCTGTGTTTCATTAATATCGCTGATCCAGCTCAGGTGCTTATCTACCGGGTCAACACTTAACGCCAGCACTTTTACATTGCGTTTGGCAAATTCTTCTTTCAATAAAGCAGTGCGCCCGAGTTCGGTAGTACAAACCGGTGTATAATCAGCCGGGTGCGAAAATAAAATCCCCCATGAATCGCCTAAGTATTCATAAAAATCAATTTCCCCTAAAGATGTTTTTGCTTTAAAATTGGGAGCAATATCCCCTAATCGTAAACTCATAATGATAAAATTTTTAAGTGTGTAAGAGTCTGTAAAATTACAACCTTATTTCCTGTTAGAAGAAGCGCGGGTAAGTGAATTTTTTCCAAAACGTTTTTTAACATTATCGATGGCTTTATACAGACCCGATTTCCGTTCCACGTCATCAAACAAATTGGTTTGAATAGCATCGTTGGTCAGTTCACTCAGGCGTACACCCAGCAGCCTTACCGGCTCGCCCTTCCTGTATAGCTTGTCAAATAATTCCTTAACCACCGGGATGATCTCATCATCGGCACAGGTATACGGAACAGTGGTCTGGCGGGAAGTGGTCTCAAAGTCGTGGTACCGGATCTTAACGGCCACACAACCGGCCACCTTACCATCCTGCCTCAGCTCGAACGCAATTTTTTCGGTAAGCCTTACCAGTTCGCTTTTCAGAAAACCGATGTCGGTCTTGTTCTCATTAAAGGTATTTTCTGAAGAAACAGATTTTGCCTCATGGTACTGGCTCACTTCACCGTTGTGTATGCCCTGGCTTTTGTACCAGAGATCGATGCCCCACTTGCCAAGCCGTTCTTCCAGTTCTTCCTGGGTTCTTTCGCTTACATCTTTAATGGTGAATATACCCATTGATCTCAGGATCTCATACGTGTGGTCACCCACCCCGGGATCTTATTGACCGCCAATGGCGCCAGAAATTCTTTTCCTTTCCGAACGGTATCTGGAGATAGCCATTGGGTTTGGCCTCGTTGGTAGCAATTTTGGCCATCATTTTATTACTGGCCAGGCCAAATGATATGGGCAAACGTGTTTCTTCGATGATCTGCTGCCGCAGGTCAATAGTCCATTGCAGGGGCTTGAAGAATTTTTCCATGCCGCTCAGGTCAATATAGAATTCATCCACCGATGCTTTTTCAAAGAGCGGCGCTTTGGATGCGATGATCTGGGTGACCCAGCGGCTGTACCTGCTGTATTCTCCCCTTGAACTGTTGGATACGATGAGATGCGGACAAAGCTGCAATGCTTTTTTAGATGGCATCCCGGAATGAATGCCGAACTTCCTTGCCTCATAACTGCAGGCGGCCACCACCCCTCTCTCCCTTCCGCCAACGATCACCGGCTTGCCTTTCAATGAAGGATCATTCAATATCTCCACCGAAACAAAAAAGGAGTCAAGATCAAAATGTGCTATGATGCGGCGGGGTTCTTTCATAAACCTATAAGGTTTATTTTCTGTCTTTTGAATTAAATTCCCTGTAAAATAAAGCCACTTATAAGTTTAATCGTCTCAGCAAACCTTATAGGTTTGGTTTTATCATCGATAAATATCCAGCAGGCCATCCGGAAGCGTAACATATACTTTCCTGTTCTTCTTGTCCACTTTGTCAAGGCTTTCTCCATGGATGGGTATCAATGCTTCCTTTCCTTCGATCAATACAGTACATAATACCTGGTGTGGCTGTTCGATCACTTCTGTTATCTCCCCGATCACATTGTCTTCGTCGTCGATCATGGTAAAACCAAGCAAAGAAATGGGCGATGATCTTGCGGCAAATTTTTTAAAGTCCGTTTCCGCCAGCCAAACCTCTTTGGGTGTAAGTTTACGGGCAGCTTCCATAATATCCACCCCTTCCAGTTTTATCACGGTTTCATTTTCACTGCGGATCTTTGCCGACTGGATGAAGTAAGGAATAAAGCTGTCTTTTTTTTCTTCCAGGAATATGGCTTCCAGTCCCTTGAGGGAGGTTTTTGATCCCAGGCTGTGCTGCAGGACCAGTTCACCTTTTAACCCGGTGCTGGCCGCCAGTTTTCCTATTTTATAATACTTTGTCATGAATGATGCAAGTTACGAGATTCTGGATACGGGATACAGGATACAGGATACGGGATACAGGATACAGGATACGGGATACGGGATCTGGATCCTGTATCTGGCATCTGGCATCTTACATCCTGTATCTTCCAAAAAAAAAGTCCCGGTATAGAACCAGGACTTAAAAGAATTTTTCAACAGAGGTATTTTATTCTTCTGTTTTAGTTTCTTCAGACGGCGCTTCAACTGATTCAGGAGCGGGGGCCTCTGTTTTAGCAGCAACCTTTTTTACAACGGGTTTGTCACGGCGGTCAGTACGGGCTTTTTTATGAGCCCCCTGGCGCTTGGCAACATGTGCCTCATGTTCGCTGGTCCATTTGGTGAATTTTTCCATTGCGGCAGCTTCATCAAATAAGCCGAGGCCAACACCACGAAGAAGGTGTTTCAGGTATAACACTCCTTTGAAAGAAAGGATTCGGCGTACAGTATCGGTGGGTTGAGCACCTTTTTGCAGCCAGTCCAATGCTTTCTGACGATCGATCTGGATAGTAGCCGGAACGGTCAGCGGATTGTACGTACCTAATTTTTGAATGAATTTACCGTCGCGTGGGCTTCTGCCATCTGCTACAACGATGAAGTAAAAGGGTCTTTTTTTTGAGCCATGCCTTTGCAGTCTCATTTTTACAGCCATAAATAGAAATTTTTGGTTGTTATAAAATAGGGTTTGTCCCTAAAAAGGGACAACGAAGATAATATGCGGAAGGTGAACTGCCAAATTATTGAAAAGCTTTGCAGTACCGTCGTTCAGATATTAAGAAATGTCTAATATTTCAACAGGAAATAACGGGTTCATTACCCCTCATTTGACGAAATATCTGATCAAATCATCATCTTTTCCCCACCATGCCCGGCATGCGGCCCATGGGCATTTTGTTCATCATCTTCATCATCCCTTTCATCTGCTCAAATTGCTTTAAAAAAGCATTCAGTTCGGCAATGTCCTTGCCGGCACCTTTGGCAATGCGTGCCTTGCGGCCGGGGTTGATGATGTCGGGATTCCTGCGTTCCTGCAGGGTCATGGAATTGATCATGGCTTCAATGCCTTTGAAGGAATCGTCGTTTACGTCCAGGTCTTTCACCTGTTTGCCTACGCCGGGTATCATACCCATGAGGTCTTTGAGGTTGCCCATCTTTTTTATCTGCTGCAACTGGGTCTTAAAATCCTCGAAGTCGAACTGGTTCTTGCGTATCTTCTTTTCCAGTTTCTTTGCTTCTGCTTCATCAAACTGCTCCTGCGCTTTTTCCACCAGGCTCACAATATCGCCCATGCCCAGGATACGTTGAGCCATACGCTCCGGATAGAATACATCCAGTGTATCCATCTTCTCGCCGCTGCTGGCAAACTTGATGGGTTTGTTTACGGTGTACTTGATAGAAAGTGCAGCACCACCCCTTGTATCACCATCCAGTTTGGTCAGCACCACACCGCTGAAATCAAGGCGCTCGTTGAAAGCCGCTGCCGTGTTCACCGCATCCTGGCCCGTCATGCTATCCACTACAAATAAGATCTCCTGCGGGTTTACAGCGGCTTTTATATCAGCCACTTCGGTCATCATCACTTCATCTACCGCCAGGCGGCCGGCTGTATCGATGATGATCACATTCTTATTTTTCGACCTTGCTTCCTTTATTGCATTCTGAACAATGGATACCGCATCTTTATTTTCCCGCTCGCTGTAAACAGCCACATCGATCTGTCCGCCCAATACTTCCAGCTGGTCGATCGCCGCAGGGCGGTAAATGTCTGCCGCTACCAGCAAAGGTGATTTACCCTTTTTGGTTTTAAGATAGTTAGCCAGCTTGCCACTGAAAGTTGTTTTACCACTACCCTGTAAACCGGCAACCAAAATGATGGCCGGGTTACCACTGATGTTGAATTCACTTTCCGAGCCGCCCATCAGTTCCGTCAGTTCGTCCTGCACGATCTTCACCATTTGCTGGCCCGGACTTACCGCCGTAAGCACTTTTTCACCCAACGCTTTTTCCTTTATCCGGTCGGTGAAATCTTTGGCAATTTTATAGTTCACGTCCGCATCCACCAGTGCCCGGCGGATGTCTTTTACCGTATTGGCAATATTGAGTTCATTGATCCGGGCCTGGCCTTTTATATTCTTGAAGGCTGCTTCTAACTTTTCACTTAACGAATTGAACATAATAACTGACTTTTAAAAAGGAGTGCAAAAATAAGGAATTGGGCTTGCCATCCGAAACTTTAGTACAGGATGGGGCTGCTACCTGCAACTTGTCTTGCCCCGGGGCAGCGTCGCATAAAATCAACGGAAAATGGCTGAAAACAGCAGTTCTTTATGAATAACTTTGCCCGGGATCATACCATATTTATTCAACATGTCATTTCCTTCCGTTTATATAACCCAGCGGTTTTCCGCCATCAGGCAAAACCTGCATGCGTATGCAGCGGAGAAAAAACAGGAGCAGATCCATTGGCTGCGGGTTGATATTAAAAAGATCCGGGCATTGCTTTCTTTCCTGAACAAAATGGATGATACGGAAAAACTTCCCAAAAAGATACTCCGGCGGTTATTCAACGATGCCGGCATCTTAAGGGAGAACCATATTAATACGGGCATCATTAAAACAGTGTCCTGCCCGGGCAAACTGCTTACCGGGCTTTCAGAAAAACAGAAACTGCTGGAAACTCAATTCATAGATAATATCTCCCGGTACCTGGCAGGCGTTAAAAGGGCTGAAAAGAAACTCAGGCTTCCCCATCACAAATTAAAAAAGAAGGAACTGAAAAAGTATTTTATCGCCCAGGTCAGTAATGCAGAAAACCTTTTTAATGACCGGGGGGATAAAAAAAATATTCACCGCTTCCGGATCAGGATCAAGAAAATGATGTACCTGTATCATGCACTTCCGGCCGGGCTTCAAAAAAGTACCGGGCTGAATGCTGCGTACCTTGATAAACTGCAAACCGTTGCCGGTAAATGGCACGACAGTTTTATGGCCGTACGGTTTCTTGAAAACAATGACCTTGGTCCGGCGGCATACATTAAAAAGCTGAAACAGCAGGAAAGCCGGCAGTTAGATCTGCTGGTAAAAGCCTGTAAAAACTTCACGCAAAGGATCTTCACCTCAAATTGACGGGTTAAGACCGTTTCTGTAGTTAATTTGCATGACCAATTATGCAGCTGCACCGATCCCCGGGTTATAAAATGATCACACACTGGCTTTCACAAAACCAGCGGCAGCCTTTTGCATTCCAGGAGCAGACCTGGCAGCAGATCATGGAGAACAAAAGCGGCCTGGTGAATGCACCCACCGGCTGCGGCAAGACCTATTCGGTGTTCCTGGGCGCCCTTATCGGGTTCATCAATCAGCATCCCGAGAATTATCAAACTAAAAAAAACAACGGCCTGCAGTTAGTATGGATAACACCACTCCGGGCACTGGCAAAGGATATTGGACGGGCCATGGAAGAAGTGGTTGAACAATTGAACATGCAGTGGAAAGTGGGCATCCGCAACGGTGATACAGAACTAAAAGAACGGGAAAAACAGAAAAAGCAAATGCCCGAAGTGCTCATCATCACACCGGAGAGCCTGCATTTGCTGCTGGCGCAGAAAAACAATCCTGCTTATTTTTCTTCATTAAAAATAATTGCAGTTGATGAGTGGCACGAACTGATGGGAGGAAAAAGAGGCGTGCAAGTGGAGTTAGCTATCAGCAGGATAATAAATGTTCAATATTCAATGAACAATGCTCCATGTTCAGTTTGGGGAATATCTGCCACGATCGGAAATTTGGATGAAGCAAGAGAAGTGCTGTTACATCCCGTAAAAGTTTCACAAAAAAGCAGGGGCTTACAAGTCCCCTCCTTTGGAGGGGATTTAGGGGAGGTTGGGGGTTGGGGTGAGGTAATAAAAGCAAACCTCCAAAAACAAACAATAATCCAATCCATCTTCCCGGATGAAATAGAAAAATATCCCTGGGCCGGGCACCTGGGAATAAAGCTGGTGGATAAGATCATTCCCATCATTCACCAGAGTAAGACAACACTGATTTTTATTAACACAAGAGGCATGACGGAGATGTGGTACCAGGCATTGCTGAATGCAGCGCCTGAACTGGCCGGTGCCATTGCACTGCATCATGGCAGCATTGAACAGGCCTTACGGCTTTGGGTGGAAGAAAACCTGCATTCCGGGAAATTAAAAGCCGTAGTATGTACCGCCAGCCTTGACCTGGGAGTTGACTTCCGCCCGGTGGAAACGGTGATACAGGTGGGCTCTCCCAAAGGCGTGGCAAGATTCTTACAACGGGCCGGCCGGAGCGGCCATAGTCCGGATGCGGTGAGCAATATCTACTTTTTACCCACCCATAGTTTAGAGTTGGTGGAAGCTGCGGCTTTAAAAAAAGCTGTGGAAGAAAATTTTATCGAGAGCAAACCACCCATGCTGTTGTGTTATGACGTGCTGATACAATATCTGTGTACCCTGGCTGTTGGAGACGGTTTTTATCCGGACCCCGTTTTTGAAGAAATAAAAAGCACTTTCTGTTTTAGTGAGATGACCAAAGATGAATTCCTGGAAATACTGCTGCACATTACTGCCGGTGGTAAGGCCTTGAATCAATATGATGAATACAAGAAAGTAGAAGTGATGCCGGATGGGCTGCATAAGATCAACGGCCGCCGCATTGCCATGCGCCACCGCATGCACATCGGCACCATCGTAAGTGACGCCATGCTGAAAGTAAAATTCATGGGTGGCGGCTATATCGGCATGATCGAAGAATGGTTCATCTCGCGGCTGGACCCGGGTGATTCATTTACCATTGCGGGAAGAAACCTGGAACTGGTGATGATAAAGGATATGACCGTGCTGGTAAAAAGATCAACGTCTAAAAAAAGCATCATCCCAAGCTGGATGGGGGGAAGAATGAGCCTGAGCAGCAACATGGGTAAAAAACTACGGCAGGCGCTTGATACGAGCCAAAAGAAAAACAAGGTAGAAGAACTGCAGGTCTTAAAACCCTTATTCAAACTACAGAATGAACTCAGTCGTGTACCAAAAGAGAATGAACTGCTGATCGAACATATTGAGACCAAAGATGGCTTTCACCTGTTCGTATATCCGTTTGAAGGCCGGTTGGTGCATGAAGCCATGGCGGCCATCCTGGCTTACCGCATCAGCCGCATCATGCCCGTCACTTTTTCCTTTGCCATGAATGATTATGGTTTTGAACTGCTGAGTGACCAGCCCATCCCGGTTGACGACAGCAACGTGTATGAACTGTTCAGCGAGGAAAATCTATTTGAGGACATACAGAAAAGTGTGAACAGCACCGAAATGGCAAAACGCAAGTTCCGGGATATTGCCGTCATTGGCGGGTTGATATTCCAGGGCATGCCGGGTGAGAAACAAAAGGCAAGGCACCTGCAATCTTCCGCATCCTTGCTGTTCAAAGTATTCGCAGAGTATGAACCCAATAATATCCTGTTGAAACAGGCTTACACGGAAGTATTTGACCAGCAGATGGAAGAAGCAAGGCTGCGGGATATGCTGCAGCGGATACAGAAAAGCAATATTGTGATCACCTGGCCGCAGCAATTAACCCCATTTTGTTTCCCGTTAAAGGTTGACAGTTTGCGGGAGAACATGAGCTCAGAACAATTAGAAGACAGGGTGAAACGAATGCAGGTACAATTGGAAGGCGAATCTTAAATAACCGCCTTCGACAAGCTCAGGCTGACAGCTTTTGTTTTTTCTGTCATGCTGAGTTGGTCAAAGCAGGTAAAAAAAACAAAAGCGACAAAGAAATTAATGCCGGCATTTATAAAACATACTATCCACAACAATGATCTTATCCTTCACAGCAACCGTACGGTTTTTTGGGAGCAGGAGAAGGCATTGATATTATCCGACCTGCACATTGGCAAGACAGGCCATTTCCGAAAGAGCGGCATTCCCATCCCTCCTTCGGTTACCAAAGAAGATATGCAGCGGCTGGTAGACAGTATCCAGTTCTTCAAACCAAAACAACTGATCATTGTAGGCGACCTGTTTCACAGCATTGAGAATAAAGAACACGACTGGTTCTTAAAATGGCGGAATGATTTCCCGCATGTTGATTTCCTGCTGGTAAAAGGAAATCATGATATCATTGCCGGCGAGTGGTACAGGAATGCAGGCATTGAAGTGGCCCTGCAGCTTTGGCAAAAAAATGATTTCATCTTTGTGCATCACATTGAAGACCTGGCAGAAGCTGAACTGAAGAACAATTATTGCTTCAGCGGGCATATCCACCCGGCGGTAAGCATCAGGGGATTGGGTAAACAGTCCCTACGCTTTCCCTGCTTTTATTTTACAGAAAACTATGCCGTACTGCCTGCCTTTGGAAAATTTACCGGAACATACCTGGTAGAACCATCAAAAAAAGAAAAGCCTTTGCGGTTGTTAACAACAGCGTGATAGCCGTTTAGTCCATCACCGGTTTTATTAAATACTGAATGCCGTATCTACGATCTGTGCCTGTTCCTTTGCATGTATCTTACTGAACCCGGTTGCCGTGGCGGCACCTGGCTGGCGGCTGATGATATAGAAATTGATGTTCTTCAGGTTCATCCGTAAGAAAGTGGCGGCACCCATGTTCAGCGGCTCTTCCTGCACCCAGTACCAGATGGCCTTGCTGTATTTCTTATACAGGGCATCTAGTTGCTTTTGCGGTAACGGATGTACCTGTTCCATCCGTACAATGGCTACGTCATTCCGGTTTTCTTTCTGCTTACGCTCTGCCAGGTCAAAATAAATTTTTCCGCTGCAAAGCAACACCTTCTTTACCGATGCGGCATCGCCTGCGCTGCTGTCGTCCAGCACTTCTTTGAATCCCCCATTGGTAAATTCATTCATGGTGCTGTAACTACCAATATGGCGCAGGTTGGCCTTTGGAGAGAAATTAACCAACGGCTTGCGGAAAGGCCATGCCAGTTGCCGTCTCAACAGATGGAAAAAGTTGGCAGCAGTAGTAACATTGGTCACCACGAAATTCAGTTCGGCACACATTTGTAAAAAGCGCTCCATACGGGCACTGCTGTGCTCGGGCCCCTGCCCTTCGTACCCATGTGGTAATAACATTACAACGCCATTCATCCGTTGCCACTTGGTTTCGGCTGCAGCAATGAACTGATCAACGATGGTTTGTGCACCGTTGCAGAAATCCCCGAACTGTGCTTCCCATATTACCAGGGCATTTGGATTCGCCATGGAATATCCATATTCAAAGCCCAGCACCGCGTATTCACTCAACAGCGAATTATAAATGCGGAAGGGAGATTGTGTTTCGGTAAAATGATTCAGCCGGTTGTAGCCCTTATTCGTATTCTCATCATAGATCACCGCATGGCGGTGACTGAATGTGCCACGCTTAACATCCTGCCCGCTCATGCGTACATCTTTGCCTTCCACCAGCAAACTGCCATAAGCCATCAGCTCTGCGGTAGCCCAATCCACTTTCTTTTCATCATGGAACAGCTTCAGTTTATCCTGGATCAGTTTTTCCACTTTACGAAGCGGCTTAAAATCGGCCGGCCATTTCATCATGCCCTCAAAAAGCTGTTGAAACATTTCAGTCCCGATCGCCGTTACAGGAGAAGCATCAAAATCATCTGACGTTGCCTTACGCAAACTTTTCCAGACCAATTCCGGTGGCTGGTAGGTATACGGCAGCGGGTTTTGTTTCACTTCATCCAGGCGTTCCTGCAGGTCGGCCAGGAATTTCTGTTCCATTTCCCTGGCCAGGGCCTGTGCTTCCGGCTCCCCGTTCTGCATTAAGAACTGTGTATAGACCTCTCTTGGGTTCAGGTGTTTTTCAATAATCGCATACAATTGCGGCTGGGTGAATTTGGGTTCATCGCCTTCATTATGACCATGCCGGCGGTAGCAAACCATGTCAATGAAAATGTCGCTGTTGAATTGCTGGCGGTATAAGGTTGCTATCTGGCTTGCTTTTACCACGGCTTCTGCATCATCGCCATTAACATGAAGTACCGGCGCCTGTACCATGGCAGCAATGCTTGTACAATAATCGGCGGTTCTTGCATCATCAAAATCTGTCGTGAACCCGATCTGGTTGTTGATCACGAAATGGATCGTTCCGCCGGTATAATATCCTTTCAGCCCGCTCATCTGCAGCACTTCATACACTACTCCCTGCCCGGCAACCGATGCGTCGCCATGGATAAGGATGGGAAGTATCTTATCGTAATCGCTGTTGTATAGAATATCCGCCTTGCTTCTTGCAAAACCGATCACCACCGGGTCAACGGCTTCCAGGTGTGATGGGTTGGGGCTGAGTTTTAAATGTATCTTTTTACCATCCGCCGTTTCCACATCACTGCCAAAACCCAGGTGATATTTCACATCACCACTGCCCATGGTCGTATCGGGCAGGCTGGAGCCTTCGAATTCACTGAATATCTGTTCATAGGTCTTTCCCATGATGTTGGCCAGTACATTCAGCCTTCCCCGGTGTGCCATGCCGATCACTACTTCTTCCACATTATTATTGGCGGAAGTATTGATGATCGCATCCAATGCAGCAATGGCTGTTTCCCCCCCTTCCAGTGAAAATCTTTTCTGCCCGATGTATTTTGTATGCAGGAACTTTTCAAACATCACTCCTTCATTGAGTTTCTGGAGAATGCGTTTTTTCTGGGTGAGCAGAACCGGTTCCAGCATTGTTTTTTCAATAGCTTTAGTGAGCCAGTCTGTCTTTTCCTTATCCGCTACATATTTGAATTCAACTCCCAGATGCCCGGTATAACATTTTTTTAAATGGGCGATGATATTTCGCAGGCTTGTCGTTCCCAGGCCGATCAATTCGCCTGCATGAAAAGATCTGTCCAGGTCTGCCTCGGTAAAACCAAAGTACGAAGGCTCCAGGTTGGCGCCCCGGTCTTTCCGTTTGCGGATCGGGTTGGTATCAGCCAATAAATGGCCCTTGTTCCGGTATCGCAATATCATGCGGTAAGCCCTGATCTCCTGCATCCAGTCTACCCCGGCAGCCGTACCATTACCCGTAGTGGCCTTTCCATTTACTGCAGCCCCATGGGTAACGGCAAAGTCGAAGCCCTCGAAAAATTTACGCATATCCGCATCCACGCTGTTGGGGTCCTTTACAAAATCATTATATAAACCTTCGATATAGCCGGGATGGGAACTGGTGATGTACTGGAAATCCTTCATGGTGATCAGAAAATTTGATGTAGTTACCTGCTCAAAAACAGGCTGCAAATATCGGTTAATTATGCGGTTTGTGCGGTGGAATTATCCAGCATTTTTGCGCACAACATGGCTACTATTCCGCTCAGCAGAACATAGCCGGAAAAATAATAGAAGCCGGGTTCCAGGATTGCCTTCGTGTTCTGCATGGCATTGGCGCCCAGGAATGCAACAAAGATGCTGATGGCAAAAACATCGGCCATGGCCCATTTACTGATGGCGCTTACCAGGTGCCGCCATTTGATATTGTGGTTCTTAACCAATATGATGTAGTAAAGAAGGGCAGATTTCAGGACCGGGATGATGATGCCAAATACAAAGATCAGGACAAAAGGCCAGTAGCTTTTGTCGCTCCAAAGCTTTTGCAGCATGCCCAGCACACTGCGTTTCTCGTTGAAAAGGTTGACCCTGGCAAAAAACTGAACGGAAATATCGATCTGGAGGACGTCAAGTACCCAGCCAAACCCCAGCAATACCAGTGATCCGGTATGTAAAACCAGTAAAAGATACCTGTTCATAAGCCGATTTTAGGTCAAATTAATGAAATAGGCGGCTGATTTAAAAATTATTGATGACCCGGTCCTGAATTTTACATGGATTCCCCTATCTTTGCAGCCCAAAAAATAAATGTAAATGGCAAACCATTCAGCTACCAAGAAAGATGTACGTCAGAGCAAAAAGCGTAACGAACGTAACCGTTATTACGGTAAAACCACCCGTAACGCCATCCGTGATTTAAAAGCTGCCGATAAAAAGACCGCAACCGGTGAACTCCCTAAAGTTGCTTCCATGATCGATAAACTGGCCAAGCGTGGTACCATCCACAAGAACAAAGCTGCCAATCTAAAGAGCAAACTGGCCAGGCGAGTGAATGCGCAGGCAAAATAAAAGTTTACTCATTCCATATGATTCAGGCCCGTCAATTATACTATTGACGGGCTTTTTGTTGATAAATTATTAATGCTGGCAGGGGGTTAATTCTTAAATTTGCTGTCCTATTACAAAATGCTTTATGCTTAAAAAAAGTACCGGCCTTCTCTCTTTTTTGCTGCTGGCTGTTATCAGTTTTTCTCAAACGAACCCCACACCACAAACGCTGCCATTTAATATTACCAGTCATACCGGCAATATTCCTCCTGCCGGAGTTGCCCTGCATCGTTTTGGCACAACGGCGGGGGCTATTCCCACAACCAGGACACTTATCCCGGGCAATGCAGATCTCCCCTATAATGCAACCATAAATTCAGGTGGCTGGAGGGATGAGGGACCCAACGGTTTGAGTGTGCTGGCATCTGGCAGCCAGTCGGCAGGTGCATGGGTGATCTCTGTAAATACGACCGGGAAGACGAATATTGAAGTGCAGTGGACCGCCCGTTTGATATTGCAGCAGACGGCCTGGGATGTTAATGTTGCTTTGCAATACCGGCTTGGAACCACGGGTAATTTTATTGATATCGGAACCACTTCCACATACAGCAGTACCGGGCAGGTAGCCGGTCACTCTTTGGCTTTTACAGAAAACTTACCTGTAGCAGCAGAGAATCAGCCCGAAGTTCAGATCAGGTGGGTCTATTGGGCAACGGCGGGCGGATCCGGGTCAAGAGACCGGATCGCCATAGACGATATCAGTATTGGCGGGGGTGCTGCCCCCTGCACGGAGCCGGCCAGCCAGCCTTCCAATCTGGTTTTAACACCTACGCCTACAACTGTGAGCGGAACATTTGATGCCGCCATTCCGGCTGCAAACGAATACCTGATCGTTCGAAGTACTGCTGCTACGTTAGCTTCACCGCCTGCTGACGGAACGTTTTATACAACCGGGGATCCTTTGGGCGGCGGAGTTGTTGTTTCCAGCACAACCTCCACTTCTTTTACCGACATTAATTTAATCCCTGCAACTACTTATTACTATTTTGTCTTTGCTCATAATAATGAGAATTGCAGTGCTGCTCCGAATTATCTCCAGCTAAATCCATTAACGGGAAGTATTGCCACTCCCGCACTACCGCCCTGCACCACACCGTCTTCTGCACCCACTAATTTAGTGCTCACTCCAAGCGTTATTTCAGTAAGCGGGAGTTTCACGGCTGCTGCCGGCGCCAACAGGTACCTGGTAGTAAGAAGCTTAAATGCAAGCCTGGCTGCAACCCCTGTTGATGGAACGACCTATACAGCCGGCCAGGCATTTGGCGGAGGTACTGTAGTGACTTATACCTCAGCAACAAGTTTCTCATCATTTGGATTAACAGCCGGAACGCTCTATTATTTCTTTGTTTTTTCTGCCAACGGGGATTGCAGCGGCGAACCATTTTATAACATAACGCCTCTTACCGGAAGTACCACAACCCTCAGTGGCAATGGTATTCCCCCCGGTTATTATGATGCGGCCAATGCCCTAACCTGCGCACCGCTGAAAACGGCTTTATTCAATATCATTTCAGCAAATTATACCCAGTTAAGTTATACACCCGGTGTCTGGAATGCCTATCAAACCACCGACCTGCACCGGAATGATGCCAACAATGCGGATATCATCTGGGATATGTACAGCGACAACCCGGTGGGCCCGGAACCCTATACGTATACCTTCAGCGTTGATCAATGCGGTACGTATAATTCGGAAAGCGATTGTTATAACAGGGAACATTCCTTTCCCTCGTCGTGGTTCAATGATGCCTATCCGATGTATTCAGACATCAATCATTTATTTCCCACCGACGGATATGTGAATAACCGGAGGGGAAATCAGCCTTATGGAGAGGTAAGCGCCCCTACCTGGACATCTCAAAATGGCGGCAAGCTGGGACCAAATACTTTCCCGGGTTTCAGCGGAGTTGTTTTTGAACCAAGAAATGAATACAAGGGCGACCTGGCGAGAGCGCATTTATACATGGCAACAAGATACCAGAACCTGGTGGCAGGATGGCAAAACAACGGGAATGCCAATGATGTACTGAATGGTACTGCCTATCCCTCCTTTGATGACTGGGATATTAAGCTGATGTACAAGTGGCATACAAATGACCCGGTAAGTCAAAAGGAGATCGACCGGAACAATGCGGTGTATGCAATTCAGGGAAACCGGAATCCGTTCATTGATCATCCCGAATTTGTTTATATGATATGGCAATGCACCGGCTTATTGCCCGTAACCATTACTGACTTTACCGCACAAAAAAATAATGGATCCGTATTTTTAAAATGGTATGCCACTTATGAGACCAATTTCAAACAGTTTGAAGTTGAAAGAAGTGTTGACGGTTCCTTGTTTCATAAGATCGGTTCTGTAAAAGGCAGGAACCTGGCAGATTATTCTTTCATTGATAATAGTATGCCAGCTGCAGCCATTGTTTACTACCGCTTAAAAATGGTTGACATCGACGGCAAGTACAGTTACAGCAAAACCATTCCTGTCCGCCTGAATGGGAACTTTTCCAATGCGTTGGTTTATCCCAATCCTGCAAAAGGCAACCTGGTCATCCGGTTATCCAGCCCGCTGACAGAAGCAGGCAGTTTATCCGTTACTGACCTTTCCGGCAGAATTCTTATGCAGCAACAGGTAACCGTGTCACAATCATCTGTTGACCTTGATGTAAGCAGACTTCCTGCAGGCAGGTACTTTATCCGCATCAGCAACCATACTGAACTGATACGACAGTCTTTCGTGATCATTAAATAATTCTGATCGCCTGACCGGGCCGGCTGCAATAATGCAGCCGGTTCTTTATTTTTACGAACGGCAATTCACTGACCTGAAATTATTGTAGCTTGAAAAAAATTAACCTGCATGAGAAAGCTCATCATTCTTTCCTTCTTCATTTCCTTTTTCTCGCAAATAAATGCCCAGCAGTGCCCCTTTGAAAAAAGCAATGGCACCGAGAGCGCTACTTATTTTGAGGCCATTGAATGGTATAAAGATCTGGACAAGGCTTCCACACAGGTACTTGTGAAGGAAATGGGAATGACCGATGCAGGCTATCCCCTGCACCTGGTATTGGTAAGTAATGACGGGAAGTTCGATGCCGCACAATGGCATAAGCAAAACAAAGCAGTCATTCTGATCAACAACGGCATTCATCCCGGGGAGCCGGATGGCATTGATGCCAGCATGATGCTGGTAAGGGACATCGTTTCAAAAAAAATAAATCTGCCGGATAATGTTGCCCTGGCCCTGATACCGGTTTACAATATCGGCGGTTGCCTTAACCGGAATTCCTATTCCCGGGCAAATCAGAATGGACCGTTGGAATATGGTTTCCGTGGCAATGCACAAAACCTTGACCTGAACAGGGATTTCACCAAATGCGACAGTAAAGAAGCAAGATCATTTGCACAGACCTTTCATGGGCTGGATCCCGATATATTAATTGATAACCACGTAAGCGACGGTGCAGATTACCAGCACACCATGACCTTATTGACCACGCAGTATGATAAACTGGGAGCTGACCTGGGCGGATGGCTGAAAGATGATTTTGAACCGCAGTTGTACAAAGGCATGGCCGAAAAGAACTGGGATATGGTTCCCTATGTAAGTTTTGAAACCGCCAGTCCAGACAGGGGGATGGTCATGTTCTTCGATCCGCCGCGTTATTCATCGGGGTATGCTGCGTTGTTTCAAACCATCGGGTTTGTTCCGGAAACACACATGCTTAAACCATTTAAAGACCGCGTGCTTTCCACCTATGCTTTTATGCAAACCGTACTGGAAAGATCATCAGCCAACGCAACCGGGTTGATTGCACAACGCAAAAAAGCAAAAGCAGAAGTCATAAAAACAAAATCATGGCCGTTCAAATGGACGGTGGATACTTCAAAATATTCCTTTGTTGGTTTTAAAGGATATGAACAGGCGTTCAAACCCAGTGATGCCACCGGTGTTAACAGGATGTATTACGACCGCAGCAAACCTTTTACCAAACAGGTCAGGTTCTTCAACGCATTCAATCCCGCTGATTTTATAAACAGGCCGGATGCCTATATCATACCGCAGGGATGGAGCGCTGTGGTGGACCTGCTTAAACTCAATAACGTGACCGTTAAGCAATTCCCCAGGGATACGGTCATAGAAGTAGAAGCATACAGGATCGAGGATTACAGATCCGCTCCCCGTCCTTATGAAAAACATCATAAGAATTCGGCTGTGAAAACATCTGTTAAAAAGCAGAAGATAAAATTCCTTAAGGGAGATTATCTTATTCCCCTGGATCAACCGGCAAACCGTTATCTGGTTGAGATGCTGGAACCCACCGGTGATGACAGTTTCTTTGCCTGGAATTTTTTTGATGCCATCCTGCAGCAAAAAGAAGGATACAGTGATTACCGGTGGGATGACCTGGCTGCCGAAGTATTGAAAAATGATCCGGCCCTCAAAACCAGGCTGGAAGAGAAAAAAGCGGCAGATCCAAAATTTGCCGCCAATGGTTCTGCCCAATTAGACTTCATATATAAAAATTCGCCCTATTACGAACCGGGGCATAACAGGTACCCGGTGTACAGGCTGAATTGATAGTAGGGTTAGAAATGTGGCCATATGTATTGAAGACGAAGGGATTGCAACGCCACTGAAGCCAAATTGAAATACCGGGGTTGGTACCAAAAAAGCTTCATTTTTAATTCATTAATTCTTCATTTTTAATTGATAAAGTCCTACCTTTGCTGCCCGTTCAAAAAACGGTTATTAAACAACATTTTTAACAAAAAATCAATCAGGGAAATGAACAACTACGAATTGATGGTGATTTTTACCCCTGTGCTGTCTGACGAAGAATTTAAAGCCGCTCAGAAAAAATATGCCGACCTCGTTACAGAAAACGGAGGTGAGGTATTGCACTTGAATCCCTGGGGACTAAAATCGCTGGCCTATCCCATTGCCAAAAAAACAACCGGTTTGTATTGGGTAATGGAGTATAAAGCGCCATCCAGCTTCAATGAAAAGTTGAAAATTCAACTTTTACGTGACGAATCACAGATGCGTCACATGTTCACTGCACTCGACAAATACGCCGTTGAGTACAATGTAAAAAAGAGAAGTGGCGTAAAACATTCTGAACCAGAAAAAGCGGAGGCATAATCATGGCAAAAAATGAAATAAAATATCTTACTGCCATCAAGCAGGAGAAACGCCCGAAGAAATACTGCCGCTTTAAGAAAATGGGTATCCACTATATCGATTATAAGGATGCAGAATTTCTGAAAAAATTCATCAACGAACAAGGCAGACTGCTGCCACGCCGCATTACCGGGAACTCGCTTAAGTTCCAGCGTAAAGTAGGCGATGCCGTAAAAAAAGCCCGTCAAATGGCTATTTTACCATACGTTACGGATCTTTTAAAATAATTTTTTTAACCACCCTAACCTTTAAATAGAGAAAGTCTCGCCTTTGGCGAGATTGGGTAAAAATGCAAAACGATGCAGGTAATATTAATACAGGATGTAAACAATTTAGGTGGCGTTAACGAATTGGTTACTGTTAAGAATGGTTACGGTCGTAATTATCTTATTCCCCAGAAATTCGCTGTTGAAGCCAGTCCTTCCAACATTAAAATGATGGAAGAAAAAAAGAAGCAACAGGCTAAAAAAGAAGCCAAATTATTGGCGGAATTAAACAGCGTGATATCTGTTTTAAAAGAAGGAGCACTGAAGATCGGTGCAAAAA
Source organism: Chitinophagaceae bacterium (assembly GCA_016710165.1). Classification (NCBI taxonomy): domain Bacteria; kingdom Pseudomonadati; phylum Bacteroidota; class Chitinophagia; order Chitinophagales; family Chitinophagaceae; species Chitinophagaceae bacterium. The sequence continues at coordinate 590,584 of JADJLJ010000002.1, read as the reverse complement.
CCGGTACCAGTGGGAAGATATTTGGCAGCGTAACCTCTGTTCAGATCGCACGGGCGATCAAAGACCAGAAAGGATACGAGATCGACCGCCGCCGCATTTCGATCATTGATGAAGTGAAAGAATTGGGTACCTACAAGGCAAAAATTGATTTCGGGAACGGAAACGAAGCAGAAGTTGATTTTGAAGTGGTAGCCGAGTGAGTCATCCGAACAAATAGTAAAAAAGCCTGTCTTCACCAGGCTTTTTTTATTGCCCCGCAGGTAAAAATGTCCTATATTAATATATTTTCCGTGGCAAAAAGTGCTGTTATTCAGATAACTGTATCGATCCCCACGGTTAACCGGTTTAAAAGTTAAAAATTAATTTCATTAATCAGAAAAGCCCCCTATCTTTATAGCGATTAATGGTTTTAGTTTTTTGCTATTGGCTGAAGTAGCTTTATTAGAAGTCAGGTTCAGTTCATTGTTACAACTAAGTCATTATAGTATTATTATATTTATTTATCAAAAAGTTTTACAATGAACATTTATGTTGGAAATCTGAGTTGGTCAATGACTGATGATGATTTAATGAACCTATTCACACAGTACGGCAGTGTTACCAGTGCAAAAATCCTCAAAGACAAAATGAATGGCCGCAGTAAAGGCTTTGGTTTTGTTGAAATGGAAGACAATGAAGCAGCAAAAGCTGCTATTGCCAACCTGAACGAAACAGAAGTACAGGGCAGGAAACTGATCGTTAACGAATCACAGCCAAGGCCCCAGGGCGAAGGCGGTGGTGGCGGCTACAAGAAACGCAGCGGCGGCGGCGGTTACGGTGGCGGAAGCCGTGGCGGTGGCGGTTATGGTGGTGGAAACCGCGGCGGCGGTGGTGGTGGTTACAACAGGGATTATTAATTCATACAAATAACCTCATTTTTAAAATCCTTTCGGTCACCCCGGAAGGATTTTTATTTTGAATCAATAAATTTGGATGGCTGAAACTATATTGCACCCTTAGATCATTAACGTATGGGAAAAGGAAGGTTAGAAGCATTCAGTGATGGAGTACTTGCCATCATTATCACCATCATGGTACTGGAAATGAAAGTTCCGCATGGCAGCGAGCTGGCAGCATTGAAACCGCTGCTTCCGGTATTCATCAGTTATGTGCTCAGCTTCATATACCTGGGTATATACTGGAACAACCATCATCACTTAATGCATATAGTACATAAAGTAACAGGTACGGTGCTCTGGTCAAACATCCATCTCTTATTCTGGCTTTCACTCATTCCGTTCACCACTGCCTGGATGGGTGAGAATAACTTCAGTTTCTGGCCGGTGGTGCTGTATGGTGTTGTATTGCTGATGGCTGCGATCGCTTACTATATTTTAGCGCATTGCCTTACCAATGTACATGGAAAAGATTCTGCCCTGGCGCAGGCCTTAGGTAAAGACCGAAAGGGAATCATCTCTATAATCCTCTACGCACTGGGAATTGGCTTTTCTTTTCTGAACTCATGGATCGGATTTTCACTTTATGTTGCAGTGGCTGTTATATGGTTCATCCCGGATAAAAGAATAGAGAATAATATGAATAAGTAACCCAAAATTCGTTCTTTCTACTGCAACATCAGCCGGTTCTCTCCGGGACAAATCAAATTCCGAAGTAATCCTCCGATCTGCATTCCTTGTTCATTATTCATTCTTCAAATCCTCAAAATAAATAAGCACCCCTTTTCCAGAAAGGCTTTAAATGAACCTGCCGGCAGGCAGGTATGGCAGTTACCGGATTTTATCCGATAACTTTCGGGCTCCCGCATTGTTGTGCAATACCATCGGCCACCACCGGCGGGTTAACTTCTCTGTGATTTTACCCACATACATAAAATAAAAAAGCCTTCCAGAATTAACTGAAAGGCTCTTTAAATGAATATGGCAGCTACCTACTCTCCCGCATTGTTGTGCAGTACCATCGGCCATGAGGGGCTTAACTTCTCTGTTCGGTATGGGAAGAGGTGAACACCCTCGGCAAAACCACCATAAGATCTTAATCATGTTGAATGTTGTATGCTATATATTGAATGAGACTTTCATTTAACATTCGGCATTTATCATTCACCATAACAATAAGGTGACATATTGGGATAAGAAGTTTAACAGAGTAATTGATTATGATTATTGTGTCTTCCTTCTCCCCTTTAGGGGATGGGGGAAACAAAATAAAAAATAAAGCTTACGGGCAATTAGTACTACTCGGCTTTGATGTTACCACCTTTACACCTGTAGCCTATCAACGTCATAGTCTCTGACGACCCTTAAAAGTAAACTCATCTTAAGGAAGGTTTCACGCTTAGATGCTTTCAGCGTTTATCCTGGCCACACATAGCTACTCTGCACTGCACCTGGCGGCACAACAGATACACCAGCGGTGTGTACGACCCGGTCCTCTCGTACTAAGGTCATGTCCTTTCAATTTACTAGCGCCCATCACAGATAGGGACCGAACTGTCTTGCGACGTTCTGAACCCAGTTCACGTGCCACTTTAATCGGCGAACAGCCGAACCCTTGGGACCTTCTCCAGCCCCAGGATGTGACGAACCGACATCGAGGTGCCAAACCTCCCCGTCGATATGAGCTCTTGGGGGAGATCAGCCTGTTATCCCCAGAGTACCTTTTATCCTTTGAGCGACGGCCCTTCCATACAGAACCGCCGGATCACTTTAGCCGACTTTCGTCCCTGCTCGACTTGTAAGTCTCACAGTCAAGCTCCCTTATACTAATACGCTCTATGTACGATTACCAACCGTACTGAGGGAACCTTTGCAAGCCTCCGTTACACTTTAGGAGGCGACCACCCCAGTCAAACTACCCACCATGCACTGTTTCCCATTCGGGATTAGATTCTAAATGTTTAAAGGTTGGTATTTCAACAACGACTCCATGATGCCTGGCGACACCACTTCAAAGTCTCCCAACTATCCTACACATCAAAAATTCAAAATCAATGCAAAGTTGTAGTGAAGGTTCATGGGGTCTTTCCGTCCCGTGACGGGTAACCGGCATCTTCACCGATACTACAATTTCACCGGGCTCGTGGAG